>CALZOG010000014.1 GCA_945827635.1 uncultured Bacteroidales bacterium
GTAAAAATAGTTTGTGTGGCTGCCCGTATCCCATCACACTCGCGGCTTTCCAAAGAAAAACCGCACAAAGCGGTTCACTTCTTCCAACCTTGTTTCCCCCGAATCCGGGGCCCCCGACACAAACCAAGCCATAGGCTGTTGGTGGTGGGGCAAGCGAAGGCCATTGTGCGCTTAATGGCGCCGAGCGACATCTGTTAGCGCAATTTGCCGAACGCTTAGTCGGGATAGCGAGATTCGAACTCACGACCTCCTGCTCCCAAAGCAGGCATTCTAACCGGGCTGAACTATATCCCGCGAAAAAGCAAGTGCAAAGGTACAACAATTTTTTGACAGTTGCAAATTTTTCAGCAAAAAGATGGGCGAGATTGGCGTGTACGTCGGTATTTTGACAAATACGCTTGGCAATATACGCGATTTAGGCGTTAGGAAAGAGAATAAATTGTGGAAGAATTTGCATATTTGAAAAAAATGTTGTACTTTTGCACCCGCTTTTGTCTAATGGTATAAAGGCTATTACGTCAGATTTTGGTTCTGAAGATCTTGGTTCGATTCCAGGTTAGACAACTCGCTCGGGGTATTAGCTCATCTGGCTAGAGCGCGACACTGGCAGTGTCGAGGTGAGCGGTTCGAGTCCGCTATACTCCACTGCACAGCAGTAAAAAATCCGGTCTATCGCCGGATTTTTTTGAGTATATGGAGCGGACTCTTCCGCGGGTCTTATCTCACTACGTTCGAACGATTATTGCGTTTCGCAATTTTCTTATCTCGCTTCGCTCGAACGATTATTGCGTTTCGCAATTTTCGATTCCGCTATACTCCACTGCTATGCAGTAAAAAAATCCGGTCTATCGCCGGATTTTTTGAGTATATAGAGCGGACTCTCCCGCGGTTCTTATCTCGCTTTGCTCGAACGATTATTGCGTTTCGCAATTTTCTTATCTCACTACGTTCGAACGATTACACAGACTTAAAGGTTCGCTTATCCATTGCTTTGACTTCCGCTACATATTTGGAATCGTATGGACTTTCTTCTATCTTGAGAAAATCCATAAGTTTTAGCGCATTCATAAGTTGAACCGCACTCTTGCTCCTGGGATCAATCGATACAATAAACGTCTTGCAAGGTGCTGCTGATGTTAGTGCTGTTGCCATAGTTGTAAAGTTTTGTTTGCGACTGCAAAGATACGAAATATTTTTCAATTATGCAAATTTTTCTTCGGAAAAATCTAATTTTGTTGCTCTGCATGCGCCTCACTTGCTACTTATAAGGCATGGAACGGGCAGGTTAGAGTCTGCTGAAAATACAATTTATAGGAGACAAAAGAATTTTTTTATACGTAAAACTTGCAAATGTCAAATATTTTTCGTAACTTTGTGGCGGTTTATGTGTGCGCATATACCACATGAAAAATGAAAGTTGAAAAGTGAAAGGATAGACAATGGATAGTTTTCGGGAATTATGTCAGAAGCGGCGCTCGATCCGCACGTTCCGTTCGCAGCCTGTCGAGCGTGAGAAGATCGATTATATACTGCAATGCGCGCTGATGTCACCGTCCGGCAAGCGGCTTAACCCGTGGGAGTTTGTGGTGGTGACTGATGAGCCGGTGCTTCGGCAGTTGGCGGGTTGCAAGACGTACGGCAGCCAGATGTTCAATACCGCCATGGCGGGAATCGTTGTGGCGTTGGACAGCTCGCTCACGGATACCTGGCAGTCAGACGGAGCGATAGCCGCCGCGCATATACTGTTAGCAGCCGAGGAGCAGGGCTTGGGTGCATGCTGGTGCCAGATATACGGCAGGGCGGAGTCGGAAGCAATGGTTCGCGACCTGACAGGTATACCCGAGAAGTACAATGTGCTATGCGTGATAGCCTTGGGCTACAAAGCCGAGCAGCGCAAAGATTATGACCTTGCCAAACTGCTCTACGCAAAGATTCATAACGAACAATTCTAAACAACAAATAATTGAAGATTGAACATCAAACTATGAAACCTATTATAGCGATTACCGCCGGAGATATCAACGGCGTGAGTTACGAGATAATACTGAAAACGATCTTCCATCCGCACATCTTAGAGATCTGCACGCCCGTGTTGTACGGCAACGTTGCCATCGCCAAGCAGCATGCACAACTGCTGGATGAGGAGTTCCGCACCCCGCAAGGCGTGATCATCCCCGATGCGCGCAAGGTGCAGGAGGGAAAAGTGAATGTGATAACCTGTTACCCCGACGACACGCCTCTGGAGATTGGCAAGAGCACGGAGGCAGCCGGCAGAGCGTCGCTGGCCAGTCTCAAACGCGCCTGCGGCGACCTGCAGCAGGGACTGGTGCACGCACTCGTAACAGCACCTATCAACAAGGCGAACATTCAATCCGACGAGTTTAGGTTCAGCGGCCACACGGAGTACCTGACCCACCTGTTCGGTGCAGGAGATAAGTCGCTGATGATGATGGTGAGCGATGCACTGAAAGTGGCACTTGTGTGCAACCATGTGCCGATCAGCAAGGTTGCCGAGAGCATCACCGTGGAGCGCATAATCAACAAACTGACTATCCTGAACCATGCGCTGAAGAATGACTTCTCTATCCGTCAACCGCGTATAGCCGTGTTAGCGCTCAATCCGCACGCAGGCGACGGAGGGTTGTTAGGCAAAGAGGAGCAGGAGTGTATTATTCCCGCCATAGCCGAGGCGAACAAACAGGGTATATTGACCTTTGGTCCGTACAGTGCCGACGGATTCTTCGGCAGCGGACATTTCGCCCACTTTGACGCGATACTTGCTATGTATCACGATCAGGGACTGATCCCGTTCAAATCGATGGACATGAACGGCGTGAACTTCACCGCCGGACTGAACATCATCCGCACCTCGCCCGATCATGGCGTGGCGTACGACCTTGCCGGCAAGAACAAAGCATCGGAACAAAGTTTCCGCAATGCGCTGTATGCGGCACTGGACATAATGAAGCAACGCGCGATGAACAAAGCGATAAACGCCAACCCGCTGCCGGTGCCCGAGCATGACGAGAACGATTTCCGTCCGGAGTTCAGGTCGTTCAGCGAACCGAAGAGCACGGGGTATAAACCTTCTTGATTTCTTTTGGCATCTTTGTGATTTTTGTGCGGTCATTATGTCCCACATAACTCCCTTAACAAGAAATCGCAAATCTGCTCAAAACAAATTCAAGAACATAAACAGACATATAATAACATTAAGCATGAAAGCGAACGAAATAAGAAAATCTTTCTTAGATTTTATGGCAAGTAAGGGTCACCAGGTTGTACCCTCTGCCCCGATGGTCATCAAGGATGACCCGACACTGATGTTTACCAACGCCGGCATGAACCCGTGGAAAGGAATCATCCTCGGCAATGACCCGATCAAGTATCCTCGCGTGGCAGACAGCCAGAAATGTCTGCGCGTCAGCGGCAAGCACAACGACCTGGAGGAGGTGGGTCGTGATACGTACCATCACACGATGTTCGAGATGCTTGGCAACTGGTCGTTCGGCGACTACTTCAAGCAGGGCGCAATAGACTTTGCGTGGGAGTATATCGTGGATGTACTGAAGATTGATCCGAAGAACCTGTATGCCACCGTCTTTGAGGGCTCGGCAGAGGAAGGTCTGGGCCGTGACGACGAGGCGGCTTCGGTTTGGGCAAAGCACCTGCCTGCCGACCATATACTGAACGGCAACAAGCACGACAACTTCTGGGAGATGGGCGACACGGGTCCTTGCGGACCGTGCTCGGAGATCCATGTGGACAGCCGTAGCGAAGAGGAGAAAGCCCAAGTGCCCGGACGCGAACTGGTGAACAAAGACCATCCGCAGGTGATTGAGATATGGAACATCGTATTCATGCAGTTCAACCGCAAGGCAGACGGTTCGCTTGAGCCGCTGGCAAAGAAAGTGATTGATACCGGCATGGGCTTCGAGCGACTCGTTCGTACCATACAAGGCAAGCAGTCGAACTACGACACGGATGTGTTCCAGCCGATGCTCACGAAGATCGGCGAGCTTTGCCACTGCAAGTACGGAGTGGAGGAGAAGACCGATGTAGCTATGCGCGTTATTGCCGACCATATACGTACGATTGCTTTTGCGATCACTGACGGTCAGCTGCCGAGCAACGAGAAAGCCGGATATGTGATCCGCCGTATTCTGCGCCGTGCCGTGCGTTACGGCTACACGTTCCTCGATATGCGTGAGGCGTTCCTGTACAAACTGATACCGCAACTGATTGCCGATATGGGTGACGCTTATCCCGAACTGGTGAAGCAGAAGTCGCAGATCGTGCCTGTAATCAAGAGCGAGGAAGAAGCGTTCCTGCGTACGCTGGATAAAGGTATAACACTGCTCGACAAACTGATGGACGACGCCCGCAAAGCCGGTAAGACAGAGATCAGTGGCGTGGATGTGTTCACGCTCAAGGATACCTACGGATTCCCGCTGGACCTGACCGAACTGATTCTGCGTGAGAACGGCTTCACCACCAACGAGGAGGAGTACAACCGTGCTCTGGAGCACCAGAAGAGCATGGGTCGCGAGGCGAACAAACAAGACCTGGGCGACTGGAACGTGCTGCGTGAAGGCGAGACGGAGTTTGTGGGCTACGACCAACTGGGAGTGGAAACGCAGATCCTGCGATATCGTCAGGTTAGCCAGAAAGGCAAGTCGTTCTATCAGGTTGTGTTGAGCAAGACTCCGTTCTACGCCGAGATGGGCGGTGAGGTAGGCGACAAGGGATATATAGCCGAAAGTCAAAAGTCGAAAGACGAAAGCCCCAAATACAAGATTATCGATACCAAGCGCGAGAACGGTCTGCCGGTACATATAATGACCGAACTGCCAGCTGATATGAACGCTACGTTCGTTGCCCAGGTTGATGCAGCTCTCCGTCAGGCTATCAGTTGCAACCACTCGGCTACGCACCTTATTCACTACGCGTTGCGCCAAGTGTTAGGTGAGCACGTCGAGCAAAAGGGCTCGCTCGTGACCGCCGACGGCCTGCGATTCGACTTCAGCCACTTCCAGAAAGTGACGCCCGAAGAGTTGCGTAAGGTAGAGATCCTTGCCAACGAACTGATCCGTTACGATATGCCGCTCGAGGAGAGCCGCCACACGCCTATCGCCAAGGCGAAAGAGATGGGTGCCATGGCATTGTTTGGCGAGAAGTATGGCGATGATGTGCGCGTGATCAAGTATGGTCCGAGTATCGAGTTGTGCGGCGGTTGCCACGTTTCGTCCACAGGCCGGATCGGCTCGGTACGAATCGTGATGGAGACCAGTGTGGCTGCCGGCATACGCCGTATAGAGGCTGTGACTGCAGCTAAGGCTGACGAACTGTACTATGCGCAGCAGGATATGCTCACCGGTCTGCGCGGGTTGTTCAACAACGCGCCCGACCTCGCCGGTGCCATACGCAAGTCGATTGACGAGAACGCCGGGCTGAAGAAGCAGATTGAGCAGTATATGGCAGAGAAGATTGAGCGTTTCCGCGACGAACTGATCGGTCGTGCCGAGGACTTTGGTGGCATCAAACTCGTACGTCTGCAGGGCGAGTTTAACCCTGACATGATTCGCGGCGTGATGCCATTGCTGCGCGGCAAGTTCACCAATGTGCGTTTTGCCGTAGTCGGCGCTACGCAGTTCGACGGCAAGCCTACGATAGCCGTGTTCCTGAGCCAACCGCTGGTGGACGAAGGCAAGAACGCCGGTGCGATGATCAAGGCTGCTGCCAAACTGATTCAAGGCGGCGGTGGCGGTCAGCCGTGGATGGCTACTGCCGGCGGACGCGATGTGAACGGACTGGATGCCGCTATGCAGCAACTGCTGGAAGCGCTGAAATAATCGCTGATGGTTTTGCCAAGTTCATATCTGCCGCCTTTGGTGCGTTCTGCTGTTCGTTTCCTGGTTGTAGGTACGAGCGGTATGTTCGTACAGACATGGTTGTTCATGGCGGCATTGTACTGCATGTCGTATCCCGATAAGGGGTCAGCCATGTACTATGTGGCGTTCGGAATAGGCTACGTGCTGGAGATGATTCCTAACTATTTGTTCTCCAACTGGTACACTTTCGGTACACGGCCCGAACTGAAGAATGCCGGTGGGTTTCTGTTAGCCAGAGCAATCAATGTGGTGATTCAGTTCGCATTGTTGCCGCTGATGCTCAGTTGGCTGCCCACGTGGCGGGACGATCATATCAGTTTTGTGGTCATCTTCATTGGCGGATGTATCAACTATCTGGTATGTTTGCTGTTTTTCAAGAAGAAAGAGCCGCCAACCCCAACAACCGAATAAATTGTTAGTATTATGAATACGAAACTGTTTGTTCTATCCCTGCTGTTAGGCATGTCGAGCCTGTCAGTTATGGCGCAAGCCGAATCCGGTTCGGCAGGTGCAGTGCCTGTAATCGAGGGTGATTCAATAAGTATGCAGCGTGCAGCCAGTCGTCAGGACTCGTTGGGTGCAATTCTGTACAGTCAGGGTCAGTTTGCTGAGGCGCAGCGTTGCTTCCGTGAGGCAGCGGGTTGGCGCAAGCGTCTGTTAGGCCGCCGTTCGTCAGCATACCTGCGGTCGGTGACCTATCTGGCATCGTCGTACTATCATTCAGGTGACATCAAGCAGGCTATAGCCGTGGGCGATAGTCTGATTCAACTGATCACCGACTCGGTGTCGCCAAACTACGCCGACCTGTATGACGTATATACCAATCAGATGTACTGCTACTACGCTCTGCGCCGCATGGACAGAGCGATTGAGTATGCACATAAGGCAGTGGATGTGCTTGAGCGTCAGGATAAGATGTACGTGCACTCGTACGTGCATGCGCTCGCGAACCTTGGTTACTGTCTGGATGTAGCCAAGCGTAACGATGAAGCCAAGCGCTACCTCGACCATGCTGCGGTAATTGCCAACGACTCACTCAAGCCTACCGACAATGCTACACTGGAGGTGATGAACTCACGGGCATACAACTACTCGTACCGCGGCGATTACGGTAAGGCTATCGAGATCATGTACGAGGTAGTAAAACGGACAAAAGAGGTAGCACCCGAATCACCGAACCTGGCTATCCGAATGGCGGCATTGTCGTACTTCTACGCCGCTATCGAGAACTATGACGATGCAATAGAGGTTACCAAAGAGGTGCTGCCGCTGTACAAGAAGTTCTATGGCGAGAATTCGTTCAACTACAACGATCTGGGTCAGCGTTTAGGCAACTATTATCGCGAGTCGGGTAGAGTAGCAGAGGCGCTGCCTTACCATCAGCGTGCCGTGGAGATAGCCGAGCAGACGTATGGCAAGCAGCACCGTGAGTATGCACTGGCGTTGGGCAACTTGGCAGCAGACTATCATCGGATGGATTCCATCGACCGGGCACTTGCGCTGTACACCGAGGCTGTAGAAACGATGCAGCGTGCCGATCTGGAGGCTGCACTTATTCTTGAGTTCAATATCACCAATGTGCTTGCCGATGCCGGACGATACCAAGAGGCATTGCCGAAAGCGGAGCAGATAATCAAGACTTTCCGCGACTCGGTAGGTATCTACAACCGCGATTTTCCCGTAGCTCTCGGTCATCTTGCCGCTCTGTACCGCAAGGCTGAGAACTATGAGCAATCGCTGAAAGTGAAGCGTGAGATTGTGGATATCCTATCCATGCGCGTAAATCAGGTATTTCCATCGTTGACCGAGCGTGCCCGCGCCGAATACTACGGCAGCTTGCGTCACCACTTCAACCAGATTATTCCTTGTGCGCTGAAGGCAGAATCGCCGTTTGCTACGACACTGTTATACGATGCCAATCTTGTTAACAAAGGTTTGCTGCTGTCCTCATCGATCGAGTTTGCCCGCTTCGTAGAGCAGAAAGGTAATCAAGAGTTGATTGCCGACTACCAGAACCTGCGCCAACTGCAGTTGGCGCAGCAACGCTACCTGCAGCAGCCTGTTAGGTATCAGAATCCGGATACCGTGCGCATGCGTCAGGCGCAGATTGATGACTTGGAGCAGCAAGTGATGATCGCGTGTCATGAGTACGGCTCGTTTATGGACCGCCTGCGTATCACCACCGCTGATGTGCGCAAGGCGCTGAAGAAAGGTGAGGTGGCTATCGAGTTTATGCAGGACAAAGGCCGCAAATCCAATGGCGAGTTTGTAGCCCTTATCCTTCGTCCGGAGTGGACAGCACCGAAGATGGTTCAGATCCCGAACAAGGATTACCTGCAGCAGTTCGTAGAGATGCGCGCGCGTACCTATCTAAATACACAATTGTCCGATACCATCTGGCGGGATATATTGCGCGTAGGACAGATCAAACCGACCGACAAGGTGTATTTCGCACCCGATGGACCGCTCTATCAGTTGGCAATCGAGTATCTGCCGTACACCACGGGTTATCAGGGTGCTGCGCAGATGTCCACCGACACTATTATGCCTACCATGGCGGATGTGTATAACCTGTTCCGACTGTCGTCCACGCGTGAGTTGTGCTTCCGCAACACGGATGCTTTCCAACTGGAGAAAGCGCGTCTGCGCGAGGCTGTATTGTACGGTGGCGTATATTACAACCCCGAGAACCGGCGCGGCGCCATTCAGTACCTGCCGGGTACACTCAGTGAGGTGCAATCTATCGCCGAGCAGATCGGTACAAAGCATATGTTCACCGCCATGGGCGCATCCGAGGAGCAGTTCAAGCAGATGTCCGGGCAGGCTCCCGAACTGATGCATATTGCTACTCACGGCTTCTGCCTCTCTGACGTGACAGAGGAGAATGCGATGCAACGCACAGGTATGTTGTTAGCTAACTCGGAGAACGCATGGAAGGGCGAAGATGTTCAGCCCTCGCGTGAGGATGGTATTCTTACTGCGCAGGAGATTGCCGGACTGAACCTGTCAGGCAACCAACTGACTGTCCTTTCCGCTTGCGAGACGGCACTTGGTACTATCACATCGGATGGTGTGATGGGGCTGCAGCGTGGCTTCAAGAAAGCCGGTGTGCATGCGCTGATCATGTCGCTCTGGCAGGTTAACGACGAGGCGACGGAGAAGATGATGAAGGCGTTCTACAAGCATCTGAACGAAGGCATGACTCCTCGCGAAGCACTGCGCAGCGCACAATACGACCTGCGTGGATTCAAGCCCGAACGGATAGAAGAGGAGGATTCGGAAGAGGTGCAGGCGCGCAAACTGAAGTTCCTGCGTCAATCGCAAGTACGTGCTGCGAACAAGGCCAAGCGGTATCCGTTTGCTCACCCGAGATACTGGGCGGCGTTTATCCTGCTTGACGCAACCGATAAATAATTACATCCGCCAATCTTGGCGGATAGGATATGCGTATGAAAGTAATCAATCAGCCCAAAGGTCAGCCTCTGGCGTGGTATCTGGATGAGGAGATACGCTTGGCGCACCAGGTGCAACAGGATGAGCTGTTCTTCAGCTGGACGGTTGCACCAACCGTTATCTACGGCAGACATCAGCAACGCGAGGCGGAGGTGAATATCCCATACTGCGAGGCACACGGTATAGCCGTAGTGCAGCGCAAGAGCGGTGGCGGTTGCGTGTATGCCGATCAGGGTAACCTGATGCTCAGTCTCATCAGCCCGGATACACACAGCGAAGTGGTGTTTGAGCGATTCCTGGCTCTGGTTGCCGGTGTTCTCCGTTCGTTAGGATTGAATGCTGTAACAACGGCGCATAATGACATATTGGTAGACGGCAAGAAGGTGAGCGGTAATGCGTGTTATGCGTTGCCAAACGCGACTATCGTGCACGGCACGCTGATGTACGATGTGGATATCGATGCGCTGGAGCAGGCTATCACGCCGAGCGAGGCGAAGCTCAGCAAGCATGCGGTGCAGTCGGTCCGTCAGCGAGTGATGAACATCCGTCCGCTACTGCCCGGCATACGGGATATTGATGCCTTGGCAGAAGCGTTTGCCCAATTGTTAAACGGCTAATGTATGCAATCGTTACATTGTTAAGCTGCTAATAATCTTTAATACATATCATCATGAAAAATACTACTCTATGGCTGGCATTGTGCCGCAATCTGCTTATCTCAATCGGTATTTACGGAGCTCTGATGCTCTTGCTTTGGGGCGCTCAAGTGTGGTTTGACTACGAGTTGCTACATTTCGGCAACGCTGCATGGTGCGTAGGCATCCCTGCCAGCGTTATAGGTGTAGCGTATATTCTAACGATACGTGATCCGCAAAACTTTACAGGCTTCTTTGCCGGCATAGTGATGTCAGCACTGCTTGGTGTGCAATTCTTTCTGCAAGGACAGATAGACAGCACATTTCTTTATTTCTTCGTGTTCATTCCTTTCCAAATGATGTCTATCTATAAATGGAGTCGTTCAAAGGGTGAGGGAGGTGCAAGTTTTGAAACGCAGTTTCTGGATACGCCGCGATTCTGGCTGACAATAGGCTTGTTTGTGGTGCTTACAGTGGGCGACTATATGTTAGCATCGTTTGCGTTCCGGAAAGACGGACTGACTGAAAATGTAGCCGTCAAGCTGCTAAACGGACTAATGATATCCTCGTCATTCCTTGCCAACTATTGGCTTATCTACCGCAAGAATGATGCATGGATCTATTGGATCATTTACAGCGTGGCAGGTATAGGATTATTCATCCTGCTTCACAATGTATTCTCAATTGTTCTGTTTATCTTCTTCTTGATCATTAACGGTTCTGCCGGTGTGGCTTGGATCAAGATGACGACAAAAGAGAACTACGGCTGGTTGATCGGCAAATAACAGCACTCAGCCATGATTGGCTGAAATATATTATACCTAAAGATATACTATTAAATCAATTATGCAAAAACGTTTTCTTCTGCCAGAGTCGGAGTTGCCGACCCGGTGGTACAACATTCAGGCAGATATGCCCAACAAGCCTCTGCCCCCCATCCATCCCGTTACCAAACAGCCGGTAGGCGTTGATGATTTGTCGCATATCTTCGCGCACGAATGCGCGGTACAGGAATTGGATACTGAGCATGCCTGGATCGATATTCCGCAGCCCGTGCTGGAAATGTACAAGTATTACCGCTCTACGCCTCTTGTGCGTGCGTACGCACTGGAGCAGGCCTTAGGCACACCGGCTCATATATACTTTAAGAACGAGAGTGTCAACCCCTTAGGATCCCACAAGCTAAATTCGGCTCTACCTCAGTGCTACTATTGCAAACAAGAGGGCGTGACGAATGTCACGACAGAGACCGGTGCCGGACAATGGGGTGCAGCTCTCAGCTATGCTGCGAAGGTCTTCGGACTGGAGTGTGCAGTGTATCAGGTAAAAGTATCCATGCAGCAGAAGCCGTATCGCTCAAGTATTATGCGTACGTTTGGTGCTACAGTAGAAGGCTCGCCATCCATGTCCACGCGCGCAGGCAAAGATATTATCACTCGCGAACCTAATCATCCCGGATCGCTCGGTACGGCTATATCAGAGGCTATAGAACTTGCCACCACTACTCCGAACTGCAAATATACCCTCGGCTCGGTGCTGAATCATGTAGCACTTCATCAGTCCATCATCGGCTTGGAAGCTGAGAAACAGATGGCCATGGCGGGTGAGTACCCGGATGTGGTTATTGCTTGCTTTGGCGGTGGCAGTAACTTTGGCGGCATAGCCTTCCCGTTCATGCGGCACAATATATTGAACGGCAAGCACACGCAGTTTATAGCCGCTGAACCTGAATGCTGCCCGAAGCTCACACGTGGCGAATTCCGTTACGACTTTGGTGACTCGGCAGGCTACACACCGTTGCTACCGATGTTCACCCTCGGGCATGAGTTCAAGCCGTCCAACATCCACGCCGGCGGATTGCGTTACCACGGCGCAGGAGTTATCGTCAGCCAGCTGCTGAAAGATGGCATGATGCAGGGTGTGGATATTCCGCAGCTTGAGACCTTTGAGGCCGCAACACTTTTTGCCCGCACCGAGGGAATCATTCCGGCTCCGGAGAGCGCACATGCCATTGCTGCCACTATTCGCGAGGCCAAGCGTTGTGCCGATACCGGCGAACAGAAAGTTATTCTGTTTAACCTCAGCGGTCATGGACTCATCGACATGCAGGCGTACGACCAGTACAACAACGGCGACTTGGTTAACTACGCATATAAGGGATAAGGAATCCTATTCGTCAGAAAGGATGCTACACCAAAAGCAAAAGGTCGCCATTCATCGGTCTTTTGCTTTGCATATCGGTCAGTTGGTCATGCAGTCTTGTTTTACGCCAGGCAGGCGTCCAGCGCCTCGGTGATAGCATGCCGGTCAAGGTGCTGACCGATGAATACAAGTTTCTGCATGCGGTCGCCGTACTGCTCATCCCAGTCGCGGAGGATGCCGGGTTCGGAGCGAGCCATGAGCATCAGTTCTTCTTCGGGCATCGTGGCGTACCACTGTCCTGCCTGCTTGAGGTTGAACTGCTTGCCTGCTTGCTCAAACACGTAGCACATGTCGTATTCGTCGTTGAAGTAACACATACCTTTGGCGCGGATCACCTCTTTCGGCCAGTGTCGGGCAACGAACTCGTCGAACTTGTTGAGGTCGAACGGCTGCCGGCGGAAATATACGAATGTGCCTATGCCGTACTCTTCTGCCTCACCCTCATCGTCGTGGTGATGGTGGTGATGATGTTCGTGGTCGTGGTGGTGATGCTCGTGCTCCTCATGCGCCTCGTGGTCGTGGTGTTCGTCATCATGATCGTGGTGATGTTCGTGGTGCTCGTGCTCGTCATGATCGTCATGATCATCGATTTCGGCTTTTTCCACCTCGTGTACCCAGGTAGCGCTGGTGGCTACATCATCAAAGTCGAAAGCGTGGGTGTTGAGTATCTTGTCGAAGTCCACATCGCCGTAGTCGCAGGGAATGATCTCCGCTTTGGGCTGTATGGCGCGGATGATGGCAGTGAGGTGATCGAGCTCGCGCGGGCTGATCTCGGAGGCTTTGTTGAGCAGGATCTTGTTGCAGAACTCAATCTGCTCAATCACGAGCCGTTCGATATCCTCCTCGCCTATATGCTCCTGTTGCAGACTGTCGCCGCAACCGAACTCGTCACGCATACGCAGTGCATCCACCACAGTTACGATACAATCCAAACGCGGCAGGTCATGTCCGGCGTAGTTCGTAACAATCTGCGGGATAGAGCAGAGCGTTTGTGCTATAGGTGCGGGTTCGCAGATGCCGGAGGCTTCGATCACGATGTAGTCGAACTTCTTTTGCGAGGTTATGTCGTTGAGTTGCTCAACGAGGTCCATCTTCAGCGTGCAGCAGATGCATCCGTTCTGCAGTGCTACGAGGCTGTCGTCTTTTTGTCCGACCACTCCGCCTTTGGCTATCAGGTCGGCATCGATGTTCACTTCGCCAATGTCGTTGACGATCACGGCAAACTTTATTCCTTTGCGGTTGTTGAGGATCCGGTTGAGCAGGGTAGTCTTGCCGCTGCCCAGATATCCGGTTAATAGTAATACAGGTACTGTTGTCATTATCTTTATTTGTTATAGTCGAAAGACCGATTTGCTTCGCTTCACTCAAAGCAGAAAGACCGTGCTTCGCACTCAAAGCCTATTATGCCTTGTATAAGTTTTTATCATTGAGCAGGCATCGCCAGCGGTCTATATTCTTCCTAACAAATTTTGTGCCGCAATGCATCAGTTGCCAAATTGTCATTCGATTTATCGAGCCATCATTTCACTATTCATACTGTATCCGTCGACAGATTAGAAAAATATTGTACTTTTTATTGTTTTCATTTGCATATATCAAAATATTTTTGTATCTTTGTGGTGTCTTTCCCGAGAGGGGTCCCCGACGCAACGTGTTGCGGTGGGGAGAGCGGAGGCATATGTCGCCTTTATGCCGCTTAACGGCATCCGATGCGACAGCATTGCCGAACGCGAAGATGACATAAAAAGGCGTTTATTGACGATGAAGGACGAAATAGTATTATATCAACCAGATGCGGAAATCCAATTGGAGGTTCGGTTGCAGGATGAAACTGTATGGCTTACTCAGCAGCAAATGGCGATGTTGTTTGGAGTAAAAGAGAACAATATTACGTATCATATCCAAGGGATATATAAGACTCGTGAATTAGAACCGGAAGCAACTACTCAAAAAATTAGAGTACTTCGTTTAGAGGGCAAACGGAAGGTAATGCGTCCTATTGATTTCTACAATTTAGATATGATTATTTCTGTAGGTTACCGCGTGAATAGCACAAATGCAACTCAATTCCGTCGTTGGGCGACTTCTGTGCTCAAAGAATACATGCTCCGAGGATACGCAGTAAACCAACGTCTTCTGGCAGTAGAAAATCGTATAGACCGTAAACTTCAAGAACATACAGACCAAATTAAGGAATTACAAAACAAGGTAGATTTTTTCGTCCGCACAAATATACCGCCGGTGGAGCAAGTGTTCTTCGAAGGAGAGTTCTTTGCTGCCAGAGCACTTTTGGAGAGATTGATTAAGTCAGCACACAAACAAGTAATAATCATAGATCGTTATGTGGATTCCGCTACATTTGAGATGTTAGATGTGCGTGCAAAAGGAGTGACGGCAGATATCTATTCGGATAGCGAACATACGTCATTGCGCGAAATGCACAACGCTTCTAAAGGAGTGCAGCCGGTCAATACACATAAATGGTCAAAGCCTTCACACGATAGATGGTTGATAATTGATGAAAGTCTTTATCATTGTGGACATTCTCTGAAAGATATGGGAAAGAAACTATCCGCCATTACATTGATGGGCACAAACCCAGAAACGATATTGAAAGAAATAATCGTTAGAGGGAAATGAAATAAGAAGTTAAATAACCATTAACCACACATAACAGACAGGATTATTTTTAGCATCGTGTTTGATGCTGCAGCAGAAGCTGCAAGACATACTGAATAATAGCATTTAGCATAATACTTGGTCTCTATACACGATCCGCATTTATTCCAATGGATGAGACGACTACCAGACATTTATCGGTTCACACGGTGGTCAACTCACGATGACAGCCAATAGTGACCAGTGGTCGCATTTTGTTCGGTGGCAAGATGGTAACACTGACAATCCACGAACCATTACCACCAACGGCAATGCCGATTACACGGCTTATTTTGAAGCCCCTAATGGAATCAGCAACACGGCTGTTGAGCAGAAGATAACCAAAATTCTCCGCGATGGCGAGGTGTTCATCCTCCGCGATGGCAAGACTTACACCATCCAAGGCGTAGAGGTGAAGTGATGTGCGAATATAACCGGATATGCCAATACTCATAATAAAAAAGAAGATCATTGGCTGAAGCTAATGCTCTCGTTTATTTTAACATTTTAACAATTTACAATTAAACCGAAGGGGCGATGGGATATAACAGCCAAACTGAATTATGAAAAACACCATTAATCTTGCAGCTATCCTTATGTTGGTAACTGTATTCGCAGCTTGTAACGGGGAAAGTTCAACCCCCGCTAACGACAGTACGAAACTTTGGCCGGCTTACAATGCCTCCGTTAATTTGTACGGCTACATTGACAGCAAAGGCGAATGGGCTATTCCTGCTCAATTTACCGAGGCATCATCTTTCTTCTCTTCCGGTTCGGCTATCGTAAAGATAAACGGACAGAACGCGTTCATCGACAAAAAAGGAAAAGTTCAGAATTGCGTATCATTTGATGAGGCATCTGCTTTCCAATATGGCTTTTCAAGAGCAGTGTTAAATGGTAAGTACGGACTTATTAACACGAATTTTGAGTTCGCCATCCAGCCGGTATATGCTTCTTTGGGCGAAATGACCAACGATGGTCTTGTAACATACGAGGCCGCTAACAGAAAATATGGTTTTATGGACAAGAACGGCAATGTTGTTACCGATAAGGAAGGCAATCCGCTTTTCTATGAGTCTGCTGGAGAGTTCCGCGACGGCTATTGCGTTACTTGCTCCGATTTGTCAACGGATGATGGGCGTATCCCGACCTATATGCTGATTAACAAAAAAGGTGACGCTTCTATTACCGAGGGACGCTTCATGTACATGCAGAATATGGGTAAAGGTATAGTTAGTGCTGTCGAAAAAGAAAAGGACCCGATTTATCCGTACGAGAGACACCTGCTTACTGCCGACGGCTCGTCCATATCCAGTAAGATTTATCACGAAACCGGTGCGTTTTCTGCTGATAACGTTGCAGTTGTTGGTGCAAAAGACGGCGATAAAATCAAGTATGGCTATGTTGACACAAAGGGTAAAGAGGTAATATCGCTCATTTATGACGACGCAACACGTTCCGCTAACGGATATGCATGGGTGTTGGATGACAAGACTTGGAAACTGATTGATATCAAGAGCGGTCATGCTGCAATCATTTGCCAACCTCAAACAGATAGTATGAGAGAAGTACCTCTTTGTGGAGTTCACAACGGGTTGACTCTTATCCGCAAAGTAAGTTATATCGGCTATGAATTCTCAGCTGAATACCGTTGGGTTGATGCCAAAAACGATAAAGTTGTCTTTTCATGGAATTATAACAAGGATAAAGGCAATGGCGATCTTAATCCTGCATCCTGGGCTCCTGCTCGCAATAAACAGGATGTAGAGATTGATGAATACGTATTCCTGAAATAAACCACTCAAATGGATACCGCCTCTCTGTCTCGCAACATGGGGCGGTATTCGTGTCCTTGTCTTGTCCTGAAATAAGTTGACATTGATTTCGACATGGCGCAAAAGGTTATAAAAACCTCCCATTTATTTGCAAAAGTCAAAAAAAAGTTGTACCTTTGCATCGTAAATGAGCAAAGGACAATGAGCGAGCATGATAAATGGCATTGGCAAGAAGGGCGTATATGGCGCGGAGTTGGTATCTACCATGTGACGATGGTTGTACCAAGTCGGAGGTCTTTGTTGGGTGATTTGGTAATTCCTAATAATGATTCGGAACAAGCGTATGTTGCTCGTAAAGAGTTGGGATATAGGCTTGTTGATGAGTTGGTACATATTCATGCATACTACCCGGAGATCCTGATTTTGCAGTATTGCCTTATGCCTGACCATCTGCATGCGATTATCTATGTTCGACACGCGATGAAAAAGAGCATCAACGAGGTAGTACGTGGTTTTTGGCAAGGTGCCAAGAAGATAGCTCGCATGTCCTCTTTGTCTGTTACGTCTGAATTAAATTCAGACCAAATAAACGAAGACTATATTAAGGCAGATCCCATTTTTACGGAGAAACCGTTCATTCGCCCCTTATCCCATAAGGGGCAACTTCAGACAATGATCCGCTATGTTCAGATGAATCCCCAGCGGCTGGCGACCAAACTGCTCATGCCGGGATTCTTCCGCGTGCAGGAGGGTATCGAAATCGCTGGACGCATGTATCGCGGAATTGGTAATGCCGAACTGCTACAAGCATCTCAATACGCGCCCGTTCATGTCCGCAGGACGATGGTGGAAGAGGCAGAGCATGGTGATAATAAGCGGCTATGCGATTATATGAACGGCTGCGTGATTGATGCAAGAAACGGCATCGTTATGGTCTCGCCGTTCATCAGCCAACGGGAAAAGGCAGTTTTGGATGTTCTCATAAAGGAGAAACATCCGATAATCTATATTGCGGATAATGGTTTTGGCGATTATTACAAACCCGGCGATGGCTTGTTTGATGCCGTCGCAGAAGGGCGTGTGCTCATCCTTTCTCCTTGGGAATATGACGCGCAAAAACGCCATGTCACCCGCGTGGAGTGCGTAGCTATGAATCAAATGGCGGAGGAAATCTGCTCTGCATTGGGTTTTTGTTAGGGTGTTCTCGGGAGATGGTCCCGTGATGGTCGCGTGGAAACAATTATTTTCACGCGATTCACTACATGGTTTTTGGCAAGGTGCCAAGAAGATAGCTCGCATGACCTCTTCGTCTGATACGTCTGAATTTAATTCAGACCAAATTAACGAAGACTATATTAAGGCATATCCCATCTTTACGGAGAAACCGTTCATTCGTCCACTATCCCGTTCTAAGCCTTATTCTTCGCTATCCGGGTGCTCGACCTTGCTGAGCAGGTTGATGGCACCGGCTATCGTTTTGACATTCATGATAGTTATGTACCGCTTGTGCGGCACGGTGCGCAGTTCGGCTTCGGTCAGACCTTTGGTCCGCACGGGCTCGTCGTGGAACGTGCATCGCTGTGGACGGTTGACAGCGTATTGGATAAGGTTGGCAAACGCCTCGCTCTGGTAGTACGCTGCATTGTCCTGAGGCAGATGGAGCGACATACGCTCGCCCTTCAGGAAGATCTTGTCGATACCCAACCGGCAGCATATCCACCGCAGCCGCATGACATTCAGCAGTTCCTCAGCCTGCTCGGGCAACGGACCGAAACGGTCAATCAGGCGCTTCTTGAATGCTAATAACTCCTCCTCGTTGTGCAGCGAATCCAACTCACGGTAGAGCGTGATGCGCTCGCTGATGTTCTCGATATAATCAGTCGGGAAACTGACTTGCAGGTCGCACTCAAACTGTGCATCGCTGACCCATTGTCGTCCGCCGGCAGCCGAGTGATCGCCGGATTCAGCCTGCTCGTCGGACTCGCTGACGAGTCCTTCCTCCTGCTTCAGTTCCTCAACCGCCTCGTTCAGAATGCGCTGGTAGGTCTCGTAACCTAAGTCGGCAATGAATCCCGACTGCTCGGCACCGAGCATGTTACCTGCACCACGAATGTCCAGATCCTGCATAGCCAGATGGAAGCCCGAGCCGAGTTCGGCAAAGGTGGTGATGGCATCCAGCCTGCGTCGTGCCTCGGCAGTAAGCAGTTCGCGATCGGGAGTGATGAGGTAGCAGTACGCCTTGCGGTTGCTGCGCCCTACACGGCCGCGTAACTGGTGCAGGTCAGCCAAACCGTAGTTCTGCGCTGAGAAGATGAACATCGTGTTGACGTTCGGGATATCGATACCCGACTCGATGATCGTGGTGGAGATGAGGATATCGTAATCGTAATTGATAAAATCCTCCAGCCGTTGTGCGACCTCGTCGGCAGGCATTTGTCCGTGGGCCATCACCATACGTGCTTCGGGACATAACCGGTGTAGCCTGTGCTCGATGCGCTCCAGCATATCTATCCTGTTGCATACGACGAACACCTGCCCGTTGCGCGACATCTCGATATCTATCGCCTCCTTGATGATATCCTCGTCGTCGAGCGTGATGCTCTCGGTGATCACGGGATAGCGGTTAGGCGGCGGAGTGGTCATTACGCTCAGGTCGCGCGCTCCGAGCAGTGAGAACTGCAGCGTACGCGGTATAGGCGTGGCTGTCAGGGTGAGTACGTCGATATTCGTGCGCAGACTCTTCAGCCGCTCCTTGACGGCAACGCCGAACTTCTGCTCCTCGTCGATGATAAGCAGACCGAGGTCGTGCCATTTGACCGACTTGCCGATCAGCTTGTGCGTGCCGATGAGTATATCAATCTTGCCGGCAGCCAGTTGCTCGAGTATATCCTTAACCTCCTTGGGCGTCTTGGCGCGACTCAGGTACTCGACTTTGACAGGGAAGTTCTTGAACCGCTCCTTGAATGTCGTATAGTGCTGCAACGCCAAAACGGTTGTCGGCACGAGCACGGCAACCTGCTTGCCGTCGGTGGCAACCTTGAATGCGGCACGCATGGCAATCTCTGTCTTGCCGAAGCCTACATCGCCGCAGATCAGTCTGTCCATAGGCGTGCGGCTCTCCAGATCGTGCTTGACATCGAGAGTGGCTTTTGCCTGATCGGGTGTGTCCTCGTAGATGAACGAAGCCTCCAGTTCCTGCTGCATATATCCGTCGGGCGAGTAGGCGACACCGGGTTGCTGCTTGCGCGTTGCATACAGGCGTATAAGGTCGCGGGCGATCTCTTTCACCTTGTCCTTGGTGCGCTCCTTGAGCCGTTCCCAAGCGCCCGAACCGATGCGTGACACGGTAGGAGCAGTGCCCTCCTTACCTTTGTACTTGCTAATGCGGTGCAGGTTATGTATGCTCACGAAGATCGTGTCGCCGTCGCGGTAGATGAGTTTGATCATCTCTTGCGGTTTGCCGTTCACACCGGTGGTCACCAGTCCTCCGAACTTGCCAATGCCGTGATCGGAGTGCACCACGTAGTCGCCCACCTGCAGCTGGTTGAGCTCCTTGAGGGTGAGCACCGCCTTGCCGCGGCGTGCATTGTCGGAACTGAGCGTGACGCGATGGTAACGCTCGAAGATCTGATGATCGGTGTAGCAGGCGATCTTGCGCGCATGATCCACCCATCCGCCGTGCAGCGTGTGGTCGACAGGCGTGAAGAACGTCTCCCCCGAACCGGATAGAGCCGACGATAGTGTAGATGACTGCTCATGCAGTGCATCGAGGATAGATGCCAGGCGGTCGGTCTGCTTCTTGTAGTCAGACAGGATATAGATGGCATAGCCCATCTGCAACTTGTCGGCCATATCCTGCATGAGCAGTTCGAACTGCTTGTGGAACAGCGGTTGCGGCAAGGTGTCGAAGGCAATACGCGTGTAGGTGTCGTACGAACACTTGGTGGCAATCTCGATTGTCTTGCTCCAAGGCTGAGTATGTGCATCAGGCATGAGTGCAGCCTGCAGCGGCGTGAGGTGGATATTGTTGCCTATATACAGGGTCTGCTTGGGCAGATAGGCTGTCAGAGTAACCATCTGCTCCTCGTCATGCAACCGCACAACAGGCACTTCGTTTACCCGTTTGTCGGACAACTGCGTCTCGATATCAAAGGTGCGGATGGAATCAATCTCGTTGCCGAAGAAGTCCAGACGGAACGGATTGTCGGCAGCATAACTGTAGATATCTACTATGCCTCCGCGTATGGCAAACTGTCCGGGTTCGTAAACGAAGTCCACGCGCTCGAATCCCAACTCCAGCAGTCGTGCCGTCAGGCTGACCGTAGAGATAGTGTCACCTGTGTGCCATGTCATGCTGTTCTGCTTGAGGCAGTCGGGTGCAGCGGATAGTTCGCTCAGCGCCTCGGGGTAGGTGACAACAGTGAGTTGCTGCTTGCCTTGCGCAAGTGCGGTGAGTGCCTTGGTGCGCTGTATAGCCAGCGACTCATCCACCGACGACTGCCGGCGGCGATGAGAGTGGGGGAAGAAGATCAGCGACTGCTCCGCCTGCTCACCGCCCAAGGCACGCAGGTCGGCGTAGAGATACTGCGCCTCGTCAGCATTCTCGCACACAGCCAGGTGTACCGTGTGGGTTGTATCCTGTTCGCGCAAAGCCGACAATACGACCGCACGCATGCTCGCATGCAGGCCTGTGAGTAGCAGATGGCAGGCTGAAGGCTTATGTAACTGCTCCAGGATAGCCGCTACCTCATGGTGGCCGGCTACCAATTGTTGCCTGAGTTCGTCAATCGTCATTGTACGTCGGGGATCTTAACTTTAACGGATTGCTTGCCGATATTATTCTCAAAAATCAGCCAATACACACCATGAGGCGTATTGAACGACTGTGTGCCGGTGAGCAACTGATCGATGAACGACGATCCGTCAGGCGTGATCACGCGCATCGTAGTCGGTTGTGCTATGTGGTGCATGACCAGCGTGTTCGGCTCGATATGTATGCCTAACTTCAGATCCACGATGCTCAAGTCCAGTTCGGCTTCGGATGAGTTGGTAGGGTTCCAGCCGTCAGTGCCGCGCGTATAAACGTATGGCGCGAGCAAGAACGTGTTGAATATAGGATCGTCGGGCATGAATGCTATAGCCGGGTCGTATGCCATTGCCTCCATCACGAGGTCGAACTTCGTAGCCGCGAACACGACCTCGCCGTAGTGATCCTTGGGCTTAACCAGATGGCAGGGCTCGGCATAGTGCTCGCTAACCATCTCCGTCTTGGGTTCCGCAGAACGGATGAAACACTGGTCGAACAGGAAGCCGCGCAACCCGACCTGTGTACGTGCGGCAATCAGATACGACGAGCGCGACGAAGGAAAGACCTCGATGTCCGACTTATGGCAAGTGAGGTTCATACCACCGGAGATGATATTGTTGCTGCCCATGATGTGACAATTGAGCATGTATAACCGGCATCCTGCGTCGCCGTATAGGGTGTTCTCCATTCCGATCAGTCGGCAGCCGATGAGTTGTACGCGATCCGCCATTTCGACCACAGCCAATGCCGCCGCCGGACGAACATACTTGGCGTCTTGTACTTCTGTGGATAGATAGGCAGTCGGACGCACCGGTGTCTCGGGGTACTGCGGCACAAGTTTGTCGCGTGTCTCCAGACGGGTTATATACCTGTTGAACGCATTCTCAATGATCAGGTTCTTGAATGTCACATCCTCGGCTGCCACGACTACCGTGGCGTTGTAGTAGAACGCCCGTCCGCCGGTGTTCAGTACAGCCAGGGCTTTGTTCTCCATATTAACGCGCAACGCGCGCGCGGAGTGTGTATATTGTTCGGTCATTGAGTAGTAACTGTACTCGCCGCCGTAATAGCCGGTTATGCGCACGGCACGGTTGTGAATGTCCAATCCTCCGTTGCTGATGCTAACGGATGGTAGAGGTGCACTGTTGACGAGCGAGATGTTCGGCTCGGTGATACGAAGCATCTCGTCGTATTGTCCGGGATCGATAGCGATCGTTACGTGCTGGTCGCGAGTACGGCGCATGCGGCTCACAGCGCGGAGTGCCTGAGTGATAGTGGTGTACTGGCGTTGTGCACCTACACGCAGGGTATCGGTGTAGTGGAGCGAATCGTTGGCTGTAAACTGGCGACGGAAGTCCAGGTGCTTGCTGACCGGGTCGCGGCGGATATTGAGCAGCGAGGTACGTTGCAGACGGAAACTGTCCAAACCCAGTACCGCAATCGAATATGTACCCGAACGTAAAGCAATATCTTCCGTTCCTGTGAACGAATAGACATAACCGTCCTCCTTGGTGTTGGTGAACTGCAACGTGGCGTTGCTCAGGTCGATCTCCGACTGAATCTTTACAGGATAAACCGGTCGCTTGCTGAACACCAGCTGACTGAGGTCGGTCAGAGCAGCAATGGTATCCATCTGGTAGTCGTTCACACCCACCGGGCGGATCTTGTACTGGTTGTTAGGCTCGGTGTATATTATGTATCGGTTGCCATTCAACTCGTAGAACGCGTGGAACGTAGTAGGGTACTTGGGCGTAAGGGTGAACGACAGCTTCTGCAGTTCGCTGGCGGGCAGACCCACAATCTTCCCGCGGAACTCGTTGAGCTCGATGTCACGCACTTTGATTTCGCAGTTCTGCCCGTTGTGCTGGAAGTTGACGGAATCAGCCGTCTCCAGCATTTTCGTAGGGTCGCCCTTCAGCGTTAGACCATACACGTAACCCATAGGCAGACGTACGCTCTTCTCGCCATAGTTGAGGCGGTGCAGGGCGCCGTTCTCGCGATTGTTGATCACCAGGTAACACTGCTTGGGCAGTGAGCCGGTGAAATACAGGTCGCCCCACTCGGCAGGGTAGCGGATAATACGCGCGATAACCAGTTTGTCGTCAAGGCTGGACAGATGATAATAGCCGTCACGCGGGATAGAGAACCATATAACCTCAGCGCCCTGACCGCTGATCTTGCGCGTCTGCGAGGATAACTTATCCTCCGATATCAGCCTGTAGGTAGCCGGCACACCTGTGGAGGCTACAGCGTACTCGATAATATCGCCCTCCTTGAAATACTGCTCGATATATACATCCGGGTCGGCTTGCAGGTCGGACATCAGGTAGCCCGTGAATGTGGCGCCTAACTTGTAGTCGTGCAGTTCGCCCTCGTCGAAACGTGACAGTTTGGGGTTGCTCGTACGCAGTCGGTGCGACTTGCCACCATGACCGTTGAACGACAGGTTGACATTACGCGAACCCAGGAAGTCGGATATGTATGTGTTTCGTGCGCCCGGAATAGCGGCAGGCATCCAGCCGTTGATCTCGCCGGTGGTGAGCATATTCTCGTATTTCGTGCGGTCGAAACTGACTGCACCGAAGTCCCATATCTGCGGGCGTTGGTGTGCAGGCGCTGCGCTGAACACACCTATAGGCAGTAGCAGCAGAGTGGTGAACAGAAGTATAATTTTACGCATAACTTATATCGGGTTAGATGTTATATGTTTGAGAGTTTGAGGGTTTGAGAGTTTGAGGGTTTGAGGGTTTGAGGGTTTGAGGGTTTGAGAGTTTGAGGGTTTGAGGGTTTGAGGGTTTGAGAGTTTGAGGGTTTGAAAGTTGAGAGTTTGAGCAGTCGATGATGTTCATGCGGCAGTTCTTGCAGTCGAACTGCAGTTCTACCGTAGTGCCGTTGCTGAGTCTCAGATAGCGCGGTTCGCTCTCCGGCTTGAGTCGTGAGGGCTGCTTGCGGCAGTGCCCCAACTCGTACAGAATACAATACCTGCAGGTCATTAGCGGTTCGCCGGTGCTGTTGTAATCCGGCAGATCATCCTCGCTGACGTTTACCGGTGCAGCCTTCTGCCTGATGTATGCAGTATCTTGCGCCTCAACTGCTGCGGCTGCCACCTCACGGCGCCATGCGTTAAGGGCACTCATCGGGATAAAATATGCCTGCTCGGGCACATGTACCTCAGCCGCCACATAATCCGTATCGCCTAACTTGGCGAGTTGTGCTGCTTGCGTACGTCGTGCCTGCTCGCCCTGGGTGGCTGCAGTGTGCGGGTGATCGTAGTGCCGCGTGGCAATCCAACTGCCGGCGGGATAACTGCCGATGCTTAGTGCAAACCCGCTCTCTTCCGCCTCCAGAGTGATAGTTACAGGTATGTGCTGCTCTGCGTGCAGTAGCTTGAGGAATGCCGTGTCGGTGTTTCGGTACAGCATGGTTCCGACGGGAATATTCACCGCACGGAACGTGCTCACTGCTACTGCTGTGCCGGATAGCGGCATAACGCTGTTGACCTGAAATCCCCGGTCAGCGTAACATAACCCGTCACCGTTGTGCAGCGTTACGTCCGGCAACATTTGCACGTGTATTGATCGGTCGCGTACGGAGGTAACGATGCCGACAGGTTCGCCTGTGGACTTCGGGCTGTCCCAGTTTGCCAGTTCAGCCGTGCGTCCGGCAATGAAGTACGGCGAGTCACCGCGGTGGAATGTCTTGGCGGGGTTCGGCTCAAACGAGCGCTTGTACTCCGAGTCGTGAACTTGCTTGCCGCCAGCGGCTGCGTCCCGGGTGAGCGCATCTAACTTCTGCCGGTAATATGCCACTACGTTCGTCACGTAGTCGGCATCCTTGAGCCGGCCTTCAATCTTCAGTGTGCTGACACCCGCGTCGTGCAACTGCTGCAGGTACGCCGAGCGGTTCATATCTTTCAGCGAGAGTACGTAACGTTGATGCAGAGGCTGACCTTTGGCGTCACGCAGTTCGCGTCCGCGGCTGTCCAGTACATCGTATGCCATACGGCACATCTGTGCACACGCACCGCGATTGGCACTTCTGCCCATCAGCCGTTCGGACATATAGCAACGCCCGGAGTAGCATACGCACACCGCGCCGTGAACGAACACCTCCAGTTCGATAGGTTGCTCCGGGTTATCAGCCAACGTGGCTTGACGTATAGCACGAATCTCGCCGATACTGAGTTCGCGTGCCAGTACAGCCCGCCGGAAACCCATGCGCTGCAGTGCCACTACCTGTTCGGGTGTGCGGTTGTCGCACTGCGTGGAGGCGTGCAGACGGATAGGCGGCAGTTGTTCGCGCAGCAGGCGCAGGTCCTGAATGATCAGTGCATCCACACCCGCCTCGTACAGTTGCCACGCCATGGCTGCGGCTTCCTTTCGCTCGTAATCGTCCATCAGCGTGTTGACCGTAACCAGCACCTTGACGCCAAAGCGGTGGGCGTACGTAGCGAGTTGGCGTAAATCGTCGATGCTATTGCCGGCTGCCTGACGAGCACCGAACTTAGGTGCACCGATATATACTGCATCCGCGCCCGCCATGATAGCGGCGCGTGCTACGTCAATATTTTTTGCCGGTGCAAGTAGTTCCATGTACGTTGTCAGTATTCAGTAATCAGTTTGTTTTCGCAAAGCTTGTGCCCAAGCGTACATTACTATACCTGCCGTTACGCTGACGTTCAGCGAGTGCTTGGTACCATACTGTGGCAGTTCGATGCAAGAGTCGCACATTGCCATCACCTCGTCAGCCACGCCGAACACTTCATGCCCGAGCACGAGCGCCACGCCTTGCCGGTCAGCGGCAGGCTGGTTGCAATAGTTCTCTATCGCCTGCTCCGGCGTAACGGCGTTGTGCGCCAACTCGATGGCATATACCTTGTACCCCTGCTCGTGCAGTGCACGAATGGCATCGGTCGTGTCGGGGTAGTACGTATAGTCCACCGTCTGCTCTGCACCCAGTGCGGTCTTGTGCAGTTCGGAATTAGGCGGACAACAGGTTATACCGCACAGGCACAACCCTTGCAGGCAGAACGCGTCTGCTGTGCGGAATACAGCGCCTACGTTGTGCTGGCTGCGTACATTGTCCAGTACAACCACTACCGGCACTTTTCGTGCGGCAGCAAACGCCTCTGGCGTAAGGCGGTGCATATCGGCTATCGTTTTCTTGGTTGATGTCATAGCAAACCCTCCGGCAGGCGGGCTAATATACGTTTGTTGTTTATATCTATCTGTTCGATCAGATCCTCGTGCAGCGGCAGCAGTGCACCGTTGTCCAATTGTATGAGTGTGTTCAGCGTGGAGGTGTCGATGGCAGTGATTGTACCTACCTCGCCTCGCTTGGCATCGCATAGCAGATAGCCTGTCAGCGTATCAAGGTCAGCATGCGCGGCAGCCTGTTCCGGCAGATCGGTGCGTAACATGAATGCCTCGCAGCCAACAAATCGTGCGGCGTGTTGTTCGCTGCTTACGCCCTGCATGAACAGCAACACATCCTCGCTGCCCTTGGTGCGCCAGTCTGTCACACGGAAAGGTACGTATATACCATCCACGCTCAGAATGATGAACGTTGCATCGTTGTCCTCCCAGCAGGTGTTCGTCATGCGGCACTGTAGTTCGCCGCCCGTGCCGTGCGTGCGAATAATGCGACCGATATGTAATAACTCTTGTTCGGTGATCATATTCCGTCTGTTATAGTCATTCTATCCAATATCCACACTTATCTATCAGCGCGGTGTGACATATACGATGCCTGACATCGTGTTGTACGTGCAGTTGTATCGCTTGAGCGGCTCTTGGGCTACACCGCGTGTGGGTACGCCGTTGCCGGAATAGATGTCGTACTGCTCATAACATGAGTCACAAACAGCAAACATCCCATCAATGCAACAAGGTGCATCGCGTAACAAACAGTGGGGACAGCAGAGGTCGTAAGCGGCGTAGGTGCCAGAGTTATCGATGTACACCACTGTACCGGCAAAGCCGTAGGCATCCATAACGGTGAGCGGCTGTGTTATACCGTTGAAGTGAAAACCGCCTGCGTCAACAATCACGTGGGAAGTGGGATTGCCGGGTACGAAACTCACAAACATTCCTACACGTGTGTTGATCTCCAGATGAATAGGGTAGTCGGGAACAGCACTGCGGAACGTTGTGCCCTGGCATGCAGTCAGTATAGCAGCTACAGCAAGTATGAATAATCGCTGGCGCATGGCTTATTGCATTGCCTTGAGGTGCACCTCGTAGATGAGAGTCGAGTAGGGAGGTATAAACCCGAAGTATCCCTCCGAGCCGGTCGGCTCAGCACCGTAGCCCAGTTGATAGGGAATATACAATACAAAATCGTCGTGCAGACGCATCCGTTGTACACCCTCTGAGAATCCCGGTACGACTTGCGTCAATATGAACATGGCGTCCGTACCCTCTTGCAGCATATTGCCGGTGTTGTAGCCGCCGTAACTGCTGATGAGGTATAGTTTGTAGTCCAGCACCACGGTGCTGTTGTAGTTCGGTCGGCTCTCCGTAGGGTTCGGACTCGGGTTAAGTTGCTTGTACTGCAAGCCGGAGGCGGTGGTCACTACGCCGGGTTGGGTCTTGTTGTGCTCGAGCCACGCCTCGTTGAGTGATTTCCAATCTACGTAATCGTTCTTCTTGCAGCCCGAAAGAACTGCAAGCAAGATTATAAATATGTATGCTGATTTCTTCATTTCTCTTTTAACTTTCAATTTTTCATTATCCTTACTGCGCCAGCCATAACTCGGGGTTCTGCAGTTCTCTATCCTGCCAAACCTGGAACTGCAGTTCTGTCTTGTTATCCTCGTCAGGGTTGGAGGCTATGCGTCCGATAGCCTGCTTCGATGTCACTTTCTCGCCGGGCTTGACGTATGGTGATTGTATGCCCGTATAAACGGTGCGGTAGTTACCGTGCTGAATGATGATTGCGTAGGTCGAACCCATTACCATGCAGGTGGTTACCTCGCCCTCATACACGGCGCGGGCATCCGAACCGGCGGTAGTCTGGATATATATGCCTTTGTTGTTCAGTGTTACGTTTTCGTATATATGGTGCTGGTGCTTGCCGTAATGTCCACTGATAAATCCTTTTTCCACAGGCCATGGCATGCGTCCTTTGTTGGCGGCAAAACCTCCGGCAATCAGTTCCTGTTCCTTGGTCAGTTGCTGCTTGCGATCCACCTGTTTGGCGATAGCCTGCTCGATCTGCTTGTTCAGTTGGTCGATCTTCTTCTGCTGTTGTCTCTGTTTGGCGGTAAGTTCTTTCTCTTTCTTCTTCAAGTCCTGCAGCATTGCTTTCTGTTTGCGCTCGTTACGGGCGAGCTGGTCGCGCTCGCGTTGCTGGGTCTTCAGGGCATTGTCTTTCTCCTTACGGTTGTCCTGAATCAGTTCAGACTGAATCTGAATGTCCGCTTTCACGTTCTCGATGCGCTCCACCTGTTGTTGTCTGTAGGCTGCGAACTCGCGCATATACCGCAAGCGGCGCACCAACTGATTAAAATCCTTGGCGGATAACAGGAACAGCAACGGCGACTGCTGCAGGTCGGTGTAATGGGTCAGTTGCACGAGGTTGGCGTAATCACGCTTGAGTGAGTCCAACTCGCTCTCCAGACGTGTATGTTCGTTCTGCAGGCGGTTCTGCTCTTTGTCCAACTCTACCAGTTCCTGATTGATGGAGTTGATCAGTTTCTTGCGCGTGCGAATGTCCTGATTGATCAGGTTGATCTTGTTCTCGGTAGCTTTCTCGTTCTGTTTTGTTTGCTTGATCATCTTACCGGTGTTCTCGATCTCCTCGGCATACTTCTTCTGCTGTGCCTGCAGTTCTTTCAGCGATTGCGCCTGCGCGCTCGCTACAGCCAGCAACGCTATCAATAGCGTACATATAATGTGCTTGTGTCTCATCCTTTCCATTTTCACCTTTCAGTTTTCAGTGTTCAGAATCCTTTCATCATCTGCTCCAGCGTTACCTGTTTGTAACCGCTGATGTTTGCGGGACGCAGGTTGGCGTTTCCGCCGGTCTGGATACTGTTGGTATATATCGTAGCCGCACCGTTCACTTCTGCGCGTGACAGTTGCAGGTTCAGTTGCTGTTCGTTGCGTCGCGCGAGGATGTTATTGTCAATCCACTGGTCGATATCATCGAGTGTGGCTTTCGTACCCATCTGTGCCAGTTCGTCGTATGTGAGTTGTGTGTAGCGGCGGTTGATCTTGTCAATCACTGTCACTGCTTGCTGATCCGCCTCCATGCGGAACATCTCCAGTCCGGCGAACGGCTGGATACTGATAGCCAGTCCTGTGCCTCGTTGCCAGCGCATGGTAGCCGGTGTGGCGATCTGTTGTCCGCCTGCGGTCACCGTTATTGTCATACGCGATATGCTCATGGTCTGCACTTTCGCCTTGCGTGCCGCCTCGGCTGCGGCTATCGAGTCCTGAATACGTTGCTGCTCAATCTGCTGCAGACGCATAGCCTCGGCTAAGGCTATCGAGTCCTGAATACGTTGCTGCTCTGCCTGACGCAGACGCTCGGCTTCCTGTTGGGCTGCAAGTTGCTGTTGTGCGGCAATCTTCTTTTTGTTGGCACAACTCATAGGCAGCAACAGTGCGGCTGCCAGTAGGACAAATAATGTACTATCTTTTCTCATTGTTGATTGGATTGTTCTATTTGTTTTGTAAGATAGATTGTTCTATCTGTTGGTAATGTTCGGCTATCGTCCCGTCGTCGTCCTGACGCATGTACTCCATGGCTCTTTTGATATAGAACAGTGCCATGTTGTTCTCGCCTTGCAGGTGTAGGATCCATGCATAGGTGTCGAGATACGTCGGATTAGTGGCATCTTTGGTTATGGTTCGCTGGCTGAGTTTCTCGGCTTTCTTCAGGTCGCCTCCGCTGATAGCCAGTGTCCAGGCGTAGTTGTTCAGCAGCATTGTATGTTCGGGTGCAAGTTTGAGCGCTTCCTCGTATGCTTGCAGTGCCTGATCGTAGTGCTTGAGGTGCCCGTGCAGGTCGCCGCTCAGCAGCAACAGTTCCAACTTAACCATCGGTTCCTCGGCGTGCAGCAGGGCGTGGCTTAGGACAGCGAGTGTCGAATCCCCGTCGCCTTGTTGCCAGCAGCGCAGGGCTTTGAAGTATCCCCACTTGGGATTGTCGGGCAGTACGGCATAACTCTCGTCGATGAACGCGCCAACCTCTTCTACCGTCACGGTGCTGTCGTCGCGCATCAGGTTGGCTATCTGCTCGCGCAGTGTGGCATCGGTAGGGTTCATGGTGAGCATCGTACGACCTATCTCCAGTGCGCCGGTGGGGTTGTGCATGTCGTTTTGCTCGAAGTCGAACATCGCCTGATAGATCTGTTGCTCATAGGGATACTGCTCGCGCAGTTCGCTGAGCATAGCGCGTATGTCGGCAGGGGTATAGCCCGCGCGCTCCTTGCAGTTCGTTACGTAGTAGATCTTGCGTTGCAGCGGTATGTCGGCGTTATCCAGCAACTGGTTCAGCAGTTCGCGTGCCTCGGCTGCGTTGCCTTTGGCGTTAGCCTCGCTGTAGGCGTGCTCCTGACGAATGGCGCGTATGCGACCGTTGTTCGGGTCGCGCTGGAGGTAGTTGTCCAGCACGCGGAACGCCTCGGCGCGCTTGCCTGCCTCGCGCAAAATATTGAAACGTGTGATAACCGACTGCTCGGTGGCTTCGCCGGTGAGTTTGTCAATCGCGTCGCGTGAAGCGAGAGCCTGCTTGAGTTTGCCTTCTGTGAGATAGATGTGCTCGTACAGTTCCAGAACGTCTATATCCTTGGGATTGCGCTTACGCATCGTTTTCAGCACCTGCATCGCCGTGTTCTTGTGTCCCGTCTCGTACGCGGTGACAGCGTAGCGCAGCCAATAGTCGTCGGGCGAACCTTCGTAGGCGGTGCGCAGTAGCGGCAACGCCTGCTCCTTGCCGAACAGACTCTGGATATACGCTCCGCGCATCGAGCAAACGGTGGGATTGGCAGGATCGATAGCATAGCACAACTCGAGCATAAAGTATGCCCGCGCATGTTCGTTGCGCTCCGAGGCTTGCATGGCGGCATACAGGTAGTAGTCGAGACGCATTTGTTGCTCGGCAGTCAGCGCCTCCGTTTTCGGCTTGGCGTGAACGATACTGCTACAAGCGAGCAGCAGCGTAAGTACTATATAAGATAGAGGGAATTTCAAATTTCAGGTTTCTAATTTATGATTGTCTTAAAATCTCTTCTGCACCAGCACATAAACGCTGTCGGGTAGCACACGGACGGTTACGTTTTGTTCGGCATCGAACTCGTCACCGTCGATAGTTACTGGGCCGTTGTACGCGCATGCGGTGCAGTCGTCCGCCTGCCGCCAACCGCTGTTGTCGTGCAGTTCGAGTTGTCCGTCCTGTATGCTTGTTTTGACGCTTTGTGCGCAGTTAACGAGTTGCTTGTCGCCTATCGTAACGGCGGTCATTGCGGTCAGTCGGCGTGCGTTATCCAAGGTCACCTCCATACTGTCGCACAACACGGGTTCGCAGCGGTTGAGCCATGTGAGCGCGGCATTAAAGCGCAGCGGCAAACTGAGGTGACGAGCCAGCGTGTTCGTCAGTCCCATAGGAATAATGCCCAAAGCCGAGTGTGTGCCGACCAAGCCTTCTGCTACCTCGCGAACAGTGCCATCGCCGCCGACAGCAACCACAGCATCAAAGCCCATGGCGGCATATTGCTTGGCGAGGGTCAGGGCGTGTCCTTCACGCTCGGTGAAGACAATGTTCTCCAGCCATTGGCGTTTGTCGAGCAGCTCGTTGATGAGTTTAGGCAAACGGCGTTTGTTCTGCGTTCCGGACATAGGATTGATGATAAATGCAATATTCTTCATAAGCGTCTCACTTCATTCAAAATTATACATACGCGGGCGATTGTAACAAACGCTCCGCTTTGCTTTAGCAAAAAAACATACAAAGATACGAAAAAAAAAGCATATTTGCAAATTTTTTGTCAAATTATTTGCTTTTGTCAAATATTTGTTGTAATTTTGCACCGAAAACCTGAAAAAGTATGAAAAGTATGAAAAAGATTCTTTCTCTTCTGTTCGCATCAGCGTTGTCGCTGGGCGTAATGCATGCAAGTGTATTGCTCAACGAGCATTTCGACCGTCCGTTGGGTGATTTGCCGGCAAGCACATGGTCGGGCAGCTCTGTGCCCAACGACAGTGCGTGGCATGTGTATAGTCCGGGTTCGGTGCTGCTGAAGGTGGTGAATAGCCAGTTGCAGTTTGCCGACTACTGCTCGGCTGCAACAGGCAAGGCGGTGCAGTACAGCGCCAACCACAGCCGTAACTATCTGCTGCTGAAGAACGCATTGAGCGGTTCGGCAGGCAGCAAGGTCTATCTGGCGTTTCTGATGAAAGTTAATGCCGGAGGGTTGCAGACTTCGTCCAGTGCCCAATCTACAAACAATGCCAACAACAGCGTGGCGGCGTTCCATATCGACGCGAGCAGTAACGCCACAGGCGCGCTCAACGGCAGGGTAATCATCCGTACCGTTGACGAGGCGACGTATTGCCTGGGTGTGTCCCGCCGCGGTGAGAAAGTACAGTTTGCTGAGGAGCAGCTGAAGACCGGCAACACCTATCTCGTGGTGGCGGAATATGCGTTTGTGGAAGGCGAGAAGAACGATATAGTAAGCCTGTATATCAATCCTACACCTGCCTTGCAGACCGCGGCTGTAGCGAGCGTGAATACGTCCTCGCCTTATGCCGATGCAACGCAGATTGTAGGCGTGGTGCTGAACTCCAACGGCAATACGCCTACGGATATGATGATTGACGAACTGCGCGTGGCTACCTCATGGGACGATCTGTGGGAAGACCGTTCGGCGCCCGTGCCGACCATCACTGCTGCGGCGAGTGTGGATTGCGGCAAGGTGGCTGTGGGCGAAGAGGCTCAACGCACACTGGTTGTGCAGGGCGCGAACCTGCAGGGCGGCATTAGCGTGAGTTCGGATAACCCTGCCTTGGTACCAGGCGTACAGGTTATACCGCAGGCGGAGGCCGAGCAGCAGGGCGGATATGCACTGACACTGAAACTGACCGCCACCCAGCAGGGCACAGGCAAGGCGAATCTGACATTGTCTTCCGCCGGCGCAAGCGACCAGGTGGTGGTTGTGAACTGGACAGCCGCTATGCCCGTGCCGCCGGCAGGCACAGAGTTGCTGGAAAATGCGGGCTTTGAGGAGTATTCGTGCAAAGCGATTGGGTGTTCGTTCGATGTGTGGAGTCTGCCGCTGAGCAATGCCTCGCCGGAGACAACCGACAAAATAGAGGGCGAAGCCGCCATGCTGCTGAACCCCGTATCCGGCACGGCTAACCTTGATCAGGGCGTGGCGCTTACCGATGAGGATTATGCAGCCGGTACGCTGTTCAAACTGACGATCAATTATAAGACGGTCAGTCTGCCCGAGAACACACGCCTGGCGCTGGACTGCTACTGGGTACCCGTGGGCGGCGGCGATGCCGAGGCAATGAAACAGCATGACGCCGATGTGCTGCAGCAGACTTTGGCTGAGACGGCCGACAACGTATGGCAGACGCTGAGCGTAACGACCTCCAAACCGGCTGGATCGACCGCGTTGCGCGTGCGGGTGGTCGTGCCCAAGAATGCGCAGGTGCTGTTGGATGATTTCAGTCTGGTGCAGACTGCCAACACCGAACCGTTCATTCATGTCACGCCTGCCAAACTCAATGCTGTGGAGACAACGTTGGGCAACACTGTTCAGTTCCCGGCATTACGTATCGAGCAAGGCAACCTGAGCGGTACCACGAGTTTCGAGTTGTCGTACACCGATGCGGCGATGTTCAGTCTGTCACAGTTGTCACTGGCTGCCGATCAGAGCACGTGCGAACTGGTGATCACCTATGCGCCGACGGCTGCCGGAGTGCATACGGCGTACCTGAATATTGACAATCCGGCGCATACGAGTTTGCACCAGACCATCAAGTTGCAAGGCTCGTGCACCGATCCTACGGCTCAGCCAGCACTGAGCATCACACCTGCTACATTGCCGGCGTTTGAGGCAAAAGTAGGGCAGACGCTGACGAAGACGTTCTTCGTGACATCGGTTAATTGTACGGATTTCGTTTATCTGAGTGTAGAACATGTGCAGGGCGCGGCGTTCACGATTGATGCCTCGATGCTCAGTAAGAACACCTCGAGTGAGGTCACAGTGCGTTTTGCGCCGATGGAGGCCGGAACGTATCAGTCGGTTGTTACTGCCACTTCGCTGAACGCCGAGAGCGTGACGCTCACCCTGAACGGTACAGCCACAGGCGGAGGTGAAACGATAGAGTGGGCAACGGATTTTGTGTGGGATGATTCGCAGCCACTGGCGACGATGGCAGAGCATTTTGACGGCATCGAGCATAATCAGCCGCTACTGATCAGCGGTTGGCAGAACGTTGCGGCAGCCGATGCGCGTCCGTGGTGGGGAATGGATGCGACGCAAACCGGTCTGTTCGATGGAGACAACAAGTGCGCCAAAGCAACGGCGTACGAGTTTGGCAAGCCTACAACAGGATTGTGGGAGATGTGGCTTGTGACGCCGGCACTGGACTATCGCCATGCACCGACGAAGGTGTTTGCGTTCAGCGTGATGGGGCAGTACCTGCCCGAAGAGGATAGTCAGGCGGTGCTGGAGGTATATTATATTGATGCTACAGATCCGACGAATGTGTTCCGTCAGGATCTGACAGGCAGTTTCTCTATCCCCAAGACGTCAGACGAGGACTCGCAATGGGTGACGTTCGTTCTTGATCTGGCGCCTTATTCCGAGACGATGGCAGATGTGTTCCGCATGGCTTTCCGCTACGAGGGACCCAACGGCGCAGACGGAACGGTGACGTATTATATAGATGATGTCAGTTGGGGCATGGTAACAACCGCTGTTGATGAACTGAGTTCGCAGCCTGCAGTGTGCAAGATGCTCCGCGACGGTCAGGTGCTGATCATGCGCGGCAATGCGTGGTACAGCGTGCTTGGTACACGGGTGGAATAAGTGTGTTCCACTTGCAAAAGGACGTCAGCCGGAGTGCGGAAAGACAGTGTCTGCCGGCGGCTGGTGAACAAAAGGGCCTTGCTAATAGCAAGGCTTTTTTGATGCAAAAAGTATAATTGTAAAAAATGGAGGTGTGCCAATTATGACACACCTCTTTTCAAAAGAGGGAGCGGTAAGCGGGACTCGAACCCGTGACCCTCAGCTTGGGAAGCTGATGCTCTACCAACTGAGCTACTACCGCAAGGCGCGTTCGGCAACGCGGTCGCATCGGATGCCGCTTGGCGGCATAAAGGCGACGCGTGCCTCCGCTCTCCCCACAAATTGAAATTTGTGGGGGCCCCTGATTGGCAGATGTGCAAGGTTTGCAGGTGTGCAAGTCGGGGTGGAGTGCCGTAAGCGGGTGCAAAGATACAACAATTATTTTATATTTGCAAATCTTTTGGCAAAAAAATGCATAATTATGTTGAAAAAATTTGTTTTTGTCAAATATTTGTTGTAACTTTGTAGGCACAAATAAAGTGGTGGACCGCTGCGCTGACAGACCGCTGCGCTGATAGACCGCTGCGCTGACAAACCGCTTCGCTGACAGACCGCTGCGCTGATAGACCGCTGCGCTGACAGACCGCTGCGCTGAC
>CALZOG010000015.1 GCA_945827635.1 uncultured Bacteroidales bacterium
CAAATAAAGGGTCGTTTAATATTTGCATATTTGAAAAATTTTTTGTACCTTTGTATGCTAATTCAGAAAGAGGTAAAATAATTATGGCACGCCCTATTAAAGAAACACCCACATTGTACGGTGAGGACGCAAGACGCTTTGCTTATGCCGTAGAGCACCCGAAGCCCGTTTCTGCTGAAAAAGTTAGACGCGCACAGGCTATTTATTTAGCGGTAAAGGCTAAATTTCCAGATGTTCTATGATGCATATAGCTAAAGACTTTGACTTTGTCCAACTAACAAAGAACACACCGTTATTGCCTTTCGTTTCTGAAGACGAACACACATTTTTTTGTACCTTTGTAGGCTAATTCGATTTGTAACAATATTAGAGTAATCATTGAACAATAGTATGACAATCACAAGCGTTGCCGCAAACAGCATTGTTCTTGTAGGCACGTACAGAACAGAGAAAGCCCAACAAGATTGGATACTTGGCGTAAATCCCGTACGTCAAGAAATTCTCTATAACGTACGCCACAACAGTGACTTATTCGCCGTGCGTAACGGGGGAATAGATTCTCTATCCAAGCCCGCTTATGTTTTGCTCTATGACTATCATGATTTGAAGAAGACTGCTCATCTGTTCGAATGCCTTTCACTGTCGGAAGTAACGGAGGATGAGATGCGTTTCCTGCAATACCCAGACCCGAAAGGATCCTATATTATATATCGTTTGGGCGAGGAAATTGATTCCGATTTCATTGATGTTGAATGCATTATCAATGACCATATAGCTATTGAACCGAATCACATAGAAGGTGCACCTTTCTGCATATCCATAGAAGAAGTTCATCGGAATATCAAGCCACAAGTAATAACAAAACTATCTTCAACTTGCGAGAAGAGAGAAGTTATTCGTTTCATTGATTTGTTTGCAGGGATAGGTGGAATTCGATGCGGCTTAGAACAAGCCGTTCGTGATAGGGGGCTCGAACCTGTATGCGTCTTCACTTCTGAAATAAAGCCCTATGCCGTTCGTGTATTGCACGATAATCATCCGGCAGAAACTATCACGGGCGATATCACGAAAGTTGACACGAAAGATATCCCAGAGTTTGATATTTTATGCGCAGGGTTTCCTTGTCAGGCTTTTAGCTCTGCCGGCAGACGTCAGGGCTTTGCCGATACGCGTGGAACAATGTTTTTTGAAGTTGAACGCATATTACGTGACAAGCGACCGGCAGGATTCATTTTGGAAAATGTAGAGGGATTGGTGAACCACGACGGAGGGCGAACTTTACAAGTCATTATTGATCGACTTAATGCGCTCAATTATCAATTCTCCTATCGTGTACTCAATTCAAAATATTTTGGCGTTCCGCAGGAACGTAAACGTATATACATTGTTGGCACTCGGGAAGATGCGCCTAATCTTGAGAATTTCCCTATAGTACAAGCAACTTTAGCAGACATATTAGAGGAAGGGTTACCTACAGAACGTACACCTTTCATTGAAAATCTGTTGGAACATTATAAAGTCGAAGATTTGTACGGAAAATCCATAAAGGATAAACGTGGTGGAGATACTAATATCCATAGTTGGGATTTAGGGCTCAAAGGAGAAATCTCAGAGGAGGAACGTATCTTGTTGGAATGTCTGCTACGGGAAAGAAGAAAGAAACAATGGGCAGAAGAGATTGGTATTGATTGGATGGACGGAATGCCTTTGACAACAGAGCAAATAAGTACATTCTACCAAAATCGTAATCTGCAAAAAATGCTTGATCATTTGAGTGAATTAGGATATGTGAAATATGAGCACCCAAAGAAGTTAATAGTATCTATTGACGACCATGGGAATAAAACCACTCGCCGCGAACCTGATTCTTCGAAACCTAAAGGTTATAATATAGTTGCAGGGAAATTAAGTTTCCCAATAAGCAAAATAATGGCACCCGATGAAGTTGCCCCAACGTTAGTAGCTATGGATATGCAGAAGTTATATGTGGGCGACAGAGGTGGTCTGCGCAAGCTCTCTTTGCGAGAAGGTTTGCGTTTATGTGGATATCCGGATAATATTGTATTCAATGTTACGCAAAGCGAAGGTTTTGATTTGTTGGGAAATACTGTTGTTGTACCTGTAATCAAAGCCGTTGCTGGCAGATTATTAGAATCCTTAAAGTACTAAACATATGAAACTTACTGCACAACAGGTTTACGACAAACTTATCAATGACGATAAGATTTTGTCTTCCAAAGGGCAAATCACTTTTCATCTTGCCAATATAGACATTATTGTTAAGCAACGCGATGTTGTCGGCAACATTATGCAAGAATGGGTTGAAGGATGGCTCAAAAAGAATGGCATTGAGTATGCGCCTAATGATAACACACAAATGCCGCCTGATTTCTATTTAGACCCTGACGACAAACGTAAAAACCTAATGGAAATAAAAGCCTTCAACTACAAAGCCTCTCCAGGTTTTGATATAGCAGACTTCCGCATGTACGAGCAAGAGATTGCTTCGAAACCTTGGATGTTGGATGTCACATATCTTATCTTCGGCTATGAGATGAGTGATAATGGCGACGTAACTATCAAACACGTTTGGACAAAGAAGGTTTGGGAGATTTCGCGCGCAATGAAATCCGGCAAAAAAAACCACGAGGTGATTTGGCCTTTGAACCTACAAATAAAACAAGGTGTGGTGCATAAGATTCGCCCTGCTAAATGGTATGGAAAAACGCCTAAGTTCCCCATTTTCGAATCAGAGGCACATTTCTTGGCAGCCGTAGAAGAAACGGTTTATCAAAATCGCGAGACACACGCAGATGCGCCCAGCTGGCGGCAGCGAATGATGGCAAGTTACGAGAAATTCTATGGCAAGAAATTAAGTTTTCCGCGATGGGCTGAGATCGTAGAGAAGTACGCTCCGAATAAATAAACACCCTAACGGTACCATGTACACACTAAAACACAATGCTATCGAAACAACCATCCTGCACGCTATACCAGCCTTCCCCAACGACCGGAACATGCTGCCACGCGAGGTGATCCTGCTGGCAGCGTACGACTTTTGCGAGCAGTTCGTGCGCTCCGTGCGAGCCTATCAGGAGAGTAACCGCGACGAACGGTTCAAGCCCTGCATGAAACAGCAGCAGTACACCGAACCGATATACCATCTCCTGGAGGCACGGCACGACCGACCGATCTATCACGACAAGAACAATGTCTATCAAGTGCTGTTTGCCGTGAGTTGCCTGATGGGTATACCCAATCACACGCGCTCGTGGTGGGAGCAGATGTTTGCCGAACGTACGCAGGAGTATCTGGAGCACACAACACTCTTCCATGGCGCACAGCAGCAGATACGTTCAACCATCCACAAGGTCAGTTCGTTGCTGCAATATGAACTCGATTTTGCATCCAACAACCCCGTACAGACTGCCGTGCAGCAGACTTTGCAACTGTTCACCGAGGCGGAGCAGATGCAGATGCAGCAGCAGGCAACCAAACACGTAATCAAACGCAGAAAAAACGCACCGAGACACAAACAGCAGCAATCGCTGCAATTACACCTGCACTTCCACGACAAGGTCGAGAATGTTATAGCAGAAGTTAAATCACTAAAGATAAACAACAATGAGTAAAGATAGCCAATTCATCTTTCATTTCCACGGATCGGTAGGACAGCAGATTGCACGCGTCGAAAAAATGGTAGTCAATTTCGACAAAGATATGAATATGCATATCGAGCAGGTCGGAGAAAAGCAAGAAAACACCAAACACGAGCAGGAACTGTTCTGCTGCATAACCAATGAGGCTGTCAACAAAGGAAAAGCCGAAACGGTCGAGAGCGAACTGCGTAATGCGGCATCTGCATCTGCCAGAAAACTCGTTGCTGTAATCAGAACAAACGAAGCACTCGGATACCTGCACACCAAACACCTATCGGCACAGGAGTTATTCAACCTGCTTAATGAGCACTTCGGGCTGGATTACGGCATTCGTAATTTTACCAAGTACAGGGACAAATTTAGTTCCATTTAGTTCCGAAAAAGTTCCGAAAAAGTTCGGTTTTAGTTCGGTTTAGTTCCATTTAGTTCCGAAATGACTTGCATTTTTGCAGGTCATTTTTTTTATGCCTATCTTTGCACTGCCTTTCGATACAATCCTCTGGGTGAATCAGAACCCTCGGGGAATATCCGAATCCTCGGGGTCCCCGAAAGCAATCGCCAGATTGGTTTTGGGGAAAATCGGAGGCACGCGTCGCCTTAATGAGCGCGGAGCGGTCAGTCCGTGCGATCGCGTTGCCGACGATTTCGTTCCGTTCCATCGGGCCATTATCGAGCCATTATCGATGCATTATCGAAGCAATAACGAAATCAATTGTTGCCAATTGTCGATAATTGTTGACCACTTTTTCTTCGTTTGCAAATTGTTGGTAATTGTTGATAATTGTTGACCCCAAAAGCAAAATTGTTGGTAATTGTCGATAATTGTTGACCTCAAAAAAATAATTGTTGCCAATTGTTGATAATTGTTGACCACAAAAAAATTGTTGTTTAACCAAATAAAATTCACTCACTATGAACAAAGAGAAACTCAAATGGAAACCCGCTTACGAGGACTACCATCTGGAAGTGCTCCGTGGCGGTAAGAGGACGGAGTTGCGTGTATGTGCCCACGGCTATGACGAGCAGGGCGAGATCCGCAGCACCTTGTACTGCACGCGTGATGGGATATTCATGCAACGCAACAGTGACGGATGGACGGAACTGAGGGCCAATACAAGTCCAGCGAAACTCAGAAGCAAGTCAGGCAAAGGGTCACACTATCCACAAATGCAACATCATGGGCACCTATCCTGCCACATATTGGTCTGCACGGCTTTTTATGGTCCGCGCCCTACATTTAGGGTTCCCGACACAAACCAACCAAGTGTTTGTGGTGGGAAAGAGCCGAGCCACACGGCGCCTTTATGTCGCACAGCGACATCCGATGCGACCGTGTTGGTGAAGGCGGAGTGCGACCATATCAACGGCAGCAACCTCGATTGGAGTGCCGATAACCTGCGGTGGGTGACTACAGCAGAGAACATCCGCTGCGGTCGTTACCTCAAGCGCTTGCGCAAGCACGGCATCGACCCCAAACGGATAAAGTACAGCCTGCTACTGGCATTGTACGACCTGACATGGGAGCGGTTTGAGGAGTGCCTGCAACGCTTTGACGAATACTGCAACGCCGACCCCTCCCCCCTGTCAGAGGCGGCTATAGAAGGTGGCTTGTTTAGGGCATATATGAACATCTCAAACGTATAACTATTTATGGCAAACAAATCAATCGAAGATTCAGGCGGCGTGCCTATCAGCGTGTTCAAACAGCGCATTGAGCAGCACCTGCACCACACGATCACCAACAAGCAGTTTGCACTGCTGTACTCGGGTTGGGTGACGCGTTACTGCATCACAACCGACCACGGCGTGCATTATACTACTGCCTATTTTTGGCTGCGTAGGGGCTATATCCCCCGCGAGCACGCCAACCATCTGATGAACTACCTCATTACGGGGGAGAAAGTAGTTTAACGTTGAGCGTTGAATGTTGAGAGTTGAGAGTCGTTGAAAGAGTTTGAAGTATGGTAGTTGAAAGTCAATAAACTACCTTTATTATGTCGAATTCGAAAGAATACTCTAAACTACAAACAACGCTAAACTCTAAACTCTAAACAACTCTAAACTCTAAACTCAAAACGACGCTAAACACTAAACTCTAAACACTAAACAAAATTTTAAAAGTATGTACGAAAATCTTATGGAGTTGCGCACCTTACGCGCAGAGGAAAAAGCCATTAAGGCACGTATTAACGAGATATCCGGTGCAGCAGCACAGGAGGCTGTGAATATCCTTGCAGCGGAAAACAGAGACAGAGGGCAGTTCACCACGCCCGACGGTAGCACGTTCCAGTTGCAGCGAACAGATGTCTTCGATTTCGCCAACTACCACAAGTACCAGGACAATCTGTGTATCCAATGGCGCAAATATGCCCGGATAAAAGAAGATATCCAAAATCACGCAAAGCAATACACCCAAAAGATGGCCACCAACGTCAAGGCGTGGATAATTGGACATCCGGACAAAGAACCCGACAAGGTGCTACTCACGGTGAAAGTGCTGGATGAGAATGAGAATGTTGAGTGATTAAGGTCAACCATTATCAACCATTACCAACAATTTTTTTTCACTCCTGTAGTCGCGATTACTGCGATAGTCATTGCGAACACCGTGAGCAACATAATTGAGGATAATTGATGGAAATTGTTGACCTGTCTTGATCATCGTAATTGATGTCAATTGAGGATAATTTTTGACAAAAGAAAAAAAGAAGCAAAAAAAGAAAAATAAATACTCTTGTCCTTGTCCCATGTCTTGTCCCCTATAATCCCCATAACGGACAAAAGGACAAGACAGGGACATAGGACAAGGACAAGGGTAGAAAAATATTGATTATGGACAAGGACTTTCAAGATTTTTGGGAGGCGTATCACCCTAACGAGTTGCGTTTTCCTAATCGCAAGCAGGCGACCTACCGCCTATGGTGCACACGGATAACACCCACTCGGCAAGCAATGCTTGAATACGTCAAGCACAACAAAGTGCCGGAGTGGAAGAACCCGTATTTTTTTGTGCAGGAGTTTATAGACCCTGATCCCACGAACTACAACGGACGGTCGTTCCCCAAAGGAGCACAAATGGTGATCGCCATCTACAACGGCAAAGGTGGCATCTATACCAAAGCAGATGCCGAACTCTATAACATGACAATCAAAAAGGAGTTAGAGCCATGATAACATTCGAAGATTTGAAACCGCTGTTTCATCAGATGTCACCTTACGAACTGCGAAAGACTGCCGATTGGCTGGTGCCCAATGCTTCGGACATAGCTATCCAAACCCGAGCGTGGGATATAAAGAACCACACGGAGAGGCATATGTAGGGGTTTGAGGGTTTGAGGGTTTGAGGGTTTGAGGGTTTGAGGTTTGAGGTCAACAATTATCAACAATTACCAACAATTTTTTCGCTCCTGTAGTCGCGATTACTGCGATAGTCATTGCGAACACCGTGAGCAACCTAATTGATGATAATTGATGGAAATTGATGACCAAAAAGAAAAATTATTCCATTTAGTTAATTGTGGACCACGAAGATGGGCAAAGTGAGGTTCAAGAGTGAGCAGCCTACGCAGAGTCTTTCGGGCACGTTAGGCGGTGTGACGTACAGGGTGGACGCAGAGGGCAAGACCTTTGCGTTCATCCGCTCACATAGCAGTGTGCCGGTGATAGATGAGTGTATCGACGAGATACAACAGCAGCAGATACGCAACCACCCGACCACACCGCAACAATTAGCCGACCGCCGCAAGGCATTGTACATGCGTATCAAGCGACTATACTTGCGCTACAAAGACCATCCGCAACTCATCGACAACCCCGACGAACTACGGAAGACCATCCTCCTTGCCTACCAGCAGAAGCGAAAACGTTGAGTGATGCAACTAATGAATAATCCGGGCGTAGAGCACGGGCAGGATAGTCAGCGTGAGCGGCAAGGTGAAGATAGTGCCGAAGCAGATAACAACACCCATAGGCATCCAGAGGCTCGTATGCGCAATGATCATCGGCAGCACACCCAGCGCCGTGGTAGCCGAGGTGAGGAACACCGGTCGCATACGTCGGCGTCCCGCCTCGTAGGCAGCCTCGCTGACACTCAGTCCGCGCGTATGGCGAAGCTCCTCGGCGTACTCGTACATCATGATAGCATTACGCACAATGATACCGATGAGCGACACCGTACCCAGCACCGCCGTGATGGATATATCCAAGCGGAACAGCCACAACCCTAACATCGCGCCGAACAGACACAACGCCGCTGACGAGATCGCCAGCAGTGCCAAGCGGATCCTGCCGAAGTGATAGAGCAGCAGCACGAACATCACCAGCAGCGCAGCCACCACGCTCCAGAGGATCTGCGGGACGATCATCCCGTTGACCTCACTCAGTCCGCCGAAACGGATAACAAGAGCATCCGTCGGGTGCCGCTGACGGAAACCGTCGAGCCACCTGCTGACCGTACGCTCGGCTGCGACCTGCGAGGTGGCACCCACAAGGTCGGCACCGATAGTGATGGTAGGCACGCCGTTGCGGTGCTCGATAGAGGCGTGATGCCAGGCAGGAACAATATCCGCCACCTGACGCAGAGGCACCCAGGTGCCTGTGGCGGTGGGGACGCTTATAGAGTTGAGAGTTGAGAGTTGAGAGTTGAGGGTTTGAGAGTTTGAGGGTTTGAGTGTTTGAGGGTTTGAGGGTTTGAGCGTTGAGGGTTGAGCGTTGATTGTAGAACGCAGCACAACGGGAGTGGGAGATGTGTTGCCGTGCTCGTAGATGTTGGTGATCGTCACTCCGCGGGTGACCGACGCCAGATACAACGACAGCGACGCCTGCGTCACGCCCAGACGCGATGCCTCATCCGCCTTAAGCACTATACGGCTCTGCGAGGCTATATCATCGTAATCGCTGTGCACCCACACCAGTTCGGGACGAGAAGCCATATACGCACGGATAGAGTCGATGTACAGTTGCATCGTTGCCTCATGCTCCTCGGCTTCGACGAACGGCGCGTATGCCAGACGTACCTCGAGCGGGTTCTTGACCACCTGGTAGTCGAGCTGCTTGAAGCGCACATACGCGTTCGGGAACCAGTGTGCGTAGCGCGGACCGAGTTCGCGCAGCAGTTCAGCCGTAGCCCGGTAGTCAGCCGTGCCGACCACAAACTGCGCATAGTTGGGTGCAGGCATAGCCGGCGTATAGGTAGCATGGAAGCGCGGCGAGGAGTGTCCGACAAACGAGGTGACGGTCAGCACGCGGCTGTCAGCCACCAGCATACGCGCCAGGCTGTCAGCCAGAGCCGCGGTCTGATCGACAGTCGAGCCCTGCGCCAGGTGGATCTCGACGGCAAACATCTCACGTTCAGCCTTCGGCAGGAGCTGCAGGTTCAGACGGGTGAGGAAGAACACACCCGAGCCCAACGCCGCAATCAGCAGACCATAGGTGAACCAGCGACAGCGGAAGCAGAACGACAGCAAGCGGTCGTACGAACGCTGCAGCCAGGTGAAGAACAGCTCCTGAACTTTCTCAAACCGCGTGGTACTCTCGCCACGGCGACGGATAAACTGCGTGGAGAGATACGGTGTCATCCATGCGGCGTAGAAGATACTGGCACCCAGCGCAAACAGCACCGCGAACGGGAAGATTTGCACGAACTCGCCCAGCGGACCGGTAATGATCTTGGTCATCGGGAAGAACATACCCGCTATGGCGCAGGTAGCCAGACTCATCGGCACGAACAGTTGCCGGGTGCTGACCGTAGCCGAGTACCAACGCGACCAACCGCGATCCAGCAGGTTGGTATATCCGTCGATAACGATCACCGAGTCATCCACGATCATACCCAGCACAAAGATCAGTGCCGCCAGGGTGACCGTGTTCAGTTCGATACCTGTGATGTACATCAGTCCGATACAGATGGCTATGCACACCGGCACGCCCGTACAAGCCACCAGCGCCGTGCGCAGCGGGAAGAGCAGAAGCATCACGGCAATCACCACAAGGATGGATATAAGTATATCTCTCAGAAACGAGCGTACGCTGTCGTCCACAACCTTCGGCTGATCGGTGACGCGATGCAGACGTATGTCGGGCGGAAACTGCAAGGCAGCCTCATCGAGCACCTGCTGCACCGACTCGCCAAAGGCAACGATGTTGTTGCCGGGCTCCATCTCCATGCTGATGATCAGACCGGCTTCGCCTGACAGACCGCCGGCGTTGAGAGAAGACAGACCGGCTTCGCCTGACAGACCGCTGGCGCTGACAGAAGAGAGACCGGCTTGCTCAGCGTTGTTGTAGCACATGACGAACTGTTCAGGCTTGGGCAGGCAGCGCTCGACATTGGCTACATCCTGCAGCCTGAGCACGGCACCGGTGAGCGGGTCGGTGCGGATGATCTGGCGGGCTATCTCATACTCGCTTGAGTACGGTATATCCACCCTGAGTTCGCCTGCCGACTCATCCTGTCCGCCTACCGTACGCAAGCCCTGCAACAGCAGTTGTGCCTGCAGGGCAGAGGGCGTGAGTCCGTAGGATGCCATACGCGGCAGGTCGAGCGTGACAACGATCTGTTCGCGCTGGCTGCCGAGGATCTTCAGTTTGCCCATCGCGTCAATCTCGCTCAGTTGGCGTGTGAGCCGTTCGGCGTAAGGCTGCAACTCCGTCACGCTGCGCTGGTTGCTCTCCAACGACAGCAGGATAGATGCCGTATTGCCGAAATCGTCGATAAGCACCACATCCGCCACGCCTGCCGGCAGTTGGGTCTTCTTGAGCAGGTTCAGTCCGGCGCGCATCTTTGCCCAGGTCTGATCCTTCGACGTGATGGAGTTGCGCAGCATGACATAGCAGTACACCACCCCATCCTCGGTGGTGGAGTATGTCATCTGCCGGTTAACCTCCTCATACGAATTAATGAACGCCTCAAGCGGTACGGTCACCTGCTGCTCCACCTCCTCTGCCGTTGCGCCCGGGTAGATAGCCGCCACTACAGCCTGACGGATAGTGAACTGCGGGAACTCATCCTTGCTCATCTGCGGCAGCGCCCAGATGCCGAATGCCATCAGCACTCCGAACACGAAGAAGATGATACCGTGATTGCGCAGAGCGCCTTGTATATGATCGCGTTTGTACATCACTTACTCTCCACAACAGCGTTATGATACAGTTTCTGATAGCCTGCAACGACCACACGGTCGCCGTTGTGCAGACCTGCGGTGACCTCAACGCCATTGGCGTGGTAGGCACCGAGGGTTATCTGCCTGCGCTCGGCACGCGAGTCATCACCTACGGTCCATACAGCCGGTCCCTCAGGCAGCAGCGTGATGCAGTGCTGCGGTATAACCACAGCGCTCTGCCCCGTACGAACGATACTGAGTGTGCCCACCATACCCGGCAACAAGCCCGCCGGCGGGTTGCTGATGGCAGCCTCCACGGGATATGAATGGGTCAGTACGTTAGCCTGCATACCTATCCGGGTCAGGCACGCCTGCAGGCCTACGGCTTGCAGCGCAGGTATATCGAGCCGTGCGCTATCCCCCGTATGCAGAGCCGCGACCTCCGCCTCCGGCACATACGCGAGCACGGTGAACCCCGACAGGTCGAGCAACGTGATCACGGGCACTTCGGGTACTATATGCTGCCCTACGTGCAAGGCATCGAACGCGGCTATACCGTTCAGCGGTGCGGTCAGCACACACTGCTGCACCTGTCGGTTGGCGGCTACGCAGGCGGCTTGCGCCTGGTTGAACTTGGTCTGCAACTCAACCATCTGCACGTCGGATATCAGTCCTTTCTCGTGCAGGGGCTTGGTGCGGCTCATAGCATCCTCGGCTTGCGCAAACGCGGCGCGCGCCGTTGCCAGCGCCTGACGCGCGTTGGTGTCATCCACGCGCAGCAACACGTCGCCCTTGCGCACCTTGGCGTTAGGACGGACGCAGACCTCGGTAACCGTGCCGCCGTACGGCAGACTAAGAGGGATGTTGGTCTGCTCCTGCACGGTGGCAAGATAGGAGTAAGTGCTCAGCGAGGCTACCGACTGAACGGTCAGCACCTCACACTGAACGGGCTGCTGCGAGCGGCTCTTCTGCTCGCGAACGGTACACGAGGTACAGAGCAGCAGGACCACAAGCGATAGGTATCGGACTAAATATCTCATACAGTTTGTGTAAATTGGATAATCTGTTTTGCCAAATCGGTTACGGGTGTCTTGCCGTCGTTGACGATTGTCAGGTCGGCATGCTGCTCATCGTGCTGCTGGGTGCGGATACGTGCAAGCACCTGCTCCGGGGTGATCGTCTGACCGCATTCGGCGGCACGATGTATGACGCGCTCCACGCGGACCGCCTCGGGTGCAGCGATGCAGACCACCGCATCACACAGCCGGCTGATGCCCGACGAGAAGAGGATAGCCGACTCAACGAACGCCAAACGTTGACCCTCCGCCCAGGCACATATATCCCGCGCGACTGCCGGATGCACGATGGCATTGAGCCGTGCCAGAAGGTCGGGGGCAGCAAAGACCTGCGAAGCAACGTACTGCGTCTGATACGTGCCGCCCTTGTACGCCTCAGCACCGAACAAAGCAGTCAACTGCCGGCGGACAGAGGGATCCTCAGCAATGATCCGCTTCGCCTGAGCATCACAATCATACACAGGATAACCCTGCTCCGCTATGACGCGAAGTACGGTAGATTTGCCGCTGCCTATGCCGCCCGTAATGCCGATGAGCATATATAACTACAAATTATTTGTCAAAAAAAACACGTAAAGTTACACAATATTTCCCGTAAATGCAAATCTACAGGGCGCAGAAATCTCCTTTTTTTATGAAAAAAGGTATAAGTAAAAGTGTATCTACCAAACAAAACTAAAACAAACGACCCACCGGAGTGAGTCGTTTGTTATAGAAAATCGTGCAGATTAGTCTATCACTACGGGTTTGTACTTGGGCACCAAGGCTTTCATGACCGACCAACCGATCAGGTAAGCCACCGCGCAGATACAGAAGATGATCATGTAACCTGCTTCCTTACCCGTAAAGCCCAGGAAGGCGAACGCCTCGCCTAAGCCTGCAGAGTAATCGAACAGCACACCTGAGCCCTTGTTGATCAGGAACGAACCTATACCTCCTGCCATAGCACCTATACCGGTGATCGTAGCAACAGCCGATTTCGGGAACATGTCACCGGTAGTGGAGAAGATATTTGCACTCCAACTCTGGTGAGCGGCACCTACTATACCAATGATGATAGCTACAGCCCACGGCCCCCATTCACGGCCCAACGGTTGAGCAAACAATGCCATGAGCGGGAAGAACGCAAAGATCAGCATAGCCCGCATACGGCCTGCGTACGGCTCCATGCCTTTCTTCTCGACGAAGATCTTCGGCAGGTAACCGCCGAACAGCGAGATAACCGTTACGATAGCATACAGCACGAAAATCAAAGCGATACCCTGCGGGTCGGAAGCCTTGATACCGAACTGATCCTGGAAATATGCAGGCGCCCAGAACAGGAAGAACCACCAAACTCCATCGGTCATGAACTTGCCAAACGCAAACGACCAGGTCTGTCTGTGCTTGAAAGCCTCGCCAAAAGACATCTGTTTCTCGCTTTCGACTTTCGACTGTTGAGTTTGAGCATCAGCAGTCTCATCCTGGTGGATATACTCCAACTCAGCCTCATTCACGTGCTTGGACTCCTCGGGTTTGTCATACACAAAGATCCATACCCCCGCCCAGAGGAAACCCAGCGCACCGATAATGATGAACGCCCACTCCCATCCGAGGCTCTTTGCCAGCAGAGGAATAGTAGCCGGAGCAGCCAGTGCACCCACCGATGCTCCTGCGTTGAACAGAGCGGTTGCGAACGCACGGTCTTTCTTCGGGAAATATTCGGCGGTCACCTTGATAGCAGCAGGGAAGTTACCCGCTTCACCAAGGCCTAAGATCAAACGGCAGAAGAGGAACAGATAGACACTGACCATCGAGATCGTACTCACGATCGTTCCGGTAGCCTCCAACAGCGCTGCCTTGCTCTCCAGGCCAACAATCTGCTCGGTTACCCAACCGCAGCCAGCGTGCATAACAGCACCAAGCGACCATACAATGATCGCCCACAGGTAACCTTTCTTCGTCCCCATCCAATCGATAAACTTACCGGCGAACAAGCAGAAGATAGCATACGCGATGGAGAACACACCGGTGATTGTTCCGTAGTCGGAGTCGGTCCAGTGGAATTCAGGTTGAATAAACTCTTTGAAGGTCAACGACAGAACCTGGCGGTCCATGTAGTTAACCGTGGTGGCGAAGAAAAGCATCGCACACATGACCCAACGCCAGTTGGTCATCAGTTTACGTGTTGTCATAAAATTATATTTTGTGATAAGTCGAAAGACCGTGCTTCGCACTCAAAGACAAAAGATAAAAGCCTAATCAGTCTTTGCTCTTTAAGCGAAGCGGTCTTTTTTCTTTTAGTGAAACGGTCTGTGATTAGCGTTGTACACGTCCGTTGGCGTTACCACCGGCGAGAGAGAGCACCTCATCTTCGCTTACGAGGTTGAAGTCGCCGTTGATAGTGTGCTTGAGAGCCGAAGCGGCTACAGCGAACTCGAGTGCTGCGCCCTGGTTGTCAGGATACTTGAGCATACCGTGGATCAGACCGCCGGAGAATGAGTCACCACCGCCTACGCGGTCGATGATCGGGTTGATCTCGTAACGCTTGCTCTGATAGAACTCCTTGCCGTTGTAGATCATTGCTTTCCAACCGTTGAACGTAGCGGAGAAGGACTCGCGCAGTGTAGAAACAACATACTTGAAGCCGAACTCTTTCATCATTTGCTCGAAGATGCCCTTGTAGCCTTCGGCATTGGTCTCACCGCCTTCGACATCTGCGTCGGGCTTGAAGCCGAGGCAAAGTTCGGCATCTTCCTCGTTGCCGATACATACGTCAACGTACTGCATCAACGGACGCATGATGGAGATAGCTTTCTCGCTGGTCCAAAGTTTCTTGCGGAAGTTCAAGTCAACCGATACAGTTACGCCGTGACGCTTGGCAGCCTCGCAAGCGAGCTTGGTGATCTCTGCAGCCTTGTCGGAGATAGCGGGCGTGATACCCGACCAGTGGAACCATGCTGCACCTTCCATGATCTTATCGAAGTCAAAGTCCTTCGGATCAGCCTCAGCGATTGCGCTGTGAGCACGGTCATAAATAACCATGCTGGGGCGCATCGAAGCGCCGGTCTCACAGTAGTACAGACCTATGCGGTCGCCGCCACGAACGATATAATCGTCCTTTACGCCGTAACGACGCAGCGAGTTAACAGCAATCTGACCGATCTCGTGCTTCGGCAGTTTGGTTACCAGATAAGCCTCGTGACCATAGTTGGCGCACGAAATAGCTACGTTAGCCTCACCGCCGCCCGGGATAATACGAAAATGCTCGGACTGAATGAAGCGGTCTTGTCCTTCCGGACTGAGGCGAAGCATTATCTCGCCTAATGTAATGATTTTAGCCATATGTTTAATTATTTACGATTTAACAATTTACGATTTAGAACTTGAAGTCGTTCTTAGCCATAAGGCACGATGATTTTAAATCAGAATTTAAAATACTGCTTCGCGTTGTTGTAGCAGATGTCTTCAACCATCTGTTGAACGCGGGCTTTCTCGTAGCCGGTGTACGGGATCATGCCGTTCTCGATGTCGTTGCCGAGAACATTGCAGAGCGTACGACGGAAATACTCATGGCGCGGGTAAGAGAGGAACGAACGGCTGTCGGTCAGCATGCCGACCATGCGGGAGAGCAGACCGAGGTTGGACAAAGCCATCATCTGTTTCTCCATACCGTCTTTCTGATCAAGGAACCACCAGCCTGAACCGAACTGAATCTTGCCGGGAACACTGCCATCCTGGAAGTTACCGAGCATAGTAGCGATTACCTCGTTGGCGCACGGGTTGAGGTTGTAGAGAATGGTCTTAGCCAGATGACCTTCGCTATTCATCTCGTCGAGGAAATGGCTCATTGCCTTTGCGGTCGTGAACTCGCCGATGGAGTCGAAGCCGGTGTCAGCACCGAGTTGTGCGAACATCTTCGAGTTGTTGTTACGGATAGCGCCGTAGTGGTACTGCTGCGTCCAGCCCGAAGCATAGTCCATCTCTGCTTGCGCGTGCAAGTAAGAGTGCTTGTACTGGCGGATCTCATATGCGCTGAGCTCTTTGCCTGCAAGGGCTTTCTGGAAGATCGCGTTGATCTCGGCGTCGGTGTACGGTTCGTCGTAGAACTCCTCGATACCGTGGTCAGACAGGCGGCAACCCATCGACTCGAAGAAGTCGTGGCGTTTCTGGAGGGCATCTACCAAATCGCCAAAATTGGCGATTGCAATACCGCTTACGGCGGAGAGTTTCTCGATATAAGCCTTCCATGTAGCGGCTTCGATGTTCATACCTGCGTCCGGACGCCAGGTAGGCAACATACGCACCTCTGCCTTCGGATCACTCTTGAGCATCTGGTGCCATTCGAGCGAATCGGCAGGATCATCGGTGGTGCATACGAGTTCTACATGATAGTGTTTCATGAGTCCTTGCGGGCAGAACTTCGGGTCGTTCTGGATGAGGTCGTTGCACTTGTCGTAGATCGCACGTGCGGTCTCGGGGTTCAGGCGCTCCTCAATACCGAAAGCGGTCTTGAGCTCCAGATGCGTCCAGTGGTAGAGCGGGTTGCGGAACGTGTAAGGAACGGTCTCTGCCCACTTCTCGAACTTCTGCCAGTCGGTGGTGTCCTTGCCGGTACAGAAACGCTCGTCCACACCGTTGGAACGCATAGCGCGCCACTTGTAGTGGTCACCCATGAGCCAGATCTGTGCAATCGACTCAAAGCGTTTGTTCTCTGCTACCATCTGTGGGATAAGATGGCAGTGGTAATCGATGATGGGCATTTTAGCCGCATGATTGTGATACAACTCCTGTGCGGTCTCTGTCTGCAACAGGAAATCTTTGTCCATGAATGGTTTCATATTGTTTATATTAGAATTGTGAACCTAAAATAGTATATTCAATGCCATCGCGGAGGATCAATATCTGTCCGTTGCGAATCACTTTTTGGCAACTGACAGTTGATTGCTGACTACTCCCTACTCCGCTTGTGCGGCGTGTGCAGGTCAGCGTGATGGATATACACAGCTGCTTGCCTTTGATCGTGAACGGCAGCTCGCCTGTCACAGGCTGCTCGCTGTGGTCGATAGTGTGGGATACGATATAGTTCTTGCCTTCAGCATCGGTGCGCGGGAAGAAATACGTATCATCGGGATACGAGACGTTGTTCCACATCGTGATGCTTGCGTCCGCATCATCGTAATTGGCGTATCCGCGTATCGTTGCCTCGGTTACTTGCAGATCATCGGGGATATGGATCGTGTAGGTGATGTCAGCTGCTAACTTCATGTAGATTTTTTTGGCTACTGTATAGCCCCAGCTGCCGTCGTTGGTAATCATTGTCGGCAGGATTGATTTTTAAGACATTAGTCATAATGATTTGTCGAAAGTCGAAAGATGAAAGACCGGTCACTATGTGGCCTTAAAGACTCTTTCTACTTTGAGCGAAGCGGTCTTTCTTCTTTCAGCGTTAGCGGTCTATTTAAAACAAGCTCTTGATTTTGGCAACCACATCCTCCACCTTGTTCACAGCCAGCATAGCCTGAACAGTGTTGAGCATACCAATGGCTTCGATAGAATTGAGGTACAGTTCAACGAGGTCGGTCAGACCCGGAATCTTGTTGAGGTCCTCTTTGGATTCCTTCCATATAACATCGGTTGCGCCGAGCACACCTTCAGCCACTTTGCGTGTGTCGCCGGTAGCCCAAAGCTCCTTGAGCAGATCCATTATTTCCTGTGCATCATTCGGCTCGATAGGAGCTCCGTCTTCACGAACGCCGCCCTTGTAGTACCTGATGATAGCGGCAAGACCGAGTACGAGTCCCTTGGGCAGTTCGCCCTTGCGCTCCAGATAAGTCTTCAAGCCGGGCAGGTCGCGCGTCTCGAACTTCGGGAACGAATTGAGCATGATGGATGTAACTGCATGATCGACATAGGGGTTGTTGAAGCGCTCCAGTACCGACTCGCCATAGGCTTTCAGTTCGTCCTTAGGCAGGTTGAGAGTCTCGAGCAGTTCGTCGAACATCACCATATCGATGTACTTGCCCAGGACCTCATGGTTGCAGGCATCGCGAACGATATTCACGCCACTGAGGTAGGAAACAGGACTAAGCACGGTGTGCGGGCCGTTCAGCAGGGTTACTTTGCGCTCGTGATAGGGCTTCTCGCTCTCTGCGATGAGTACGTTCAGTTCTGCCTTGTTAGCAGGGAACTCGGCTTCCAGTTCGGCAATAGACATGTTCTCAGGTTTCTCGATCACCCAGAGGTGGAAGATCTCGGCTTGTACAACCAGGTTGTCGTTGTAGCCGACTTTCTCCTGAATAGCGGCTATATCCTTGCGTGGGAAGCCTGGAACGATGCGGTCCACGAGGGTTGCGCATACGTAGTTGTATTTTTCAAACCACTCCTTGAAGCCTTCATAGTCTGCTCCGAAATCGTCTTTCCACAGTTCGATATACTTGCGGATGCAGTCTTTCAGATGATGGCCGTTCAGGAAGATCAGCTCGCACGGCATGAAGATCCAGCCTTTGGTCGGGTCGCCGTTGAAGGTCTTGTAGCGGCGGAAGAGCAGTTGCACCAGTTTGCCCGGATAAGCACTGGCAGGTGCATCGGTAAACTTGCAACTCGGATCGAACGTTATACCCGCCTCGGTCGTATTGGAAATAACAAAACGAATCTCCGGCTGCTCGGCAAGAGCCATATATGCCCAGTTCTGGCTATAGGGGTTCAGGGCACGGCTGATAACATCAATACGCTCCAGCGAGTTGACTGCCTCGCCTTTCAGACGACCTTGCAGATTGACATGATAAAGGCAGTCCTGACCGTTGAGCCACTCCACCATACCTTTGTCAATCGGCTGAACTACTGCCACCGAACCGTTGAAGTTCGTCTTGGCGTTCATGTTCCACACAATCCAGTCAACAAATGCGCGGAGGAAGTTACCTTCGCCAAACTGAATAATACGCTCGGGAGCGATGCTCTTGGGAGCCGTCCATTTGTTCAATGCTTTTTTTGCCATAGTATTTCGTATTTAATGATTTTCGTTTGTCTTTCTGCAGCCATGATGGCTGCGGTCTTTGTTTTATTTGCGGCAAGCTGCGATTACCTCGAAGCACTCGCAGCACTTGTCGGTGATGTACTGCCAGTCGCAGGCTTTCACTTTGTCGCTCGGGAAGAGTTTGGACCCCATACCTACGCAGAACACTCCTGCTGCGAACCACTTCTCCAGGTTCTCTTTCTCAGGTGCTACGCCACCTGTCACCATAATCTTTGACCAAGGCATAGGTGCCATAAGACCTTTCACCATGTTCGGACCATAGACATCACCGGGGAAGAGTTTCGTCAGGTCGCAACCCAGCTCCTGCGCCTTGCCTACCTCGCTTACCGAGCCGCATCCCGGGCAGTAGGGCACAAGACGACGATTGCATATAGGTGCTATCTCGGGATTGAGCAGCGGACCTACAACGAAGCATGCACCTAACTGAAGATAGAGTGCTGCCGTAGCCGGATCAACAATGCTGCCTACGCCCAACGCCAGGTCGGGGCACTCCACGGCTGCCCACTTCACCAGCGGACCGAACACCTCATGCGCGAAATCACCGCGGTTGGTGAACTCAAAGGCGCGAACACCACCATCGTAACATGCCTTAACGACGTTCTTACAAACTTCCAAATCTTTGTGGTAGAACACCGGTACCATTGGTGCAGCTTTGATCTTTGCAAGCACTGCAATTTTATCGAACTTTGCCATAATTAGTATTTTGTTATCTTATTATTCTATCAGTTATTTGAGATCAGTTATCTTGCTGAAATCCTGGTCACCGTAGTCGAGGTTCTCGCCGCCCATACCCCAGATGAAGGTGTAGTTGTGGGTAGCGGCAGCGGAGTGGATGGACCACTCGGGTGAGAGCACCGCCTGGTTGCCACGCATCCAGATATGACGTGTCTCCTCCACCTCGCCCATGAAGTGGCATACAGCCTGATCATCGGGCACTTCGAAGTAGAAGTATGCCTCCATACGGCGGCTGTGAACGTGCGCAGGCATCGTGTTCCATACGCTGCCAGGAGCAAGCTCGGTCATACCCATCTGCAGCTGGCAGGTAGGCAGCACCTGATTGACGAGCATCTTGTTGATATCACGCTCGTTGCTCATCTCCAGGCTACCCATGTGGGCTACAACGGCATTATCTTTGGTGACCAGTTTGTCGGGATACGTGCAATGCGCTGTGGTGGAGTTGAAATAGAACAGTGCAGGTTTGTTGGCATCAATGCTCTCGAACTTCACCTCGCGATCGCCGCGACCGAGATAAAGAGCCTGCTTGTAGTCCAGCTCATAAACCTTGTCGCCTGCCAGTACGCGACCCTTGCCGCCCACGTTGAAGATACCCATCTCGCGGCGGGTGAGGAAGAATGGTGCTTTCAGCGGGTCGATGGCCTCCAGCAGCAGACTCTCGTTCACGGGCATTGCTCCACCAACGATCATGCGGTCGTACATCGAATAGACCATGTTCACCTCATCGGGCGCAAACACGCGCTCGATAAGAAAGTCACGACGCAGACGCGTTGTATCGTACGATTTGACATCCATCGGGTTGGACGCATAACGCAGTTCGTAATTTGTTTTCATTGTCTTAAAGTTATCTGTTTTTAGTTATTAGTAATCAGTTTTCAGGATGCCACTTGCTCCATGTTGCACCAAAATAATAGGTGAGCGTGTCGCCGAGTTCATAGGGTCTGACGGCAACTAAGTTACCGTCCACGATATCCGTCAGCGTGGCGCCGGGCGTTTTTACAGAGATCTGGATGCGTCCCTGACTGGTACTGCCGTTGTATTCGTAGTTCATCTGTGCCGCCTGTTTGTCGCTTAGCGCATCTTCCTCATACAAGACATACCCAACCTCCGGTATCGTCATGTAGTAATCCACCGTGTCATGCAGATAGATTCCACCACCTGCTAAAAGTTGACTGCCGGTCGCTGACGGCTGAGCACTCGTAAGCACCACTTCCGCTTTATTCTGCAACTGTCCTGCTTCTGCGGTGATGGTGAGTGACTCATGGAATATTTGGCCGGCTACGAGCAGACTGTCGTATTCCAAGCGGAACACGAAACGGTCGGGCTTTTGCTCCAGAATCTCCCAGCGGTCGTAAGGTCCCCCTATCCAAGTCCGATAACCTTCGCCATTCGTTCCTTCGCCATCAGCTGTTAGTACAACGAGTCCGCCAGCACCGCAGGTATGGGCTACCTTGTAGCAGTCGAGGTTGCCGTCGTAGTTGATATGGTAAGGACGATGGTCTTTCAGTTCGCGTCCGTACATCGTGTCGATGACCAGTGCCGGACTGTTCTTCAGCCATAGATCAATGCCGTTGGAGGGGTTTTCGGGCAGCAGTGCCGGACCATACATGCGGAACGCGGCGTACTCGTTTTCCCAAGCAAAATCATCCTTGCGCTCGGGAACGTAGCGACCATATACCTTCGGCTGCTGCTCTTTAGGCGCACAGCCGACTAAGGTCAATGCCATGAGAAAAAATAATATTTTCTTCATTGTTTTTCGCGAGTTCGAGATATCGAGATTTCGAAGTTTATTCCGGCTGTTTGCCGATGTAGGCAAGTATGCCTCCGTCCACGTACAGGATATGACCATTTACCGCATCGGAGGCGTGGCTGGCAAGGAACACGGCAGGTCCGCCGAGCTCTTCAGGGTCGAGCCAGCGACCTGCAGGTGTCTTGGCGCAGATGAACGAATCGAAGGGGTGACGACTGCCGTCTGCCTGACGCTCACGGAGCGGAGCAGTCTGCGGAGTAGCTATATATCCCGGGCCGAGGCCGTTGCACTGGATGTTATAGCCGCCGTACTCCGAGCAGATGTTTCGCGTCAGCATCTTCAGTCCTCCCTTGGCAGCGGCGTATGCACTGACCGTCTCACGCCCAAGTTCGGACATCATTGAGCAGATGTTGATGATCTTTCCCTCGCGGCGCTCCATCATCTCGGGCAGAACGGCTGCGCTGACAATATACGGTGCCACAAGGTCGATGTCAATCACCTGCTGGAACTCCGACCGCTTCATCTCGTGCATCGGTATCCGTTTAATAATCCCGGCATTGTTGACGAGTATATCTATCTGACCAACCTCGGCGTGGATGCGATCCACCAGTGCCTTGACTGCCGATTCATCTGTTACATCACAAACGTAGCCGTATGCATTGTTTATTCCTACCGCATGGTAGTCTGCCAGAGCCTTATCGATGGCTTCCTGACTACGGGCGTTGAAGATAATATTACTGGCACCTGCCTGAGCAAATGCTTTGGCAATGGCGAAACCGATACCGTAGCATGCTCCGGTAACCCACGCATTCTTGCCTTCAAGAGAAAAAAGATTAGCCATATTTGTGTTCTTCGATAGTTAGTGTTTTTCCGTTGTTTGTTATATTCAAAAAACTTGTGCAAAGATACATAATAATACGCATACGCGTGTGCAAAAACTCGTCAAAAGAGTGGAAAACGACACCAATGGTTATTTTTTACACACAATAACTTCAGCCGATCAGAACTGGAAATAAATGAACGGTTGCATGTCGGCAGTGATGAATTGGTAGGCGATGAGCACCACAACCGCTACAGCGAGCACCATTAGCGGAAGAGGCAGTGCTGCGAACGCCAGACGGTAACGCTGCTTGAAGCGTTCGGGCAACCAGTGGATGATCATGCCGGCAACGAAGAGGAGCACGACGTACTTATACTCCTGGATGAACGGCAGGATGATTGAATTATCCCACGCACAACCGATCTGATGCACCATTTGCTTGGCTGTATGCCATGCTTCGCGACTGGCGATTGCCGGGTCGAGGTTACTCGCCGAACGGAAGAACAAACGCGTGAACGAGATGAACACAAACGTCTGCAGCACATCCCAGGCATTGTCCACCCATAGCAATACGCGGTTGGAGGGTTTAACGGTTTGCGTTTCGCTGCTTGGAAGCCTGACACCCCACAGCCAGCCTACATACCATATAGATGTCCCCACCCAGAGGATAAGCACCCATACCTCTACCATATTTACGAGCGCGTATGTATCGCGCGTCAGTTGGCGCGCTACAACCATGGCCACCGCCAGAGCTGTCATCAGCACATACCGCCAATGCTCGCCCAAGGCACGCCAACACTTGTTGACGATCATACCTACTCCGTTCAATCCGCCCCAGATAACGAAGTTCCAACTCGCACCGTGCCACAAGCCGCCGATGAGCATCGTGAGCATCGAGTTGAAGTTAGACGAAAGCAGTTTGCTTACCGGCCGGCCAAACAAGGTGCGGTTGCCACCCAACGGGATATATACATAGCTCTTCAGCCAGCGCGAGAGCGACTGATGCCAACGGCGCCAGAACTCCTGCGGGTTGCGGGACTTATACGGTGAGTCGAAGTTCTTGGGCAGATAGAATCCCATCAGCAGCGCCACGCCGATAGCTATATCCGTGTAACCCGAAAAGTCGGCATACACCTGCATCGAATAGGTGAGCAGGGCAAAGAAGTTCTCAAACCCCGAGAACAACATAGGACTCTGAAACACACGGTCGATAAAGTTCACCGCCAGATAATCCGACAGAATAATCTTCTTCAACAGACCGTTGCATATCCAGAACACCGCAATGCCGAACTGCCGGCGGGTGAGGAAGAAAGGCTTGTACAACTGCGGCACAAACTCCGAGGCACGGACGATAGGACCAGCCACCAACTGCGGGAAGAACGATACATAGAACCCGAAATCCAGCAGATTACGTACCGGCGCAATCTTACCACGGTAGATATCCACCGAATACGATATTACCTGAAAGATGTAGAACGATATGCCCACCGGCAGAATGATCCTATCCACCATGAACCGCCCGTCGCGGCTGAAGCCATTGCCGATGTACGCGAAGATATCGAACACCTCTGCCTGCGTGCCGAACAGACCGTTGAAGATATTCGTGAAGAAATAGGCGTATTTGAAGTAGAACAGCAGCGACAGGTCAACACACACACTCAGCGCGAGCCATAGCTTGGCGCGCGACTGCCTGCCGGCGGATGCAGAACGGTAGATGCGCTGACCTATCAGCCAGTCGCTTAGCGTGATGAACGCCAGGATGAGCAGGAAGATACCCGATGTCTTGTAGTAGAAGAACCACGAAGCAGCCATCAGGTAGATGTTACGCGCATGCAAGCGTGAAAGAGACGAGTGGCTTTTGACTCTCGACTTTCGACTTTCGACTACACTTCCCCACTGCATGATCAGCGTGAAGCCGGCATACACGATTGCGAAGAACGCCCAGAAGTAGAACTGGGTGAACAGCAACGGCTGTGTAGGGTCATATTTGAGAAAATCAAACATTAGGCTATTGGACTATAGTATCTTGGCTTTCGACTACACTATCATAGTCCTCCAGCAACTGCTTAGCGAGCATCTCGCCCACCTTCTTCGCTCCGGCACGCGTGAAGTGGATCATATCTTCGCCCGCTAATCCCTTGTCGCGCCAACTGAACATACTGCCTGCACCGCCCATCAGCCGGAACAGCGAGTAGTACGCACCACCCTGCTCCGCAACCATCGCCGCCAGCGCCTGATCCAGATATGGCAACATAGGGTACGACATCTGCTCGCCCTCCACCGTGGTGATCATATCCGACGGACCGATGAACAACAGCGACGCCTCGCCCGCTGCAGACATCATGTAGCGGATCTGCTGGCGCATTGACTCCACATATTTCTCCACCGCCGCACGCGAACGTATGGAAGGCATAGCATTGCCACCGAACTGCATGATAACCAATTCTGTATGCGTATTGCGAAAATAGGAAGCAAAATGCCCGCGGGACATCGCGGTGAAGTTCGTGCCGGCAGCACCGCGCATAGGTATATTATCCACCTGCACACCCGTAGCCGTCTCCAGAGATATGCCATACACGTATCCCTTGCCGCCCATCTGCAGGGTTGTGCTGCGCTGGGGCGTTGCCAATACAATCATCTCCTGCCTCATAGGTTCGGCGGAAGGTGTCGAATCGTTGAGCGGGGCACCCATCACACGCCGCGCATGCTCCAGCGAGTCCGGCACGAGACGGACAGTCACGCTATCGGAGCAGAACACGCGTATTCGGTCGTAATCGTATGTCGGCACACGGTCGCGCAACAACTCAATCTGTACATCCACAGGCTCGGTCACATACGTCACTTGCGCCATAGGACCATACGCATTACTACCCTTCAGACGCATGGACGACGGACCGTACGCCAGATAGCGGCGAACAAAGGTATTGGGTACTTCGCGACCATCCTGCTCCAGGCTCTGCTTGGCGGTATAGGTCGGGATAGTCTGCACCATAGGCAACAGACCTACCCCTCCGCCGCCAAAACGATCCTGCAGCCTGCGGCGAAGAATCATGGATATACGATCCTCCTCGATCTGCGAATCGCCGTAGTGCACAATGCGCACCGACCGCGCTGCAGAGGTCTGCAGGGCTGCATAGAACGTAGGAAGATGCAACTTGGTCTGTGGCAAGGATTGTGGCAACTCTACCGGCTTGGGTGCAACGGCAGGCGCTGCCATGGTGTCGGAGGGAGCAGGAGTGCCCGTTGTATCTGACGCGACAGCAACAGCCGTCGAGTCAGCAGTAACCGCTCCGTCGGCAACTGCATATTCGGCTGCGAGCATGCTATCAGCAGCACAGGTTGCAGCCGACAGTCCGAGCACGGATGCCAGCGTAGGTACACGCACCACTGTACTTCTGCCGGCAAACACAGCGCACACCGCCCCAAGGACGATGAACGTACTGAGTATGCAGAGTAGTATCTGGTGCGGTTTCATTGATTGTCTTTCTTCTTTCAGCGCAGCGGTCTATTCTCTATTTCTTCCACAACACGGGTGAGAACAGCAGCAACACCGTGAAAATCTCCAGACGTCCGATGAGCATGACCACGGTCATTACCCATTTGGCTACAATCGGGAAGTTGGCGTAGTTACCCGACGGGCCGTACTGTCCGATGCTCACGCCCACATTACCCATGCCGCTGACGGCTGTAGCAAACGCCTCGCCAGGCGATATACCGCAGGCGATGAAGATAAACATGGCTATAACGATAATCGCTATGTAAAAAAACATGAATGCCATAACATTGTTGATTACCGACTGCGAGAGCGGATGTCCGTTGAAGCGGATGGGCAACACGGCGTTCGGGTGGATACGGCGGTACAATTCAGCCTTGGCATTCTTGGCAAAAATGGCTATACGCACCCACTTGATACCACCGGCGGTACTACCCGAGGCGCCACCCATAAACATCATCAGGAACACAAATACCCAAAGCAGTTTGGACCAGAGCATATAGTCAGCCGAAGCAAAGCCTGTACTGGTGATAACGGAACAGGTGGTAAAGAATGCGTTGCGGAATGCCCATTCGGCATGGACGGCATAGCCCTTAACCACATTGGCATCCAACAGACGCGGCAGATATTCGGCGGGAGCAATCCATGTGTAATAGACAAACAGGCCCAAAGTCAGTACGACCGTGCAAACAAGCACTGCACCCACATACCAGCGGGTCTCTTCATCGCGGTAGAGTTTCTCCGGCTTGCCACGCATGAAATAGATGATCTGCGCAAAGTTGATACCTGACAGCATCATAAACACTGCTACCGTATATTGGATAGCAGGGCTATAGTCCATCAGTGACGTGTTCTTGGTAGAGAATCCGCCGGTAGCCACTGTAGACATTGAGTGACAGACGGCATCGAACATATCCATGCCGAAGAACTTGAGCATGAACGTCTCGATGATTGTGAGCAGCACATACGTACCCCACAGCAACCTTGCGGTGTCGTTGATTCGCGGCGAGAGTTTTTCGTAACTGACGCCCGTAACCTCTGCAGCGTACAACTGCATGCCGCCCAATCCGGACATAGGCAGTATAGCCACACTCAGCACGATGATTCCCATACCTCACAGCCACTGGCACATAGCGCGCCACAGCAAGATAGCATGCGACTGCACCTCGACATTTTCAATCACCGAATAGCCCGTAGTGGAGAATCCCGACATGGTCTCAAACCAACTGTCGGTGATCGTATCCAGCGCACCGGACAGATAGAACGGCAACATGCCGAACAGCGAGAACACGATCCACACCAGCGCCACAATCAGGTACCCCTCCCGTTCGCTCACACGCCGTTGCGCATTCCTGCCCACGCGCATCGCTATCCATCCGGCTACGAGGGTGAGCAGCGTGCTCACGGCAAACGCACCGCCATCGGCATCGCCGTACAGGTACGCCGCTACCGTAGGTACTGCCATAAACAGCGCCTCAATCAGCAGCAGAGCACCATAGGTGCGAGCTACAATCTTCCAGTTAAATGTCTTGGTCATCTGTATGTTGCGATTGGCGGGTTACTTAAAGTATTTCTCCACCCGCTGCAGGTTATTACTCTTGCAGAACACCACCACCTGATCGCCGGGCAGGAGCCGGGTATCGCCGTTCACCAATATGCCTTCGCCGGCACGCACGAGCGCGCCGATGTTGCACTCGACAGGCAGACGCATGTTCTTGATCATATCCCGCGTGATGCGGCTATCCTCCGCCACTACGAACTCGACCACCTCGGCATCGGCAGCCGTCAGGTGCTGTACGTTCTGCACACTCGCTTTCATCAGCAGGCGGTAGATGTAGCTGGCGGTGATAGTCTTCTTGTTGAGCATAGCACCGACCTCCAGCTGTTCTGCCATGTTGATATAATCCATGTTCTCTATCTCGGCTATCGTCTTGCGCACGCCAAACCGCCGTGCTGCCAGGCAGGCAAAGATGTTCGCCTCGCTGCGGTTGGTAACGGCTACAAAGGCGTCGGCGTCCTCTATACCCTCCTCCTTCAGCACACTCATGTCGCTACCGTCGGCGTGGATGATCAGGGCATCGCCCAACTTCTCCGACAAGCGTTCACATAGTTCGCGGTCCGCCTCAAGCACCTTGATGTTCTTGCCTTCGGGCAGCGACATAACGGCTTTCTGGGCGATCTTGCTCCCGCCGAAGAAGATGATATTGTTGATCTCCCGCTCGCTCTTGCCTGCCTCCTTGCGAAGCACGGACATGTTCTCGCGCGTGCACACGGCATAGATCATGTCACCTACCTCCACACAGTCCGTGCCGCTCGGGATGATTGTTTCCAATCCGCGCTTGATAGCTACTATACGGTAATTGCCGTGGGCGAAGAATCCTGACATAAACTGCTTGCCTACCATGGGTGCACCCTCGCGGATCTTCACGACGCACAGGTCCAGTTGCCCGTTGCATAGCGTTATGTGGTAGCGCAACCAGTTCTTCCTGAGCGACTCGCAAATCTCCTGCGCCGCCAGCACCTCGGGGTAGATGAGGTGGTTCAGACCCATGTGCTCGAAGAACCGTTTGTTCTCCGGCAGCAGGTACTCGTAGTTGTCAATGCGGGCTAAGGTCTTTTGTGCCCCTAACTGGTTGGCAATCAGGCAGGCGGTCATGTTCTCCGTCTCTGACGGAGTAACGGCTACAAACAGATCAACGTCGCGCACGCCTATCTCCTCCAGGTCATGTATCGATGTCGGCACACCTACCTTCGTCAGCAGATCATAGTCGGCATCCAGACCCTCCAAGAGGTCGGCACGTTCGTCCATCAGACTGATATCTATATCCTCACGCGACAGCAGTTTAGCCAAGTGCGTGCCTACCTCGCCTGCTCCTACAATGATTACTCGCATAATTTATTTTGTTTAGAATAGTTGAAAAAGTTTAGAGTTTATAGTTAACTTACAACTTCTAACTCATAACTTCTCTCAACGCTCAACACTCAACTCTCAACTTTATCAATGATTCCGCAATTCCTTCGGCATCGAGACCGAGCATGTGCATCAGTTCAGCCGTACTGCCGTGGGTAACGAACCGGTCGTCCACACCCAGACGCACCACGCGCACCTTGCGTGTATCTATAGTCTCCAGTACCGCGCTACCCAAACCGCCACTGATCATTCCGTCCTCCACCGTAACGATCGTATCGTAGTTCTCCGCCACGGTGCAGACCGTTTCGGTATCCAGCGGCTTGAGCCAACGCATGTTGTAATGCCCCACTCCGCCCAGTTCGTTGCGGGAGTTGAGCGCCTCTTCTACCGTGTTACCTATGGCGCCGATAGATAGGACGCACACTCGTCTTTGCTCTTTCAGTGAAACGGTCTTTGCTCCTTCAGTGAAACGGTCTCTCAAGCACACCGCCTTGCCGCACTCTACCGGCGGCAACTCGCGGTCCTTGCTCCTGCCACGCGGATAGCGGATGGCTATCGGACCTTCCATATCAACCGCCATTGCCATCATTTGCCGAAGGTCGGTTGCGGTCATCGGTGCGGCGATACGGATGTTAGGTATGGGACGCAGATACGCCAGATCCAGCAGACCGTGATGCGTCGCTCCGTCGTTGCCCACTATACCGGCACGATCGATGCAGAACACCACGTGCATCTTGCCTATCGCTACGTCATGGATGATATTGTCGTACGCCCGTTGCAGGAACGATGAATAAATATTACAGAACGGCACGGCACCCTCTTTTGCTAGACCGGCGCTGAACGTCACGGCGTGCCCCTCGGCTATACCGACGTCGAACACGCGCTCGGGCAACTGCTTCTGCATGATGGTCATAGAGCAGCCGGAGGGCATTGCAGGTGTGACACCCATTATACGCTTGTCTTGCTCCGCCAGCTCGAGCAAGGTCTGCCCGAACACCTCCTGCCACAGCGGAGAGGTGGGAGTTGCGGGTTGGGAGTTGAGAGATTGCTTGTCTGCAAACCGCTCGCCCGTCTCCACGTCAAACTCGCCGGGAGCATGCCAAACAGTCTGGTCAGCCTCGGCGGGCGCATAACCCTTGCCTTTCTGCGTAACGATATGCAGCACCTTCGGACCTTTGTAGTTCTTGATCTCGCTCAGTATGCGCACCAACCCTATCACATCGTGACCGTCTGACGGACCGAAGTAACGGATATTCAAGCCCTGGAAGATATTATTGGGCTGCTTGGTAAGAGTTGTCTTGAGGTTGTTGTTGAACCGCAGCAACTTGGCGCGCTTGCGGTCGGACATAAGGTGCAGTTTCACCAACGCCTGATAACCCCACCAGCGCAGTTTGTTGTACCGCGGTGAGGTGGTCAGATCCACCAGGTACTGCGTGAACCCGCCCTTGATAGGGTCGATGGCCATGTTGTTGTCGTTGAGCACGATCAGCAGATCGTTCTTATCCATCGAGGCGTTGTTCAGTCCCTCGAACGCCAGACCGCCAGTCATCGCTCCATCGCCAATCACGGCAACCACCTTCCGCCGCCGGTTGGCAGACGAACCTTCTGCACCCGATTCGGGCAGCAGGCTGTCAGCCACCTGCATACCTAATGCTACGGATATACTGTTGCTTGCGTGACCGGATACGCACGTGTCATACTCGCTCTCGGCGGGTGTGGGGAATGGTGCCAATCCGCCGAACTGACGGTTGGTGTGGAACGCGTCGCGACGGCCGGTGATGATCTTGTGGGCGTATGCCTGGTGACCTACATCCCACACCAAACGGTCGTACGGCGTGTCGAACACATAGTGTAACGCTACCGTCAACTCTATCACGCCCAGCGACGAACCCAGATGACCGGGGTTATGGCTGAGCTCGCTAACGATAAAATCACGCAACTCGGCACACACCTCAGGCAACGCCTCACGGGGCAACGCCTTCAGGTCAGATGGGGAATTTATGGTATTCAAATATCGGTAATCCATGTCTGCTCACATAAAAAGCCCACAAAGTTACAAAAAATTTAGCAGATTTGCAAGACTTGAAGCATTTTTTTTGCAAAATAAAGCAATTATTCCATATTTTCCACGAAAATGCAATCTCAACACACACATAAAAACGTTCCGTTCCATCGGGGTTTTATCGAGGGAATATCGGGGGAATATCGATAGTGTTCGAGTTATTTATCGGTATATACAAAAAAAGAAGGATTGCCTCCCGGCAACCCAATCTTCATTAACCTTAAATCTAATACCATGAAAAACACGATGCAAAGGTACTACAATTTACGCATATATGCAAATTATTTGCGAAAAAACATGTTTTATAGCATAAAATTCGCATATTTTGAAAACTGCTGTTTACAAACTGACAGGTGCGCATGCTGAAAAGTAACAAAATGTCAGTCAAAACCAACATTTTGTTACAATGTGAAAGTTACCCAGCCTGACAGGCAAATCAGCATTACAAAAAATACCTTTCGGCATAGAAAACGTGATTTTTTTTGTCAAACGCTTGCAAATGTCAAAGAATTGTTGTATCTTTACGCTCCAATCCGACAGAGGTCTCTGGCGAATAGATAGGTGCGCGCCTAATATGGTTATCATTACCGACTCACAACGCGACCGAACAGTAGTATATACCTCTGCCAAACAATGTGATATTGTACAGAATTATGGATTTGATTAAGATTGCTGAGCAAGCATTTGCAGGTGAGAAGAAAGAGTTTCCTGCATTCAAGGCCGGTGACCAGATCACAGTGGCTTATCGTATTAAAGAAGGTAACAAGGAGCGTATTCAGGAGTTCCGTGGCGATGTAATCGCTATCCACGGCAGCGAGGATAAGAAGCGCTTCACGGTTCGCAAGATGTCGGGTAACGTAGGCGTAGAGCGTATCTTCCCTATGGACTCACCGTTCATCGAGTCAATCACCATCAACAAGTATGGCAAGGTGCGCCGCGCCAAACTGTATTACCTGCGTAATCTCACCGGTAAGAAAGCCCGTATTCCCGAGCGCCGCGTGAAGTAAGGTTGTGCTTGCACAGACGACAAAAGGCTGCCGATGGGCAGCCTTTTTTCTTGTCACATGGTCGGTTGAACATCGCCGCGGTGGTACGCTATCAGTCCGTCCATCGGGCTCTTGACGATCGTGGCAAGCTGGATATGGTTGTCAGCCAGCACACGCTCCAGCACGTCGCGGTAGTAATATGCTATCGACCCAACGAACCCTACCGGCACAGACGGATATTGCTTCAGTATGCGCGTCACAAAGGTCTGGAAGTGACTGTACACCAGTTCGTGAATCATAGCGTTACCGATATGATCGGCGCAGAACTTACTCAGCGATGCCAAGAACCTGTTCGGGAAAGGCTGGCGGTATACGCGATCGATAATCTCTGCCTGCGTGAGGTTAAACTCGCGCAAAAACGTCTCTTTCAGATCTTCCGTCAACTGGTTCTTCAGCAGGTCCGCCACCAGCCGCTTGCCTAACACGGCACCCGAGCCTTCGTCACCCAGGATAAATCCGAGCGCAGGCACGTTCTTGACGAACTTCTTGCCGTCGTACAGGCAGGAGTTCGAACCCGTACCCAATATGCACGCCACGCCCTCGTTGTGCTGCAGCAAGGCTCGTGCCGCACCCATCATATCCGAATACACCTCGGTTTCCGCATGTCGGAACACAGCCGTTAACGCATCATGTACCAGCGGAGATTTCTCCGGAGTGCAACCTGCGCCGTAGAAGTAGATCTTTCTCACCGAACCTACCCATAGCAGTTGTCCCATCTGCGGCAACAACTGGTCGGCTACGTTCTGCCTGATCTGCTCTTGTGTCAGAAAGAACGGGTTAATCCCTTCTGTCATGAACTCCGACTTCTGTCCCGAAGCCGTGAGCAAACACCAATGGGTCTTCGTTGACCCCGAATCTGCAATTAGTATCATGTTATGTATATTTTAGTCGAAAGTCGAAAGTCAATAGTCGAAAGTCGAAAGTCAATAGTCGAAAGTCGAAAGTCAATAGTCGAAAGTCAATAGTCTTTCAGCTTTCAATTTTTACTTTCCATTGTGGTTGCGCCGGATTGGGCATCCACATCATTCTCCTGCACGGCAGCCCGCTGATCGGTATGCACCTTGGCGGTCTTGTTGATCTTCGCAAACGCCGCCTGCAACTGCTCGACACTCGTCTTGCTCGGGTCAAACACGATGGTTACCGTACTGTCTTCCAGACTGCACTCCATATCTTTGACACCACGCTCAAAGGCTATATTCTTCTCAATCTTCGTGATGCAGCCTTGGCAATGTATATCCACGTCAAACACTACGGTCTGCCGTTCACCCCGCGCCCATGCACCCACGCACAAGCACATACTTATCAATAATACTCCTATTCGTTTCATATTTTTCATTATCATTAAACACTAAACTCTCAACTTAAAACTTCGCTCAACGCTAAACGCTCCATACGGCTTTAGCCGATCGTTCGAGGCTCGCCGAGATAAGAACTCTCAACTTCGCTCTCGACAAACTCAATCAACTCCTGCACCGCTTGCTCCTGTGGGATATTCATGCGGATGCATGTCTTGCCTTTGTACAGGCTGACCTTGCCGCGTGCTGCGCCTACGTAGCCGTAATCGGCATCCGCCATCTCGCCCGGTCCGTTCACTATGCAGCCCATCACGCCTATCTTCAGCGTACGCAGGTACGGGTGCTCTTTCTCCGCCTCGCGGAACGCCGCCTTGATAGCGGCTATCGTCTCTTCCAAGCCGAAGAGTGTACGTCCGCAACCCGGGCACGACACAAACTCCGTCTTGTAGCGCATCACACCTGCCGCCTGCAATATATCTTTGCTCAAGCGCTCCAGCCCCTCGGCGCTGAAGTGCGGGTTGTGCAGTTCAATCTGCTTGGCATCGTTCGCCCACAACAGTCGTCCGCATTCAGCCGCAGCATGCAAGGCGAACAGACTCCAATCGCTTACCTCGGAGGCGTAGCACACCACTCCACCCTTCACCTCGCATGTCGCGCAGGTGTATCGCGCCGATTGCGGGTCGGCAAAGTAGTCGCGCAACGCGCGTGCCACAGGTATCTCCGCTTCGGGTGCCTCGGATAGCGACACACGTATCGTATCGCCTATACCCTCGGCGAGCAGCGCGCCTATGCCTACGGCAGACTTCACACGACCGTCCTCGCCCTCGCCGGCTTCCGTCACACCCAGGTGCAAGGGAAAAGCCATCTGCTCCTTATCCATCTGCTTCACCAGCAGACGCACCGTATCGACCATCACACGGGTGTTCGACGCTTTGATCGAGATCACTATATCCGTGAACTGCTCGCTCACCGCCACACGCAGAAACTCCATCACGCTCTCCACCATCCCTGCCGGCGTATCGCCGTAGCGCGACATGATCCGGTCACTCAGACTGCCGTGGTTCACGCCCAGACGCACTGCTGTATGGTGCTCGCGGCATATTGCCAGAAATGCCGTAAACCGCTCGCGTAACCGCTGAAGCTCGGCGGCGTACTCCGCATCGGTATAGTCAATATGCTTGAACTTACGCGCGGGATCGATATAGTTACCCGGGTTCACGCGCACTTTCTCCACTACCTTCGCAGCTTCGTCCGCCACGTTCGCCTGAAAATGTACATCCGCCACCAGCGGCAGGCTGTCGCCAACCTGCGGCGCGAGCAGCGCATGTATCTGCTTGAGGCTCTCCACCTCGCGCACGCCCTGCGTGGTGAACCGCAACAGTTCAGCTCCTGCCTCGCGGCAACGCAACGCCTGCGCCACACTGCCCTCGATATCGTTGGTCGAGGTGTTTGCCATCGTTTGTATTCGGATGGGGTAATCACTACCTATATCCAGTTTCCCGACGTGAGTTGTACTTGTCTTTCGACGTGTATAGTTTGCAAAATCCATAAATATCATTAATTTTATCAGCTATTTCACCCAATAATTTGGATATACCGAATATTTGTTGTACCTTTGTAGCCGCTTTGGCAAAATCTGGAAGCGAAGTTTGTCGAACGCGCGAATCAGTAGCTCAGCAGGTAGAGCACATCCCTTTTAAGGATGGGGTCCTGGGTTCGAGCCCCAGCTGGTTCACGAGCAACGAGTAATCGCTGCTTTTTTTGTGTCCGTTCCCCTACCCGTTGGGATACATTTTTCGTTGAAGCTTTATGTTAAAGATTATAGAGTTCAGATCGCTTCGTTGCACATATGTCGCGAGCTTATAATCGTTGCGTTGCAAGCTGAACTCTACCGCTTTGGATAAGAACGATTGCCGGGCGGTCATGCTGATCATTTCAGGAGTGCCGTTTGCGGGACTTCCGATTGCCAAAATGCCAATAGCCTCCCGTCTTGTGCCCGTAGGCTCTTTTGCCAAGGCGGCATACGAATCAAGCGTAGCTTGTGCGGATGCCAGGTCCGTGCCGAGGTCGAGGAACAGCTGGCTGACAGGATCGATGTTCACCTGCACAAAATCGTCGCCAATACCTAATGCGCCTACGCAGAGGTAGTAGTGGTGTGTCGTTTCCTCCGGCATGTCAAACAGAGCCAGCGACATATCGCCGCTGTTGTCGGAAATCTCAGCAATCACCGTGATAGGCCGGTCCGCTGCACCTTGTGCCATCATAGGTAAAGAGCACATGATCCAAAGCAGAAAACACAGATTTCTTTTCATTGCTGCTCAAATTTTCTACAAATTTACAATTTTTGCATGACATTAGCAAGAAATAGCGTATTTTTTTCACTACAGTCCAGCTAAAATCTGCAAATTGTCGTATACAATCTAAAAAAATTACGCATCGCAGCTGCCCGTCTGTACGTTTCATTATATTGATAACATACTGACTTTTCCTAAACCAACTCCGCCTCCGAGCGTGACCTCGTGCTGTTTATCACGGGATGTACACCGCAAGGCAGAGTACGGTATTATGCTGTCAATCTGGCAGAATAGAAATGTGCGTTTATTAAGAATTAGAATGATAAAGGGGGCTGTTTTTGCCCCCTGTATCGTTCCGTATGTGTCTCGTATGTGTCGGCTTTAAGGAGTTCTATGTCCGCCCTGCGGACTCGCGCGGCGCACTTACTCCTTCAAATGTCCA
>CALZOG010000016.1 GCA_945827635.1 uncultured Bacteroidales bacterium
CTTTTTTTATTTTCTTTTTTGGTTCTTTTTTCTTTGTTGTTTTTCTTTTCCTCCCTGGACAGGAGCACCGCTGCGCTAATCGAGGCACTTGAGGGTGCGCTTGAGGGCGTCGGGCGCGAGGTTGGGGTGATTGCCGGGATAGGCATCCATGATGTTTTTCATCTCTTTGGTCAGCATTGCCGATTGCTTTTTCAGGTTTTGCTGCTCACGTGCTTTGCGGCGGTAGGTCGCAGCCTCGGCGGTGTTGTACTTGTTGGGGTTGCCTATGAGGTCGAAGACGGGGACGGCGTCGAGCGTGTAGTGATGTCCCCGGTGGGTGAACATGCCGGAGTTCTCGCCAAGCTCGGAGAGCGTTTTTTCGGCAAGGATCTTGGCTTCGGGGTCGAGTTGCTCGATGCGTGCTTTGCATGACTCGACGAGCTGCTTGAGGATGGAGGTCTCGACGAGGGCGTCGGCTTGGGTGGTGGTTACATCGTTGGCAGCGATGAGGGCTGCGGATAAATTGATTGCTTTCATATTATTCTCCGGCATAAACGTCACCGGCAACGTTATTACGATTAAACAATGTGAGAAGTTCTTCCGTTGTACGTGTCGCGGGATCTATTCCCTCCTTGCGCAAGCGACGCAGGATACATGCCCTGCAGTGGTTAACAGCAGGTGTGACCCATTGGAGGTTGGAGGCGCGGCAGTCGAGGACATTGCCGTTGATGTGATCACACTCATAGCCGTCAGGGCGCGGTCCGTGCCATGATACGGCAATAAGGTGATGGCACAACTTACCACCAAAATTCCGCATGATAGGGTACGCTGAATGACTCCGTCTGTCTTTGAGACTGGGCTTGTTAGGCGTGTAGTTCGGTTGCTGCTGATGCCAGCCTCTTTCGGGGACGAAGAACTGTCCGTTGCGGGTGCAATAGAGTGTGCGCACGACGTTACCTTGTTGGTCGATGCCGCGTACGCAGGGACGGAGCGTGAGTCCGATATCTGCGACGCGGACGATGTTGTTGTCATCTTTTGGGATAAGATCCCATCTTAATCTTTGTTTTGCCATAATTGTAGGGTTTTAGAAATTATGGCACAAAGGTACGACAAAGAAACAAGAAAAAACTCTGATTTTCAGAGAATTATTTAACAAGATTTTTTATATGTTCAGGCAGGAAGCGATACCATCTTAGTCGCCAATCGTAGTAGGTATCGTCGCTGATGCCGAAATCGTTGAGCAGGTTACCGAGTGTTCGTTTGACGCGTGCCTCTTTGTACGCTGCACGTCGCGTCTCGATGAGCAAATAGGTTAATCGACGGTAATCGATAGGATCAATAGAGGGAATGATTTTGGATAATTCGCGCATAGTACGCTTGAACTCATAGTCGATAACCATGAGCTCAGTTTGGGTAAGTGGGTCAGTCATAATATGGGTATATTAGCATATACCCTAAACCCCGCTGCATATGAATGCAACGGGGTTTTTGACTATCGTGATAAACGAATAAAGATTCAGGCTATAGCTTGCTTGTCACGCCATACATTGCATAAACGAACGCATGACTGGTGTTATATCGTGAGAAGAACTTCTCCAGTCCCTTCTCTGCACCGGAGATGACTGCTGTATCGTAGCCGAACAAAATCTAATCCCTCTTGTGTATCAATAACACAATCACCACACCAATGATGCGGCACCGAGGATAGCTGCATCGCTATCCTTGAGGATGGACACGTATACGGGAATCTTTCCCTTCCAAAGCGGCATCAGATTCTGCTCGAACGCCTCGCGGATAGGATCCATGATCCAATGACCGGACTTGGTCAGGCCGCCGAAGAGGATAATAGCCTCCGGGCTGGAGAAGTGCACATAATCCGCCATCTTCATGCCGAGCAGATGTCCTGTATAGTCGAATATCTGTTTGGCGACGAGATCTCCCTGCTCGGCAGCGTTGAATACATCTTTTGACGTGATATGGTCGATGTCCGGCAGTTGCCTGAGCAGTGTGGGTTGCGTTGTGGCGGTTATGATCTCCATGGCGGTGCGCGCTACACCTGTAGCGGAAGCATACGCCTCGATACATCCCCGCTGTCCGCATCCGCAGAGCCGTCCGTTGCCCGAGTAATCGACCTTGCAATGCCCCAGTTCGCCCGCAAAGCCGTCATGACCATACAGCAGTTTGCCGTCGGTTACTATCCCCGAGCCTACACCCGTGCCGAGTGTGATGACGATAAAGTTCTTCATACCACGAGCCGAACCGTAAATCATCTCCCCTTGCGCGGCAGCATTGGCATCGTTGGTAACGGTACATTTGACCCCCATCCGCTCACTGATAAGTTTTGCCAGCGGCACTACGCCTTTCCAGGGCAGATTGGTAGCCTGCTCGATGCAGCCGGTGTAGAAATTCGCATCGGGTGCACCGCAGCCTATACCTGCGAGATCACCCATCGTCAGTCCTTCAGCCTCGACCAGACGTTTGAGACCGGCGCAAAGCACATCGCAATACTCCACGATGTCAGGATATTGCTGCGTGGGGATTGAATCACTGCGAAGGACCTGTCCGTCTTCGTCAACCAAGCCAAACTTGGTGCCTGTGCCGCCCAGGTCGATCCCTAATGCGTACTGCCTCATTTGTTTTCTGTTGTTTCCTCCTTATCGTCCTTGCCTTCCATGCCTTGGCGGAACGAGCGCATGCCTTTGCCGATACCCTTCATAAGTTCCGGGATCTTCTTACCTCCGAATAGGAGAAGAATGACAAGTGCTATCAGTATAATTTCCCAAGTACCTAACATAGATTTTGGATTTTAGATTTCAGATTATGGGTTTAATGCTCTGCGACGAACGACAGGATAGCCTGATCAATGATTTCTCGGTCGCGGAACTGCCGCCTGTATCCCCACCCGTGCTTACCTTCGGGCACAACGATGAGCGTTGCCGGAACATTCTGATTGGTGAGAGCCTGATAGAAAAGCAGCGAGTTGTCCACTTTCACTGTCGGGTCGTCCTGGCACACGACGATGATACACGGCGGAGTGTCGGAGGTGACATTACGTTCAGCCGACCAGTTGAGCCGTTGATCCAATGTCGGGTTTTCGCCCAGCAACGAGCGGCACGAGCCACGATGCGTGAGAGTCTCGTCCATCGTGATGACGGGATAGACGAGAACGCCAAAATCCGGCCTCGTCTTGGCATCGGCATACTTGGTAAGCAACGTGGCAGCCAGGTGTCCGCCGGCAGAGAAGCCCATCACACCTATATGCTGCGCCTTGAGGTGCCATACGGCAGCACTGTCGCGGAGCAAGCGCATAGCTTGCAAAGCATCGCTGAGCGGGATATGCTCATGACCGTTAGGCATGCGGTACTTGAGTACAGCTATCGCATAGCCACGTGGCACGAAATAGTTAGCCACCTCAATTCCCTCATTGCCGGTGGAGGTGAACTGGTATCCCCCGCCCGGGCAGACAAGGACAGCGGGCGTAGCCGCCGCATCGGCAGCGTTCGGCAGATAAACATCGAGTCGCGGAACGGCGGTTCGGTAGATCCTCGTGCCGTCCTTGATGTATTCGTCTTCAGGATTGTAACCGTTGCTATCCGGCACTCCGTTTGGATACAAAGGCAAGGTATATGTAGGCGTTAGTGCCAGCATGCTCGTACATGCCAACAATGCGCAAAAGATAGAGATATGACGATTCATATAACCATGTTTAATTTTGTTGTTTATCATTTGTAGTAGCTTTTCGCCAGACGACACATACCAACATAACAGAGAGTGTGGCAGCCACGATCCAGAAAATAAGTGCCGGCGTGAAGTTGTACGTGTACTGCTCCACTCCATCATTGACGGCAACAAGCGTCTTGTTGCCATCGATGAGCAGACCGGATGCTATATCCTGTAATCCGGCAGCAGCATAGGATGCAATGCCGACGACTCCGAGTGCAGCACCGGAAGCCTCACGCGGCACGATATCCACCGCCATCAATCCACCCAAGAAACATATGAGCACTCCGATGGCTATGCCGAAGAGTACCATTGCCACTATATTAAGCCAGAGGCTGTTACCGCCAAAGGCAAAGAGGATGAGCGATAGGACCTCGAGTATGCCTGCCGTAACCGCAGGTATATATCGGTTACCCTTGAATGCCACGTCGGACAGCCAGCCGGAAAAGACCGTACCGATTATACCGAGCAGCGCATTGACGGATATGATCTGCGTGGCGGTAGCGAGAGTGAAGCCCTTGGTCTCCTGCAGAAAGAGTACTCCCCACCCATTGACCGCATAACGTGACACATACATGAATGCCGAAGCGAACGCAAGCACCCATACGTAAGGATTGCGGAGTACGGCCCGTTGGGAGAGTCCGATGGACTTGGGCTTATCATCGGCAGGCTGCTCCTCACCGGCCATGACCGCAACTGACGGCAAACCTTCCGATTCGGGTGAGTCATGCAGAAGGAAGAGGATGAGTAAAAATCCTATTACACCGGCGATAGCGGCACCGATAAACCCGAACTGCCAGCCGAAGAACGATACCAATCCGCCTACGAGCAGGAAGGAGAAGAACTCCCCGAGGTTATGTGAGAGCGACCAGAACCCGTAGAACGTACCTCGTCGTGAGAGGGGATACCATCGGGAGAGGGATACAACGCAGGGCGGTGCGCCCATCGACTGCGTCCAACCGTTAACAGCCCACAATACAGCAAAGATGACATAGAACGCTACTTGGGATATGGTCATCTGCGAGACGGTGATTAGTCCGAGCAGTCCGACTACGATATTCGCCACGGTGGATATGAGCAGACCAAAAGCCATAAACCGGCGGATATTCGAGTGGTCGGCCAGAAAGCCATTGACGAACTTGCCGATAGCATACGTAAAGAGCAGAGCTGAGGATATGACACCCAGCTGTTTGGCATCCAATACACCGGCATCCATGATGGGTTTCTTGACCACATTAAGCGATGTGCGGCATACATAATACATGCTATAACCGAGGGTTATGGCAAAGAACGAAGCCCACTGCATGCGCTTGAAACGCGTGCTGCGTTGCTCCTCCGATTCGTCACGGAGAGGGGCGGCCGGTAATTTGGAGAAAAAATTCATCGTCTGTGCTTTGATTTAAGATAACGGATCAGATACTCCGGGCGGTCAGTCTGGATGATACGGAATCCGAGGGAGTCAATAAGATAGCCGTAATGTGCATCGGGATCTTTCATTGCCTCATCATCCTCATGTCCACCGCACAGCGTATCCCACAGGCAGTTGACCCACAGGAGCGACTTGCCTTGGGCGAGTGCAGAAGCCTGACGGACATACTCGTCACTACCCCGCCAGCAAAGTTCGAAAGCACAAGGATGGCTCTGCATGTGCGCGCGGAACGCATCAACGGAGGCAGAGTCGTTCATATCCACGATAGGCATATAGATAACATCCGCGAGATACTTGCCATAGAGTTGCTGCACCTGGTCTGCAGGTTTCTTGCCTTTCATGATGATCTGGCGAGTAGTGCCTGTTTCCTCAAGTACAGGCACGACAAGATCGAAGTAACGGTCAGCCTTGTCAAGATTGATGAGTACGCGGTCCTTGCAGAGCAAGAGTGCTTCACGGAGCGTGGGTATCTCGTGTCGTGTCTTGATGGATACGCCGTTCTTGAGGCGGAAGGTGCGTATGGAGTCGAGCGTCATCTCGGATACACGTCCTTTGCTCGTAGTTGTGCGGTCGATCTTGGAGTCATGCATGATAATGAGTTGGCTGTCGGCTGTGCACTGGAGGTCGAGTTCTACTATATCTACGCCCATGTTGATAGCGGACTCAATGGCAGGCAGAGAGTTCTCGGGCCATCCGCGCCAATCTGCGCGATGGGAAACGACAAGCACGCGCTGACTATTCGGGTTAAGCAGGTCGGCACGGATCTGCTCTGCCCGAGTTATATCCTGCTTGGGTGTACATGACGAACAGCCCAGCAGTATTCCGATGACAAAAAGAACGGTGTAATGTTTCATGGCTGCAACAGTTTACATATTCACGATTTTTGATTTGAGTCGTGCCTGTTCGGCGCGGAAGCCCATGACATGGGATTCGACCGATACATCGATGGTGGAGCTGAGATACTTCTCGTCCTGATGTGCTACAGCGAGCACAAAATCCTTGACTATGCCCCAATCACCACCGGCGTGACCTTCATAGCCGGGCAGTTTGCTGATATCTTCATCCCAGACATATTTCTTGCCGGTAAGAAAATCGGTGAGAGTAAAGGTCTGCATATCGCCGACTATATCACCTTTTGTTCCCATGATACGCGTTTTTCGTCCGCCATAGGAGGTGAGTGCCTCGACCTGCAGCGAGGCAGTAGAAGCCGCAGCACCGTTCGCGCCCTCGAACTCAAGGTTGCAGACATAATGGTCGCACTGGTCGTTCTGGCAGCGGAAGACGCAGCGCCCGTAATCGGTGGTGCGCAGGTACTCGGCAATCTTTGCATCCTTGGCGGCACGATCCTTGGGCAGTGCGTCAAACACATACAGGTATCTGTGCTCGCGGATATAGATCTTCAGTGCAGAGAACGGACATTGCTTCTCAGCCGCGCAATCAAAGCATCGGTCCGCAGCACCTTGAGGTTCGTTCTTGCGTGTGAAGAACGACAACGAGCCGAAAGCGGACACGCGTTTGCATGGTTTGCCGAGCAACCAACGGACTATATCCAGGTCGTGACACGCCTTGGCGATGATGATAGGCGTGGTCTGCTTGGACGAGTGCCAGTTACCGCGCACATACGAATGCGCCATGTGGTGGAAACGCACGGGTTCGAGGTGCTGTATGCTGACTATATCGCCTACCCTGCCCTCGTCGATGACACGCTTGAGAGCGCGGAAGTAGGGTGCATACCGCAGTACGTGACACACACCGACCAGTCGTCCGTACTTACGCGCCTGATGAAGGATGTCGGTACACTCCTTAGCCGTCTGGGCAATAGGTTTCTCCAGCAATACATCGTAGCCGGCAGCCAAGGCTTGCATACAAGGTTTGTAATGCAGGTTGTCGGGCGTAGCGATGATGACCGCATCGGCGAACTTAGGCAGACGGAACACCTCCGCCCAATCGCTAAACCGGTGCTCGGGTGCTATGTTGTACTCTTGCGCCATCTGCTCGCGGCGGACGGCATTGATGTCGGCTACACCGACGATCTTCAGAGCCTTTGGGTACTGCCCGCTATACGAAGCATAGACTGAGCCTCGCGAACCTGCACCGATAACGATGGCAGTAACGGGGCGTAGCACTTTTGCCTCCTGATCAGGCAGGCCAAACGCGAGCCGCTCGGTATTTTTCGGGAGCGTTTTTTCGGGCGTAGCAGCCTCAGCGGCTTGCACCAGCGATGCGCCCGGGAGATTGCTGATAGCGATGGTGGCGGCACCAATGCCAAGCGTTTGAAGAAATTCCTTACGTGTCATAGTATTATTTACTATTTAGTGATTTACGATTTACAATTTTATCATTTAGCTATTCGGATATCTTTCTGCCCTTTGCGACGTATAGTGAGTGATGTCCATTCGTCAGGTAGAACAGGTTTGTATGCCTGCTTGAGTCCTTTGTCGCTTATGTCCAATCCGGCAAAGCCGAACAGGATCGATTGCAGGCTGCCTCCTGCCCCTGTTATGAAGTACGGGTTGGTACCGCCATTGAACTCTGCAATCACGCGGAACGGCGGATTGAGGTTAGGCAGGTAGGAGTCACGCCAATAAGAGAGTGCCTTGTCAGGCTTGCCAAGACGGCTGTAGATAACCGCATAGATGGACTTGGACATGGCAGGAGTTTGCTTGTCAGGCACCTTGGACATATAATACTCAATGTTCCGCTCTATCTCTGCGGCATCAGTAAGCAGATTCAACGGATAGGCAAGCAGAATCACATCCGCCTGCTTGGTGACCTGTCCGGTGTAGGTCCGGTTGACAGCGATGATACCGTCGGGCATATATACAAAACGTAACTTGCCGGCCGCCTCGCTCCACTCCTTGGGCGGTTTGATTCCCAGCACTTTGGCTGCAGCATCAGCCAGTTGCAGGTTCGTCTTGGCTACGCCGATGGTATATGCATTGTTATCCACCTGCTTGCCTCCGTACGGGTTCTGGCTCCACTCGTCCGCACCGATGCAGTTGATAATATCACCGTTCGGTTCGATACGGCTTGCCCAGAAGTCAGCCGTCTCGCGGATGATAGGGAAACCTGTTTCGGCGAGCCATTGTTTGTCCTGTGTGACACAATAGTACTGCCAACATGCGATGGCGATATCGGCCGTGATATGGTTCTCGGTAGAAGGATACATGTTATGAGGTGCCACCACCTCTTGCCCTGCATCGCCGCTCTCCCAGGGGAACATCGCACCTTTGAATCCATGCATATATGCCTTCATCCTTGCCTGTGGAAGGCGGTCGAAGCGATACTGGAGTGCCTGCCGTGCAATCTCCGGACGCATGAGCAGCAGCACGGGATACATCCATGTCTCGGTGTCCCAGAACACATGCCCTTGATATCCCAAGCCTGACAAGCCCATCGGAGAGCAAGAGGCAGGATTGTCATCGCGGAAGAAGGCGTAATGGTGATAGAGCATGGAGTGGATATCCTGCTGTGCCTGAGGATCGCCCTCAACGATGATATCCGACTGCCAGAGATCAGCCCACGCGTTATTGTGACGCATCCATATGCGGTCGTATCCCTCAAGGAGCTGATAGACTGTCAGTCGCTCCGCTTCGTTACGCGCATCAGGCACCACATTGGATGCAAGAATGTTACCTACGAGGCAGAAATGCAAGGTATCACCGGCATGAAGGTCCTGCGTGAACTCCATCGTATGCCTGCCTTCGCCGCGATCCTCGCGGTGGTTGATAACGGGTACATTGATGTTGGAATACTTATATCCGTTGTCGTCACGATGCGGGAATAGAAACGCTGTCGTAGCTGCAAGATCGTATCGTCCGGCAGGCGACTTGGCGGTGGTGGTCATAAGAACATAATGCGGATAGTCGCCTTTGTAGAGAGGATTGGCCTTGTTGTCAATCTGCGCGAAGTACGTATGAGGTTCACGCAGTGCCTCGTGTGCCCGATGCTGGTTGAGCACGAATGCCTGACAATCTTTGTCCGCCACAACCTGCACATCCATGATGAAGCCATACGGCATCTGGCGCAGTGCGGCGATGGTATAGGAGACTTGCACTTTACCGTCGAACGAGAATGTGCCGACAAATGCTGCATTACGCATATCCAGCGCCTGTGTATAACCCGTTATGTTCCGGCGCGAGATACGGGTACCGTCAATCTTGAGTTCTATATCCAGCGGATTGATATTGGGGAAGTAATTTTCACAGCGTGACGCATAGATATCGTACAGGCCTCCCACCACCACTTTATCCACCTGCAGAGGTGAACGCGTACTGACGAGTCCTATCTGCCCATTGGCAGAGGTTATACCATAGTAATCGCCTTGAAGCGGATTGTCCACCCGGATAATCCAAGGGTCCTGTGCCGACACAGACCATGCAACCATGCAGACTGAACAGAGAAGAGCCAATCGTAGGTATTTCATATCATTGTATTATTTTGTGTCCATTCACGATATATATCCCATGCGGGAGAGCTGTGATATCCGTGCCCATGTATTGTCCGGTAACGGAGTAAATGGTTCCATCGGTGATGGCTGGGCGGACAAACAGATTGTCGGTTGCTGCCAGGTGGTCATTGCCGGTAAATTCGACCGCCCCGATACAGGATTGTATGCCCCGCTGGCGGTTGAGTTGGTCGCGCGTAACAGAGCCGCTTATACTGCCGTCGCCGTTGAGGTCGTAGATGAATGCTGACTCGCAGAGCCGTTGATTGGCGGGCAGGCAGGCGATGGAGTACGTGCCGAGCGATTTTTGATAGATAGGATAGGTGCCGTCATCCTTGATCTGAGGAGTATATTGCCCGGCGTTGAGCGTTCCGCCGAAGGTGGCGGTTATTGTGTTCTCCCAACCATCAATCTCAGCCGAAGCAGAATACAGATTATAGGTATCCCGCCACACATTGACATCGTTGGTTACCGTGTAAAGATCATTCCATGCAGGGGCATCGGAACCAATCTTCCGATCGTTGGCAAGAATAAGATTATCCATCAGGCAAACCTTGCCTTTGCATATAGCCACGGCAGCACCGCCGAAGTTCGCGTCTGTGCCATCGAAGGTCAGATGGTTACCCATGAACGTACAAAGTCCGATATTAAGCGGTATGGTTGTTTCGGTCATATCCGCCCACAGTGCGGCACCGCCGTAGCGCTTGGTCACGGTTGCCAGTCCCTTCTTGGCATAGAGGGTGTTACCCAGGAACGAGCAGTTGAGGATATTGGCAGACTGCGGTGTCGCGGCGGGCGATATATCCAACGCACCGCGTGTCGTAGCACTATTGCCGACGAAGGCACAGCGCTGCACATCAAGGATGGTGAATCCCAATGCCTCGACGGCACCGCCGGCAGAGTTGGCACTGTTCGACATAAAACGACTGTCATGAACAGTCAGTTTATCTCTGTTTTGGCAACACACGGCACCGCCTGTAGATGCACTGTTCTGCTCAAACAGGCAGCCGCTAACCGTCAGTTGCTCACCCTTGTGCACAACGGCACCGCCTGTACCTGACGCCGAGTTGTTATGAATATAGCAATCCGTAAGGCTCATATTCGGTCCGTACGAATAGATTGCTCCGCCACCGGTGAGCGACGTATTGTTGCCGCCCGACAACTCGATATGATCCAACGCAAGATTATAATAATGAGGGATATTGATGATTGCCGCAGTCAAGTCGTTCGCACGGAAATGAGTCCTGCCGGTTTGTTGCGTGAACGAGCTATTCCACCCGCCGCTCAATGTGAGCGAGCACTCAGGCGAAATTGATGCAGTGACATCGTAAGTGCCCTCAACCATATAGACGGTGTCTTCAGGGGTGGCAGACGCCAGTGCTGTCAGAAATGTCGCTTTATCGGTAGCGTAATATGCCGTCGGGTGCTCAGCCGTACCTAAACGGAAGCGGCCCATCACCGGATAGTGATCCGAAGGATTGACCGTACGTCCGGACTCAGGATAATACTCCGTGATGATATGACGTGACAAGGGCTCCATGTGATCGTAGAAGATATAGTCGAACTCAGCACCTGTCTGCGTCTGCACCGCCGGCGTCCACTCGGTGGTGGTAGCCGTTATCTGCGGTCCATCGGCAGGCAGGCACTGGTTGACCGGTGCTGTCAGCGCAAGATCGTAGAAGTGCGCAGCATAGCCGCGATACGCCTCTTCGTGGGCGGAACGCGACATGTTGAAGTCGCCTACCATCACCACCGGTGTCTGTCCGACCAATGCGCGAATACGATTGCCGATAAGTTTGCCGGATTGTATGCCGCACTCGGTAGCACCGTAGTTGACATGCGTGCACACGAAATAGAAATTCTGTCCGGATGCTTTGTCCTGCAGGTACAGCCAAATACAGGTTCGCGCTATAGACTCGCCCCAATCTGCCCCCGGCGTATCCGGATGCGAGTTGACATAGAAGAATCCTTTGTCCAAAACCGTGTATTTGGCGGTCTTGTAGAAGATAGAGTTATAGGAATAACTCCTTCCCTCACGCTCTACCGAATAATCTGCGTAGCCTGTGAGCATATCTCTCAGGTCTTGCAGTTGCGACTTGCCGGTTGTAGCATCCTTGTTGTTGCCAGTCACTTCTTCCATGCCTACGATGTCAAAATCGTAGCCGGTGATGTTCCTTACAACGTACTCTCGGCGGTTCGCCCACAGCTTCTCGCCCGTGTCGCCATTGGAGGCGTTGACATAGCGGATATTGTAGTTGGCAAAACGGTGCACGCCAGCCTCTTCGGCATGGAGCGACAGGACTGCCAGCAACGGCAGAATAAATAGAATCCGTTTCATCACGTATTGTTACTTAAGAGTTCGTCTTGTCGTATCTGCTCGTTGGTTATTTTCGGGCATCAGACGGTGCAGGGGGTTGAGAAGCCCCTGCACGTCGATGTCCGAAAGCACGCCGCCTAAGTCAAATACGAAACCATAGATAGACGTATTACTTAATCACTTTCTTACCGTTAACGACATACACACCTGCGGGCAGAACTGTTACGTCATTACCCATATACTGTCCGAGCAACGAATATACGCCGGTTTGGAAGGCATGGGCACTAACCGTTTCCAAGGCATCTTCTACCTGTTCCTCGTCCTCATCGTCAGGTGCTATACCATTGGGGTCATACGAACCTGCCACCGAGTTAGCAGCACGGGTATAACGGCGCTGATCCTTGTCAAGATCCATCACCTTCGCCATTTCGTCAACAGGCCATGTAGCAACTACGTCCTTTACAGCAGCAAGATCCATGGCAGCAGGTGCCGTACCGAGCGGAGCGATAACATCGCTTACACCACCTTGATTGGCGATGCTGTTCGAGCCAAAGATGCTCTCAATAGTATTAACCGTAGCGAGCGAAGTCGGGATGTTGTCGTTAGCCAGGAAGCCACCGGGTTGTGTACTGTTGTTGAGTACCGTACCGAGGATATTATATCCGGCAGATTGTACAACAGCCGATGCATTCTGGATAAACACCTCTGCATCCGAACCGGTGAAATCGTCGTTGGCTGCATATTCCACCATGATATTGCCGGCATAGTATGTGTTGGAATTGTCACCTGCCGAAACAGCTGCACCGCTGTTCGAGCCACGGTTGCCACGGTTGCGGCACGGGTTGTTGTAGAACGTATTGCAGATAAAGTATGCCGTTACATTGGTACTAACACGAATACCACAGCCACGATACCAGCACTTGCTATCAGCGATAAGGCTATTGATGATATATACCGTACCACCGTTGTCAGCTACAGAGCAGTTGCCGCCATAGGTACCCCATTTCTGGTTATCCTGTGTACTGGTAACGGTGCTATAGGCGATGTTGTTTCGGAACTCACAACGCTCGAAGTATGCGATAGAATAATCAGCCGGATCGGTTGTACTGGAATTGGACTTACGTGCACGGACCTGGAAAGCCGCACCCGAACCCTTGGCGGTGATGTTGTCACGGAAGATACAGTCGAAGCAGCGTACTGCGCTACCCCATATCTCGATTGCTCCGTTCGAACCGTTGGTGTCATCGTTGGTCTGTGAGTCGTTGTTGAAGAAGCGGCAGAAGTGGAAGTCCACTTGTGCAGCCTGAACGAACACCATGTTACCCCAATACTTGCTATTGAGGCGCATACCGTCACGGAAAGTGATGCCCCAGATTTCGGTTTTCTGCCAATCTTTGTAATACGCCTCGCTCTTCTCCGTGGGCTCACCGGCGCCTATATATACGAAGGCATAATCGGTGTTGTCACCCTTGCCGTCACCGTCGAGGTCGGCAGAGAAAACAGATTGTCCGCCCTTGGCATAAGCGTACTTGGTCTCTGTACCGGTCATTGTAGTAGGATAACCGCCCTTGAGCAGTATGCCCTGCGGGATACTCCAACGGTTGGTGTTGATGTCGGGAGCATAGGCACCCTCCATCAGATAGAACTCCGTACCGGGTTCGGCATCGGCAAGCGTTGAGCCGAGGTACTCGCCAGCAGCAGCGTTCTCCCACGACGAGCCGTCGGCGTCACCCTGACCTTCCGGCGAGAAGAAGTAACGAATCGTTTCGTCTTGAGCATTCATGCTCATTGTTAATGCTGCGAACAGCATCAGAAAGATAGACTTTTTCATGATTGTAAATTTTTGTTAATAATAATTGGTTGACTAAAAATCGATATTATCAATCCATCCGGGATTCTGCTTCAGTGCACCGAGTGTCATCGTCCGGTCGGTAACGGGAATAGGCCACAGATAGTCACGCTGCTCATTCCATTGCATAACCATATCCTTGTACGCCACCATGTTGCCCGACGTGCCTTCGGATAGGATGATATCCTGATCAAAAACCAGACATGTGACACCTATACCTCCACTCTTCTTGATCGGCGAGAGAAGGATGTTTGCCTTGCCGTCGCCGGTCAGGTCATACTTACCCTCTCCGGGGAAATAGAGTCCTCTTCTGTCGAGGGTGAAGAGTTGGCCTTCCCGCCAACGGAGTACATCCCACAGATGCAATCCTTCCAACGGCGTTTCTACCATACGTTCACGACGAATCTCGAGCAGGACACCTTTGTTCGGATGAGACTGCAGCACCGGACTTGCAAAGCCGTAACCGCCGGCTGTTGTCATCGACAGGTCGGGATTGGCATTGGCATCGCTCAGTGACAAGTGCGGCATACCCACACGGTCACGGAGGCGGTTGACGGACATATCCAGATCAGCCTGCGTCAGCGAACCCAATTCAGCTTTTGCCTCGGCGTAATTCAGATAGACCTCAGCCAGACGGAAAATCGGTATCGAGGTGACACTACCGCCCCAGTTGTTATACGTGGACTCCATGATGTACTTGATGTACTTGTAACCGGTCACCGACATCTGCAGATTGACGGCATACGATTTTTCTGCCCCCTTCTGTATATATCCGGGTCCGTGCATGGTCTGCGCCATACGCGGGTCACGATTGGCGAACACGTCAAGGTAAGTCATCGTGGCAAAGCCGGATTGGTCAGTGAAACGTGAACCGTCGGTCATCAGATAGAGATCTGCATGGCGCTTGGTGAACCCCGTCTGACGGGCTACTGACCAAGCCTGGGCATTATGCTTGATATCCAAGTCTTTGCTATACGAGCGTGCCCATATCACTTCCTCATCACGTGGTACGGTTGTTGCAAACAGGTCACGGTACGGCTCAGTGCCTGTTGTATAAAGGCTATAACCGCCTTCTTGCATAAGTTTGAGTGAGGCGTCTGCAGCCTGCTTGAGCAGGTCATCCCACGGCAGTTGCTCGCTATAGATATCGCTGCCACCATTGAACGTTGTACCGGCATGATACTTACGGAACGTACCTTCGAACAAGCAGGCTCGGGACTTGAGTGCCAAGGCGGTCCAAGCATTGACCTCGTACGGAGTATGCATATCCGGCAGAAGCACGAACGCAGAATCCAGGTCGGTAATAATATGCCTGATCACCACTTCACGCGAGTCACGGGGACGGTTAAGCGCCTCGGTGTCATCGGCATTGATAGGCTGGTCATACCATGGCACAGCACCAAAATGACGGAGCATATCGAAGTAGAAGTACGCGCGGAAGAAGTAGGCTACGCCACGGTAGTGATCACGGGCATCCGCATTGTCACATTGACCGGCGTTGGCCAACAGGTAATTGATTTTCCTAAGATTACGCCATGCATCTTTCTTCCAATACGCCTCACCACTATGTATGTCACGTATGCCGCGAACGAGATCACTCGGTACAGGGGCAAGGAAATGCTCACCCTCCTCGGCATACATCGTCTCAGGGTCAGGCATCATACGGTAGAAATAATTACTATACTCATGCAATGCCGTCTCGGAGGTAAAGAACGTAGCGGTCGAGAGCTGGTCCTCGGGGTAGAGATCCATGTTACAGGAAGTTGTGTATAGCACAACGACCGCTAACAATGTAAGAATATTTATTCTTTTCATAATCATCATGCTTTAGAAAGTTGCATTAATACCGAACGTGAATGATTTGGCAAAGCCATAAGTGATAGCCTGCGAACTGACTACCGCTGACTCGGGGTCGATACTGCGGCAGTATTGCTGTAGCGGACTCCAATACCATGGGTTCTCAGCGGTGAAATAGATGCGGAAGTCGGAGAATACATTCTTCCAGCATGGGAGTGTATAACCGACAGTCACGTTCTTGAGACGCAAGTACCCTACGTTAAGCATATACCGGTTGTTGGCGGGACCCAACGAATTGGCAGATCCGAGTGCTTCGTAGGCACGATAACGCGGGAAATAGGCATCCGGATTATCCTCGCTCCACACATTGCTCATAAAGTCCTTCGGCATGAATCCCTGATACGGACGCGAGTAGGGTCCCCAGAAGGTAGTCGCTTCGGTTGAGGCATACCAATCGCGCCGACCTATACCCTGGAAGTACAAACTCAAGTCAATGCCATACCACTCGGCGGAGACATGGAAGTTATAGTTGTACTGCGGCAAGGTATTACCTATGATGCGCCGGTCACCGGGATTATCTACTGTGCTGTTGCCGGAAGTAATCTTGCCATCACCGTTCAGATCGACATAGCGCACATCGCCCGGGTGCAAGCCCGGAGCTTTGGAGTCAACAACGCCCACGATATCCGTATAAACCTCCGACTCGACAGGGTTAACACGGGTGAGGTAATCGTCCACCTCCTGTTGGTTAGCGAAAAGCCCGTCAATCTCATATCCCCACAGTTCGCCGAGCACTTGACCCTCGTAATACGTAGTGAGGAGTTTTTCGGGGTTGTTGTATTTGGTGATAACAGTCTTGTAGTTACCTACGCCACCGCTTATCTCGTATCGTAACGGCTTGCCCAAGACCTTATGCTGGTCACGCCAGGCAAGGGATAGCTCCCAGCCCTTGGTGGACATATTGGCGGAGTTCTGCTTGGGGTCGGTTGCGCCATATACGGACGGGAGCGCCGTACCCGTATTGAGCATACCTTCGGTATTACGCATGTAGATATCACCGGTCAGCGAAAGACGGTTGTTAAGCCATGCCATGTCAATACCGGCATCATACGTAGTCATCTTCTCCCACGTGAGCGTGGCTGCATTAGGATCCGCCTCAGTGGCGTAGGAGAGGATAGATGCTCCGTCGAGTGTAATCTGCTGCGTGAACATACCATCGGCATTAATCGACTGGATGTAATCATAATAATCCGTCATTTGGTTAGCCAACTGTCCGGCAGAGAGGCGGATCTTGGCATTCGACCACCAATCTTGTATCGGTTCCCAGAACGGCTCCTCGGACATACGCCATCCCAAGCTGCCTCCCGGGGTGACTGCCCAACGATAACCCGGAGCGAAGCGCGACGAAGCATCGGCACGCACACTGACCTCAAACAGGTAACGTCCTGCCCAGTCGTAGTTCAATCGGGCAAAGAAACCATTGGTAGCAGCCGTCTTGATACTCTCGCTCAGTTCGGTTACCTCACCCTTGGCGAAGTTGAAGGACGAGAGGTCTTCGGTCATCAGATCCATACGCTCCGCCTCCAGGGAATGATAACGATACATCTCACCGTTGTAACCGGCTGTGAGGGTGAGCGAATGTTTGTCCCACGTGGGTGACCAGCGCAGATAGACGTTATAGTTATGCGTCTGATACCTCGCTAACTGCTGATGGTAGGAGTCCACCGAACGCCAGTTCTCAATCAGATCGGTCGTGCCCTCCTTGGCGGAATACGGAATCTTGACGCAACGGTTGCTGATCTCCTTCAGTCGCCATGTGAACGAATAATCGGCATTCAAAGAGAGATTCTTGTACAAGTCAAACGACAACGAATGCTGCATCACCATCTCTCGATTCAGATTGACGTTCTTGTGTTTGCCGTTGATTAGCATCGCATTGATGCCATCGCCTACCGTACCCTGACCGCTGTATATCCACGGATTGAGATACACTGCCGAACCGTCAGGATTGGTAGAAGGAATAAACGCCATGGCGTGCAGCGAACCTACGCGGAAAAATTCACGCGACGATTCGGTACCGGGATAGGTGTATTTCGACGAGAAGAACGAGAAGTTCACGCCATAATGCATCCAGGGCTTGATATTCACGTTCACCTTCGCACGAGTGGAGATCTGATGCCACTTGTCGTTGTCAATGCGGATCATACCATCCTCGGTGAAATAACGTGCTGACACAAAGTAGTTCACCTTATCGTTGCCGCCCTTCAGACTGATGTTATAGTCCTGCACAGGGCGGATGGACTTGAAGTAATAGTCATACCAGTCGAAGTTGGCGTAATACTTATACGATCCGTCGGGCTGCGTCACCACCCATGGGCGCTCAGGGTTCTCGGTCACATCGTTGAGACGCATCCATAGTTCGGCGTAGTCCGCATCGGTATAGGTAGTCATGGCAAAATTCGTATGCTGACGCATAAAGATGTCGCTTATATATGCCGACCAGAACCCCTGCGTGATAAAGTCATGCTCCGTAGTGGAAGCCTTCCAGCCGGCTTTGGCATCGATAGTCACCTGCGGAGCCAGACCCTCCTTGCCCGACTTCGTCGTGACCAGGATCACACCGGCAGCCGCCTTCGAACCATAGATAGCCGAGGCAGAGGCATCTTTCAGAATGCTGACAGACTCAATATCGTTGCTGTTAACGCGACTCAGATCCATCTCCACGCCGTCCACCAACACCAATGGTTTGGTGGTCGAGGAGTTGTTGATGGATGCCACACCGCGGATATTGTAGTTATATCCTGCTCCCGGACCACCGGCAGACATCGTGATGTTCAGTGCCGGGTCTGCGCCTTGCAAGGCGGTTGCCATGTTCGCCGTAGGACGGCCGACGATGTCTTTTTGGTCAACGACGCTCACAGCGCCGGTGAGGTTCACCTTCTTCTGCGCACCGTAGCCAACCACAACTACTTCATCAAGTTCAGAAGTCGATTCAGTCAAAGTGACACGGTAAGTATCGGAGTTCGGCGTTACGCGCAACTCGTAGGTCTGATAACCAAGATACGATACCTGTAAGTATTGTCCCGATGTCGCTTCAATCGAAAAATTTCCGTCATAATCCGTGATTGTACCCTGCGTCGTACCTTTAACTACTACCGAGGCGCCGATTATCGGATCGTTGTTGGATTTGTCCAACACAACACCTCTCACCGTCCTTGATGTGCTCTTTTTCTCTTCTACCGACAGAACAATGACATTGTTCTCCGCCATCTTATAAGATATACCCGTACCGTTAAACAGTTGTCGCAATGCCTGCTCCAACGGAGTGTTTGTCAGGTTAACCGTTACACGGCTGTCCAAGCCGGGCAGATTGCTGTTGTAGAAGAAATGGTAATCACACTGCTGCTCCACCAACGGCAACACCTCATGCAAGGGCCGGTCGCTCACCTTGAGCGTCAGCGTTTGTGCCTGCGCTGACAACATCGACAGAAGCATCGTGAATAATGCTATTGTAAATATGCGTTTCATGGGCGATGATTTATTATTCCACTTTCAGAGTTACAGGGATCTTTATAGGTTGAAAATCCCAGTTTGGATATTCCAGCCGTCCCCAGAAGTATATCCTTACTTCGCCCTTTTCCGTGAGGGTTATCGGGCTTGACGTAAAGGATATCACACCATCAACGGTATCGGGCTGACAGAAGTCTGCCGTCATATCGGGGTTACTACCCCACCATGAGGTGTAGAACCAATATGTTGCTTGCTTAAGTGACGCGTCACCCGGCGTCAGCATCGTTACCGAGCACTCCACCTGGTCGCCGACGGCATACGTCGCCTGCTCGGGAGTGACGGTGATCTTGCTGAACGTGGGTAAGGTCACACTCGTCTTATCGGCACAGCCGATGAGCAATGCCGATAAGATGAGTATATACAATTGACGTTTCATACTATCAGAAACCTAAAACGTTATAATCTTTTCCGTCGCGGATAATAATTACCTGACCGTCGCGTACAACTTTCCTGCAGACGTTGGTAGAAACTTGGTCAAGACCTGTTCCCTCGTCCTCTTCCACGATGATTGTAACAACGGCATCTTCCGTCAGAGCCGGAATAGTATAGACACCCTCAACAGGGATAAGTTCTTCCTCGCCCAGTTTGACGCTTGTGAGTTTGTAGCCTTCCTCGACAGCGATGGTTGCAGTCGTCGTGTAGCCCTGCGGAAGCTGGTATGCACCAGCTGCAAGTTGATCTTCACCCACCTTCAGAGTCGCATGATTAAATGCAGCAATTGTCAGCGTGTAATATGGCAACTCATAGGCACCCATATCCACTTTAATCACTTTACGGTCGTTGCCATCGAGGTCTTTATCAACGGCAGCAAGGTCATCGTTACCTTTATTCAGCATCGGAGAGAGCCATGTCAGGTGATAATCGCCGTTAGCCGGATCAGCGAAATGCGGAGCATACGTTGGTTGCTCGTCACCGCTTCCGTCAACACATGTGCCGTTTTCCGTATTACTCATGCTCAAACGGATACACGACCCATCATTATGCGTCAACTGATTGGTAACAGCATTGTTTATACGATTGGCTGCATTGTAATGCGACACATAATATATCTGTGCTTCTTGTGCTACGCCGCAATGTTTGTTGCCCCAGATGACGTTGTTTGCAAGTTTCGTGCCGTTGTCTGAAGTGGCAGCGCATGACAAGCCGCATTTGCTTTTGTCACCATCATTCTTGGTCAATTGCTCATTGCCAACAATTGTACAGCCGATGATATCGGAATTAGCACTCTCAATGCCAATACCGCCAATCCTGTTTGTTGCCACATTGTCAACAACAAAGCAGTTGATGACTTGGCACTTACCGAAGCAACGAATGCCGCCTGTATCGCCACCGGCCTTGTTGCCACGAACGATACAGCCAACAATACGACCGCCTTGCAGATGTACACCACCGGCAGGACCGGGCTTGAGGGCATTCGTGGTGTTATTGTTCTCAATGATGCAGTTCAGTATCGTACCGCGCACACGTACACCGCCGCCATGCGTGCCGCTGTTATTGCGGATGATGCAATCCTCTGCACATACATCGGTTGCCGCATCCACAGCATCGTTGCCTATACCGCCACCTATGCAGTTGCCGTTGTAACTGAAGGTGTTGTTCTGAATAAGGCAATGCTTAACCTGACCTTTCTTACCAAGAGCAACGCCAGAGCCCAAGCCGTTGACCGGAGTAGCACTAATGGCTTTCAAATTACCATTCTGAATAGTGAAGTTGCTCCATACGGTCAATGTGGTGAAGTTGGCCGGCTGCTCTAACACACGACCGTTTGCTTGTGCGTCCAAGACAGATGCATAGTCGGTTTGTGCAGTGAAATCTTCGTTCCAACCGCCGCTGACATTCACGCCTTCCTTCATCTTGAAGTTGCCATTGTACGTGCCAGCTTGTACATACAAATCACATCCGGCCGGAGTAGCATCCAAGGCTGCCTGGAAGTCGCCACCCTCCTTGACTGTATTTACAGGAATCTCGTATGCACCTATCTCCGGTGCGCCCAAATGCGGCAGACCGTTCAGTGCAGTTGCTACTACATAATAACTGTCAGCTATTGCCAAACCCTTCTCGAACAGAGGCGAAGTTTTCAGGAGTGCGTAGTCACCGTTAGCCGGATCAGCGAAATGCGGGCCACCGGCTGCTGCATTGTCGTCAGCCAACTTGATGTACGGAGTGGTGAAGTCACCGGGAACATTGCCTTGGATGGCATTGTTGGTGGCATCAGAGTACTTGCAAATAGAATAACTTATCTGCTGGCTCTGTACAACACCACCGGCTTTGTTGCCCCATACAACGTTGTTGACGAACTTGTTGCTGCCTGCATTGTTAGAATCGAAGCGAATACCGCAATACTCCTTGTCGGTGTCCGTCTTCTTCTGGTCGTTGTTAACGATGGTACAGTTGATCACCTCGCCAAGGGTGCGCTCAAGTGCCAGACCGGCTACCTTAACATCACACGTGTTGTCGGCAATAAGGCAGTTGACGAGCTTGCAATTACCATAAGCACGGACACCACCGGCATCTTCCGACGAGTGGTTGCCACGGATGATACAGTTGTACATACGTCCCCACTGCAGATGAACACCACCGCCCGGATGATTCTTCAGAGTCTTGTTGTTCTCAATAACGCAGTTGGTTATGGTTGAACGGAGATATACACCGCCACCGTGGGTGGCCTCATTGTTGCGGATAACGCAGTTGTCGGCAACGATATCACCGGCGTTATCGTCTTTGTCCTGTGCCAGACCGCCACCTTCGCATTCGGTTACTGTCTCCTGATCGAAGGTATTGTTCTGAATCAAGCAGTCTTTCAGACGGCTCTTCCACAGCAGATAAACACCTGCACCCTTGCCGTTGGATTTGAGCTTACCGTTCTGGATAGTTAGATTCTCCCAAATGGTCAATTGAGTAAAATCAGCGTTCTGCGTGACAACACGCCCGTTTGCGTTACCATCGAGTATGGTTCCATACTGTGTCTTCTGGTTGAATAATTCATTCCAACCACCGATCAGGTTAACACCGTCCTTCATAACGAAGTTACCTGTAAATGTACCAGCTTGCACAAGCAGAGTATCACCTGCCGATGCTGCATCAATAGCTGCCTGAAGGTCGTCAGAAGCTTTGACCTTCGTCTGAGTAGCCATTGCAATAGCACTTGCCATTAAGCATAGTGCCATAATGGAAATCTTTTTCATGTGTTCAAATTTATATGGTTGTTATACAATTTTTAATCAATCTCCTCCACCAGGATAAGAAGGCGATGCCGGCGTATCGGATACACCAAGTTGCCCGCTTGCGCTTAACAGTTGACAGGTGTTCAGCACCGTTGCATACTCCGTACACGGAGTTATATAGATGGTCTTTTTCATGATTGCTATGATTACTCAGATTAACGAGTTTTGCATGCAAGGCTACAATCCTAATACGTTATAGGTCTTACCGCCACGGATAATCAGCAGTTGGCCGTCATGGATGAATTTTCCATTTAAGGATTTATCATTTACCATTTGGTCAGTGCCGGTAGCGGTGTTTTCAGTCTGCTGAATAGTAATCACGCGGCGAAGCGGTGAAGGAGCAGCCTCCTCATAGTCCGGCACTTCGGAGAACATCAGGTATGCGCGGTTGGCAGCCAGACTTATCTCCCCTGCCGTTGCCGGGCAGAGCAGATTGTTCTGCAGCACATAGTAGTCTGCGCCGCTAATTGCCTCTTCAGCAAGAGTGCCATGCAAGCCATTCTCGCTGCCAGCGGTTGCAGCATCGCCTGTAGCAAGATAGGCAAATACAACCTTGTCTGCTTCCGATGAGAAGAAATAGGGTTTGCCTGCAATCATAGTATTGACCTGCTCAAGTAGCAAGCCTGCCTTTGCATCACTGGCAAACGATATGACCTTATATACTTTTGCGCCGACAATGGCATCAGCCGGCACATCATACGGCAGGCAGATCGTTCCGAACCGTCCTTCAGTAACCTCACGGCTATACGCAGCCTGCTCATAGCAGCCACGGTCAATCGTTCCTTGTTTGCGCGTGTTGCCTGCAAGGTCTGTTGTGCCGTGGAAGTAACCACCGTGACCGGAGTCAATCAAGCCGGAACCGGCAGTAGGCGTGTAGTCGCCATTGGCTGCATCCGCAAATCCCGGGTCGGCGTCCGTCAATGTGATAGTATTCGTACCGAACTCAGATGCATAAGCAATAGCATTGTTATTAAAATGTGCTGCTTGGCCTGACAAGTAGTTGGCGTTGATCTCCAATTGGCTTTCTTGCACAACATCGTTTGCCTTGTTGCCCCACACGATATTGTTCGCAAACTCAAGAGCAGCTCCTACATTCAAGCGCACGCCGCAGCGGGTTGGATTGCTTGACGATTGGTTGTTGCCAACGATGGTATTATTATATACATAATGAATACCGGATTCCAGCGATACACCACCGATTGTTCCGTTAGCATTATTGCCTACGATCAGACAGTTGGCCATTGTGCCTGCAGGAGAACCGCTCATACGAACACCGCCTGTATCTTTACCTGTGTTGTTGCGAACGATGCAGTTGTACATACAGCCACCGTTGAACAGATGCACACCGCCACCGGCATTGTTGGTCGTGGAGTTGTCCTCGATAACGGAGTTCTGGATTGTTCCTACGATACGTACACCGCCTCCGTGCGTAGCCAAATTGCGGCGAATAATACAATCGTCTATCAATACATCCGAGTGCTCGTTCACCTCGTTGTTGCCTACACCACCGCCTATACAATTACCACTATACGTGAAGGTATTGTCCTGAATGATACAATGTTTGACTTGACCATTCTTGCGCAGGAACACACCGGCACCATATGTGTCAAGACTTTCTGTGAGTTTACCATTCTGGATGGTAAGGTTGCTCCAGATTGTTAACGAAGCAAAATTGCTCGGCTGATTAACTACTCGTCCGCTGGCATTAGCATCAAGGATAGTGGAGAAATCTGTTTGAGCGGTGAAATCTTCGTTCCAGCCACCGCTAACGTTCACACCGTCCTTCATGGTGAAGTTACCATAGTACGTACCTGCTTGCACATAAACAGTTGTGCCTGCTGATGTAGCGTCAATGGCTTCTTGCAGATCCTCGTCAGAATGAACGTAATTGTCGGCCAAAACAGGATATTGGTATTCATAGCAACCTATATCAACTGTTGTGCCGGAGATACGAGCATTGCCTGCGAGATCCATTTCCACGGTTGCCTTGGCACTATAACCACGGTCAAGAAGAATAGAAGAAGACGTCAGGGAAAAGTCACCATTGGCTGCATCCGTGAAACCTGGATCATCAGCAGTCAGTTGAATAGAAGTTTCAGCGCTGTCATCACCTTTTTGCCCCATGATGGCGTTGAAACTACGCTGACCTGCCGATTTGTCGTAGCGGGATATATAATAAACCTGCGCGCTCTCTACCACCCCATTCGACATATTACCCCATACTATATTGTTAACAAAGAAAGTGGAGTTGGACGCAAGATTATTCTTCACTCCTACACCTGCTTGCGAGCCTGCACCTGTTAGTTGGTTATTGCAGACAATTGTATTACCAATCACATTGGATAGTGCCGATTCAAGAGACAGTCCACCAATCGTTGTTGTGCTGGTATTGTTGTATATAAGATTGTTTATAACATCGCATTTCCCATACGCGCGCACACCACCTGTGCCTTTTCCTGTATTGCCTCTGACTATGCATCCTACAAGTCTGCCCGCCTGCAAATGTACTCCACCTCCCGCATTTGCCTCAGTCAGATTATTCTCTATAATTGAGTTTTGCACTGTACCGCGGACACGGACACCGCCTCCGTGAGATCCTTTGTTATTGCGAATCCAGCAATCATCTACGCATACATCTGTATTGGCATCAACGGCATCATTACCGACGCCTCCGCCCATACAGTTCCCACTATATGTATATGTGTTATTCTGGATTAGGCAGTGCTTGACCTGACCTTTCTTGCCAAGGGCTACACCCGAACTCAAACCAGTGGCAGGAGTTGCACTAATCGCTGTAAGATTGCCGTTTTGAATGGTTAAGTTACTCCATATAGTCAGAGTGGTGAAATTAGACGGTTGCTCTACAACACGTCCGCTGGCGTTGGCGTCAAGGATAGTGGCGTAGTCGGTTTGTGCGGTGAAGCCTGCATTCCAGCCACCGCTAACATTCACGCCCTCTTTCATTGTGAAGTTGCCGATGTACGTTCCGGCTTGAACCTTCAATTCGTCACCCGACGAAGCAGCATTGATAGCTGCCTGCAAGGCTGTACCGTTCTCGGCTTGCGTCTTACTGCCGTCATAAGCATACGTAAGCGTTGCCGCCCGGCTGCCTGTCCAACAGAGCAGACCAATTAACAAAGGTAATAAAGAATGTTTCATGATGGTATTGATTAAGTGTTATTGATATTTTAGTTTTTCTTTCTCGGATAGACATACACCATTGTGTCATTATCTACATAGTAACTCATATCTGAAGCAAGACAGAGTACATCGAGAATGTTCCTCAAGGACGAGCGCCCAAGATAACCGTTGAACCGCTCGTGCTTGAGTTCGTCGCTGGTGATAACCATTGAAATGTTATAGTTACGCGACAGCTCAGCAGCTATATCTTCGAGAGTCTGATTGTTGTACTTCACCTCACCGTTGAGCCATGCGGTATAGTCGGAAGCATTGACCGTATGCTTCGACAATGCCAACGTCTGTCTGTCCATCACCACACGGCTGTCAGGCTCCATCGTGACATCAGCCTCTCGCGCGCTCACGCGAACCTTACCATTATTCAGGACCACTGACACATTGCCCTCGTCAGCATAGTTCCGCACGTTGAACGCTGTGCCCAAGCAGGTGATATCAGCTTCCGCTGCCTGCACGACAAACGGATGCTCCTCGTCGCGCGCTACCTCAAAGAACGCCTCACCGTCAACCTGCGCATGGCGTTTGCCCCCTTGCGTGTTGTAGCGAACCGTAGTCAGCGCGTTCAACGTAAGCGCAGTGCCGTCGGGAAGAGTGACACGGCTATGCTCGCCCATGCCGGTGCTGATGACTATATCTCCGAACGCTATCGGCTGCTCAGGCGACTGCTGCTTACGAACGCCGACCATCCATGTAACAGCCACAGACAATGCCACAAGCACCGTAACAACAGCAGCCACACTCCACCGGCGGTTCTTGACAACTAACGCAGGTGACGGCTTAGACGGCTGCTCGTATATATTGCTTAACACGCGCTCGCGTATGGGGGACGGCATCGCACCGTCACTATACTCAAGTTCGGCACGCAGCCAACCGGCAATCTGCTCGTCGTTGCGAATGAAACGCAACAACCGCTCGCGATCTTCAGCAGACGCACGGTTGGACAGGTATTTCTCGAATAACGCTTTTATACTCATAATCTTTGGACTTACGACACGCCTACAATTCGGCTGTCTATTAGTAAGACAGACGGAACAAGGGTATCCCCTAAACAGAAAGAAAAAAAATGGAAAATATTTTAGTCGCTCAGGTGCGCACGAAGTTCGCGCAAGGCAAGGGTGATATGCACCTCCACAGTCTTTTCGCTGATGCCTAATGTTGCCGCAATCTCCTTGTGTGACTTGTGCTCATAACGACTCATCATAAACACTTTTTGCCGCACGAGGGGCATGTTATCCACTATCTGCCGCAGATATGCCTCCAGCGAACGCGCGTCTTGACTGCTCTCGGACTCACCGGTCAATTCAGAATCATGCTGAAGCACATACTCCTCATACACGTACTTCACCATCTCATGCTCACAATAGTTCAGGAAGATATGTTTCGCCGTAGAGAACAGATACCCCAGCGCAGCCTGGCGGTCATTCAATCCATCCCAATGCTCCCACAAACGAATAAACGACTCTTGTACAATCTCTTCCGCCAAATACGTGTCACCGTCCGAAAGACGCAAAGCAAAGCCGTATATGCGACGACTGTACGTGTCGTATATCTGCTCAAATTCCCGCTTACGCACTGCGGCCATATGACTACTGAATAGTCCCATGATTGCTATACATTATTAGGACAGCCCAAAACGACTTATCCCCTAATCGGGAGGTAAAAAAAATCTACTGCACAAAAAATGCCAACGGCTAATTACGCTTTGCGAGCTAAAAAGAGAGCCCAAGGAAATCCTTGAGCTCTCGGAATGACAGGAAATAACGGAGATTACTCCTGGTTGAGCGTAACGCGACGGAAGTCGGTGATGGTAACGTTCTGCTTCTTGAGCACATCCTTCACGAGCTCCTTGCTTTCGCTCATGATATACGCCTGCTCGACGAGGGTGCTCTCCTTGAGGAACTTACCGAGACGGCCTTGAGCGATCATCTCGATCTTCTTCATATTGAGGTTAGCCTCAGCCTCAGCGGGAACGTTGGCGCGAATGTCGCGTGCAACCTGTGCCTGCTCCTCGGTGAGCCAGCCCTTGGCGGTGTTGGAAGCGATATGATCGTCGCTATCGCAATGAGCGGGGTTCAAGCCGGCTTTGCGCAGAGCGTTCTCAACTGCCTTGTTGATCTCGTCCTGTTTGGTTTTTTCGACAGCAACAGCCAGTTCTTTCTCCTTAACCTCGGCAGCTACATGATCGGCGTCGAGTGCGATAGGAGCCATAGCGGCCACCTGCATCGATATACCGTGAACGGTGTCATGATCAGCACCTGCGTTGGCGGCTACGAGCGAAGAGAGTTTGTTACCGAGGTGGTTGTAAGCGTCCACTACGTCTCCCTGAAGGAAGGCGTAGTCGCTCAGTTCCATCTTCTCACCGGTAACGCCGGAGCGCTCGGTAACGAGATCCTGAGCGGTGAAGTCACCGATCTTGAGTGCCTTGAGCGCCTCGAGGTCAGCGGGACGGTTGGTGAATGCTGCGTCGAGGATGAGTTTGACCATACCTACGAAGTCAGCGTTCTTGGCAACGAAGTCGGTCTCGCACTTCACGCCAACGATGCAGCCGAAGCCGCCTTCCGCCTTGGCGAATACGCAACCCTCCGAAGCCTCGCGCTCCGAACGTTTGGCAGCGATAGCCTGTCCGCGCTTGCGGAGCAGATCCTTGGCTACCTCGAAGTCGCCGTTAGCCTCCTCGAGGGCTTTCTTGACGTCCATCATACCGGCACCGGTGATGTCACGCAGTTTCTTGATATCAGCTAATGTTACAGCCATTGTAATTTACGATTTAACGATTTACGATTTACGATTTATTATTCGGCAGCCTGTTCAGCGGGAGCTTCGGCTTTGGCTTCGGCTACCTTCTCAGCCTCTTCGGTTTTGGCAGCAGCCTTGCGTACACGTGTACGGCGCTCGCGAGGTGCGGGAGCCTCGGCATTGGATTGAGCCTGTGCAGCCTCCTCGTCAGCCTTCTCAACCTTGCGTTCCTCAAGACCCTCCTTGATAGCGTCGCAAACGGCGCCTACGATAACCTCGATAGACTTCTGTGCGTCGTCGTTAGCAGGGATAACGTAGTCGATAGGATTGGGATCGGAGTTGGTATCAACGATGCCGAATACGGGAATACCCAGACGGTTAGCCTCAGCAACAGCGATGTGCTCCTTCATAACGTCAACAACGAACAGAGCGCTCGGCAGACGAGTGAGATCGGCGATAGAACCGAGGTTCTTCTCAAGTTTCTCACGCTGACGTGTGATCTGCAGTTTCTCACGCTTGGAAACGTTGTCGAGTGTGCCGTCGGTCATCATTTTATCGATCTGGCCCATCTTCTTAACAGCCTTGCGGATAGTGGGGAAGTTGGTGAGCATACCGCCGGCCCAACGCTCGGTGATGTACGGCATGCCGATCTCCTGTGCCTTGGCAGCGATGATCTCCTGTCCTTGCTTCTTGGTGCTGACGAACAGGATCTTGCGTCCTGAACGTGCGATGTTCTTCAGCGCCTCAGCAGCCTCCTCGATCTTGACGACGGTCTTGTTGAGATCGATAATGTGAATACCATTGCGCTCCATATAGATGTACGGCGCCATGGCGGGGTTCCATTTGCGCTTGAGGTGACCGAAGTGGCAACCTGCCTCAAGCAGCTGGTCAAAGTTTGTTCTCATTTGAGTTTGATAGATTTTGAATAATGTGTTATTATTAGTCCGTAAACTGCACCTCGCAGAGAAAAAGCGTTATGCAGCAATCTTCGGGTAACTGCAGTAGCAGGTCCCGAAGATTTGGATATTAACGTTTACTGAACTGGAAGTGACGGCGAGCCTTGGGCTGACCGGGTTTCTTACGCTCCACCTCACGTGCGTCACGAGTCATGAAGCCTTCAGCCTTGAGAGCGGTCTTGTCCTCGGGATTGATCTTGACGAGAGCGCGTGCGATAGCGAGACGCAGTGCCTCAGCCTGGCCCTTGAATCCGCCACCGTCAAGGTTAGCCTTGATGTCATATTTCTCGGTTACACCCAGTTTCTCCAGCGGTTGTTTAACCACGTATTGGAGGATCGAAGATGGGAAATAAACGTTGAAGTCACGACCGTTGATCGTGATGTTACCGGCACCTTCCTTAACATATACGCGTGCCACAGCGGCCTTACGACGGCCTAATGCATTGATTACTTCCATTGCTTCGATTATTTAAGGGTATTAATGTCAATTTGGATGGGTTGTTGAGCCTGCTTGTCGTGCTCAGCACCGGCGAACACGTAAAGGTTGCCAATCAGTTTGTCGCCGAGGCGGTTCTTAGGCAGCATACCTTTCACTACTTTGCGAATGAGTTTGTCAACGCCTTTGTTCTTGAGGTCCTGGGGTGTGAGCTCGCGCTGTCCGCCCGGGAAACCTGTGTAGCGCACATAGGTACGATCGGTCCACTTGTTGCCGGTCATACGAACGTCGTCAGCATTGATAATAATCACATTGTCACCGCAATCCACATTAGGAGTGAACTGGGGTTTGTACTTGCCACGGAGGAGGTTAGCAACCTTCGTGCACATACGACCAAGGATCTGGTCCTTCGCATCGATTACGACCCAACGTTTGAGGTCACGAGCAGCTTCTTTGCTCACCGACACGGTTTTGTAATTGTTGTATTCCATTTGTTTTTGTTAGTTTTGGCCGAACCGACAGACATCATTTACGATTTACCATTTGGTCATTTACGATTTACCATTCAGGATTTTCGATTTGGTAAAGAAGGTACATGACGGTAAATCCACTGCCCAGTTCGACGGATTATTACCTGGAAGAGTGCTCAATCACTCTCCACCTCTCCGGCATGCGCCGAAAAAGCGTACAAAGGTATAAAAAAGTTTTGAATAATGCAAATAATTTTGCAGATTTTCGCGTGCAACCTGCAAATCGTATTCTTTATGTGGCATTTAGCCCCTATTTGCGAATAGGAGTGCCATTAGAACAGCGAGCCTTGTGAGTCGCGTGAGAGCGGCGAGCGGTGCAGGTGACGGTAAGCGAGTTCGGTGACCTCACGACCACGCGGTGTGCGCTTGATGAAGCCCTCCTTGATCAGGTAAGGCTCATACACATCCTCGATTGTTCCGGAATCCTCGCCCATGGCGGTAGCAATGGTGTTCAGTCCAACAGGTCCGCCCTTGAACTTGTCGATAATAGTAGTGAGCAGTTTGTTGTCGATCTCATCGAGTCCGAAGGTATCAATATTCAGTGCCTCGAGAGCATACTGAGCAATATCGAGATCAACTCTGCCGTCGCCTTTAACCTGCGCGAAATCGCGTACGCGACGCAGCAAGGCGTTGGCTATACGCGGCGTACCGCGGCTGCGGCGTGCTATCTCTGCCGCTGCGTGGCTGTCGATATCCACGCCGAGCAATCCGGCGCTACGCGCCACGATAGCCGAGAGCACATCGGCATCGTAATACTCGAGGTGACAATTGATGCCGAAGCGTGCGCGCAAAGGCGATGTGAGCAGTCCGCTACGGGTAGTAGCGCCAATGAGTGTGAAACGGTTGAGGTCAATCTGGATCGTACGAGCCGAAGGACCTTTGTCGATCATGATATCGATGCGGTAATCCTCCATAGCGGAGTACAAATACTCCTCCACGACAGGCGAGAGACGATGAATCTCATCGATGAAGAGGACATCGTTCGGCTCGAGCGAAGTGAGCAGTCCGGCGAGGTCGCCTGGTTTGTCGAGCACGGGGCCGGAGGTAACCTTGAACCCCACTCCCAACTCGTTGGCGATGATATTACTCAAGGTCGTCTTGCCGAGTCCCGGAGGGCCGAACAGCAGCACATGATCCAGACTCTCGCCGCGGAGCTTGGCAGCCTCGACGAAGATCTTAAGGTTGCTGACGATCTTCGCCTGTCCGGCAAAGTCGGCAAAACGCAAAGGGCGCAGGGCATTGTCCTGCTCCTTCTCACTCATCTGTTGGCGGATATCAAAATCACTCATTGTTTATAGAATATAGACCGTTTCACTGATAGAATATAGACCGCTGCGCTGATAGAATATAGACCGTTTCACTGATAGAATATAGACCGTTTCACTGATAGAATATAGACCGCTGCGCTGATAGAATAT
>CALZOG010000017.1 GCA_945827635.1 uncultured Bacteroidales bacterium
AGGCCTTAGGAACCGTAGCTGCATCCCCGACAAACTTCGTTCCCGCATCCGTAAACGACCCGCTAATGGGGACGGCAACTGTAAAACAGAATGATGTAGAAGTTACTAAGGTTACAACGGGATCTACCGTTACCTTCTCTGCTACGCCTAATGACGGATATGTATTCGTGAACTGGTCAAATGGAGAAACTCGTGCAACTTTTGATGTTGAGGTTAATGCCAACATGAACTTGACTGCTAATTTCCGTGCGCTTGGAAATATATATTGCAACACGCTCGTTCATTCCAGTAATGGTGGTCAAGAGCATGATGCGTATGTTACTATGAAGCGTTCGGGCGAAAATGAGTATCAGTTAATCGTTAGAGCGGAATATGCATTAGGAAACTTTAGCAACACTGAGTTCAGAATCAAAGCCCTAAATGCAGCAGAATTGTCTAATTATAATCTAAATAATAAGGGTGTATTATCAGCCGATAATCATACACTGACAGGCACAATTATTTCTACTATCGAACCTGAGATGATTAGTGGAAAATTGTATGTGAACATCGTTGGTCAGTGGGAAGGACAATTTGATCGTCTGACGAATATCGAATACTCACAACCTTGTGCTGACCCGGAGGTTACGGATATAGAGTTGAACAGAACGGAGGCTACGCTGGATATGGGTAATACGCTGACCCTTATTCCGACATTCACTCCGGCATATATGAGCGCAGATATCACTTGGCAGACTTCCAATGCAGATGTGGCTACTGTCTCCAATGGTGTCGTTACTCCCGTGGCTGCCGGCAATGTAATCATTACCGCAAAAGTGACGGAAGATGTCAAGGCTACTTGCTCCGTAACGGTTCAGGCTTCCACATCCCATAACTGGTATGGATATGGTACAGACAAAGATCTCGACTACACCTATCGTATTGAATACACGACCGACCATCATATCGTAGCACACGTAAAACGTCAAGGCGATAAGACAGGTTTGGTACCAGCCGAAATGCTTATTAGCGGAGCTTGGACGACTATCAATGTAACTGAAGGTGAAGAAGAGGGCTGGAAGAAAGGTACCACGGAAGCGACCTTCACCGCAGGAGATAATATCCTCATTCATTTCCAGTCCAACTGGGCAGGTCCTTCAAGCATAATTGAATTTGATTATGAGGTGGGTTCTGATAATGTAATGCCGACCATTGTGCCTTCCACTTTGGCACTTAACAATACAAACTTGACGATGGGACTTGCCGATGCAGACGTTCAGCTGACCGCAGAGATCCACCACCGTGATGCTGCGAATAAGACTATTACTTGGACATCTGATAACGAGGAAGTTGTAACCGTAGTAGATGGTTTGGTACATCCGGTTGGTGTCGGAACAACAACTGTTCATGCAGCTACATTCAATGGCATCTCTGCTACTTGCGAAGTAACGGTTGTGGGTGCACTCGAACCGACTATCTTCTGGGGGAATGGTATGAATGCTGGCGTATCTATTGCATATAGCATCACAAGAAATGCAGATCACACACTTACTTATGCGATAGAAGTATTGCATAATAAAACTGGTCTTGTAGTTCGTGTGAATGATGGCAGTTGGCATGATGCTACTCTCAATGAAGGCATTTACACATGGACTTCTACAGCAACTTACACCGATGGCGATGCATTCAACGGATACTTCTATATGCCATTTGCAGGCGGGGCTGCTCGTGTTGACTTCATATATATCGTAGGTTCTGCTTCCGAACAGCAAGCATATATCCCCGTTACTTTTGATCAGAATGCTGAAGATGCATCCTGGATTGTTGCAAACAATGGTCAGATGCGTGACGTCACTATTGAACGTACTCTTACAGCCAATGGTAACTTCAAGACTCTCTGCTTGCCATTCTCGATGAACGCAGAGCAGATTGCCGAAACATTCGGCGAGTGCGAGATACTGCGATTGGCTGAGGCACACATGAAGAGTGACGTAGATATGTATGTCGGATATGAGAGAGTACGTACGATTGAAGCCGGATATCCGTATCTTATCACCTTGCTCGGTTCGGATGACCTTGCCAAGCTGGACTTCTCTGCTGTAACAATCAACAGCGCAACTACAAACAATACCATTCAGGTAGATGCAGGTAGCGGCAAAGGAATTCAGATGGTTGGAACTTTCGTCAAGACGGATCGCAGCAGTAACGACGAATATTACCTTGACGCCATGGATAATATGTTGCACTCAATCGGTATGTATTGCTCGGAGAATGGTTCTGCTTCGCTCACTATCCCGGCTTTCCGCTGCTACTTCCGCATGACCGGGTTTGCTAACGGTGCACCTGTAAGAGCGCGCGTTATGCGTATTTCCGAAACCGCAACGGATGTTGAAAGTGTTGTCGCTACAGAGGCTGCAGCCAAGCTGCTCCGTAACGGACAATTGCTGATCTTGCGTGACGGAAACTATTATACAGTAACCGGACTGAAAGTAGAATAAACATTGTCGGACAGTATCGGGCATATCGCCCGGTGCTATCCGATCAAATCTGTAAACGCCGATAATCAAATTGCCAAAAAAACGAATAGTATGAAAACAATGAAAAAAGCATATCAAGCCCCTCATACCACTTGTGTTGAGATTTCTGCATACGCGTACGTCATGAACGTTGTCAGCGGACAAGGTCCTAAAACCGGTCAAGGCGGTGGCTCAGGGCAAGTAGGTTAAGCGATCCGGTGGTTCAAAAATTACAATTCTGACTCTGTAATTTTGAATTTGTAACTATATTTAACCCTTAAAAACAATATTGCAATGAAAAAATCTATTTTTGTAACACTCGCACTGTTTGCGGCGGCTAATCTTTCTGCCATGCAAATATGGCCGATCCTTCTGGACGGAACATCAAGCGAAACCGTCCAATCATACATTACTGCCGATCTCCAGCCGAATGATGTCGATCAGTATTTGTATATCTGGGAGGGAACATACATAGTTAATGAAGCTTCCGGCCAGAACTTTTACGGTAACGGTGAAGGTTACCTGTCAATGATAGTTGGTAATTCCGGTTGGGCAGGTGCAGGCTATTGCTTGACAGCTGACGGTAACGGCTGGCAGGCTGCTGCTGACCTCAAGGACTCTATCGTTGCCAATCCTGAGAATTATTTCCTTCACATTGCTATGAAGGCTACCGACAACTTCAGCCACTGCTTCAACATTTTCGGTGCTGAGTCAACGAAGTTCGTCATTGGTAAGTCCCCTGTTTACGATGGTCCGGTGTATGATGATTTTGAGCGCGATGGCGAGTGGCACGAGTTCTATATCCCAATGTCAAGGTTCGCCAATGCCTTGGCAAATCAGGCTGTTGCGGCGCGTGTGAATGTATTCGCTGTTCTTTCCGAAGGAATAGCCGGAGCACAACTGAATATGGATGCCGTATATTTCTGCGATGCCGAGTTCAAGGAGAATAACCCGTTGTCGGCAGGTGCAACAAGCGAGAAGAAGTCCTTGGCTATAAAATACCTGGATAATGCCGGTGCTGAACTGGATGATGAAACACTTGTCTTCCACTTCCCCGTGGCTCCGGCTGTTGAAGGCTTCACGTTCATTGGCTGGCAGACGGTGGCTGATATGATAGTTGATGCTATTGAGATTCAGGCTGTTTATCAGGCGGACGCCAGTGGAGCACCGGCTGTAGTGGTTAACCCTGCTAACGCTGCGCAGAAACTCGTTCGCCAAGGCAACGTGTATATCCTGACTGACGAAAAAACCTATTCTGTTTCCGGCAAACGCGTAAAGTGATCCCGCTACCGGGCGCGCTGATACAAAACAAAGGTCTGCTGTTCGGCAGACCTTTGTCGTTGAGGTGAGGCGTAAGAGATTACTTGATCTCTGTGCCCAGGATGTTGTAGAATACGCCGTTCTTCTCGATTACTACCTGACCGTTTACAATGCGCTTAACGGCATTGTTCTCGGCATTGATTGCGTCAACGGCTGTCGGGACAGGTTCGGTATATGTCAGATTCCATGTGTTGCCGTCAACATCAACGATGGATACTTCAATCTTGATCTGGCTTTCACTCACTGTCTTTACGAACGTAGCGGAAGCATAGTCGATGTAATTGTGGCTCTTATCCATACCGAACGACGTATATGTATCAGCACCCATGTCGTCGGCAAACGTATAGGTCTTGCCGGATTCTACATCCTCGCCCGATGCAAGGTTGATCGTGAAGTAGAAATCGTAATCAGCGTTACTTAAGATATAACGAACCAAACCGCTGCGTTGGGTTGTATCAACCGCGGTTATTTCTATGTTGTTGACGATAGGCTCGGGCTTGATATATTTCAGGTTCAGCGTGTACTCTATGCTGTTCGCTCCGAGCACTGTGCCGGTCAGTGTTACGTCACCGTTCTCAGCAACAGCAATCACTATCGAGCCGCTGTATATTTCCGTTTCTATGCCATCGGTCGGGGTAACCGTTCCGTTGAAATCCGTACCTGCTACATATGCGCCTGCCATCTGAGCGCCCTTGCCGTTGGCGTTGACGTTCAGTCTGATTGCGTTGTTCGCATCGCTCGCCTCAAATGTGATTACTCCTAACCAATCGAAGTAATCTGCGTTAATTGTCAAGTCGTTCGCGCTGATTGTCTCCTGTGCTGTAGCCTGCGGCTTGAGGAAGAACATCCGGATGTTGTACTGAACACCATTGTCTGCAATTACAGTACCTGTTACGTCAATACGCTCATTGGTATCGGTAACCGTTATGTTGGCCTTGATCACATGGAAAGCAGTGCCGTTCAGCTTGATACCGCTATATTCATCCATCAGATCGCCCTCGGTGAATGTGCCTGCGGGAGAAGTAGCATTGTCGCTGTAATATACGAAAGCCACCACCGTGTCCTTTGCTTCGGTCGCGCAATATACTTCCCAAGTGCCGTCCTCATAGCGCTGCGGTACAAGCATTGGCGTATTCATGAACAGATTGACTTGTTCGCCCGTAGCCTTGAATGCATAAACGAGGTGATATACATTCAGGTCGTTATCCACTACAGTGGCTTCGATGCGCGGCAGACCTTGAGCGTCCATGGTCTTAACGAACTCAACCGATTTGAGGGCAGTCTTGGTGTTGCCGATCATTACGTAGGTGTAGCTGACAGACGTGTACATGTCTTCAAGCGTGTAGGTCTTACCCGGAGTTACGTCCGTCTGGCTGCTGGGCAGCATAATGTCGAATACGAATATGCTGTCACCGCTTGCGTTGCTCAGCGTATAGATAGTTTCGCTGTACCGTTCGCTATACTCGGAGTTGGCGGAAGTTATGGCAATCTCGATAGGATGATCCATATCGGCTGAACCGGCTTTGCTCAGTACAGGATTCTTGTATCTGCCGTCGTAATATTGGCCGCCAAGAACACCGTAAATTTCTCCTGTAGCGCTGTATGTGTCTGCAGCAGGATCGTATGTGAATACCGTCTCGCCGTTCGCGAAGAAATAGGAACTATACGAGTCATATTCACCCACATACTGGTCGGCTGCGAACGTAATCGTGTTGCCCGCTTTCGTGCCTACTACCCAGGAGGTAGGGATATATTGGCTCATGCCCTGGAAATATACCTTGTCACCTGCAACGGCTACATTGATATATGTAGAGCCTGCACTGTCGTCTTTAGGATTCGTATAAGCCATCTTGTACTCCACAACGGTTGCACCGGTGGGCAACTCTACCAGCTCCGGTGTTTCAGGCTCATCGGCGCTGAATACAGCATTGTACCAGTAGGCGTACGGTTTAAGTGCGGTGGCTGACGCACTTTCAGCCAGAAAAGTGTTTTGCGCTGTTAGGGTCTTCTTCGTCGGGTCATACACGAATACGATGCTTTCTGCAACAGTTTCTCCGTCGTTGGAGCCCACGAGGAACTCGTCGCCGTCCTCATCCGCTCCCACAAGCTGGCCGTTGGCAAACGTAATCGTGTTGCCGTCCATGGTGCCATGGATTGCACCATCCTTAAACCAATAAGCCAAACCGGTAATCGTAACATTGGTTCCGTTAACCGTTACCTCGATGGATGACATACCCGAAGTCGCATCCTGCCAACCGGAAGCGGTGTTGTTGTAGAAACTGCCACTTGCGGTGTAATACGTACCCGATGTAAGCGTATTGGCGGCTGGAGCCTGAGGCGCACGCATTACGGATGGCGTGGCGCCCGTCTTGTCAAGCTTCAGTGCAGGAGCCTTGACAAAAGCTGCTGTGGATACCTGCTTCCCCACAACCGGAGAGCCTACACGAGCTGTGGCATTCGCGCCCAGAAAGACTAACAGAGCGCAAAGAATAGAAGTGATTTTCTTCATACCTTAAAAACTTTAAAATTGAACATTACGTTGGTTTATTAACGTCAAAACGTTAGGTGGGTTTATAATTTTTTAATTCTTAATTCCCTTAGCAATCGGAATGCTGCAGACAAATACCTGTTGCAAAATTATATAAATAATTTGACAAACCAAAACAATTGCCACAAAAAGTGAATTTTCCGTGGCAATTTGTCGCTTTTTAATACATGAAGTTGGCAATTCGTCAATCACTCATTCGTAATTCGTAAATCACCAAATCGTAAATCATATACCATCCATAGCAGGAAGAAGCAGCCGTAGAACAGGTACTTGAACAGGTACGCGTGCAGCAGTTCGAACCACTCCGGGTGGTCGCGCGTAAGCAGTGCTACCATAAAGATGCGGAAGATGTTAAACGCGTACGCAAACAGCCAGCCGGCAGGTATGTACCACAACTTCGTCCGCCAGCTGCCTCGCGCCGCAAGGATGATAATCAGCCAGATGAACGACTGCTTGATACCCGTGCAGCCCCACACGATGGATACGCTCACACCCGTTGACATGAACCGCAGCAGGTTGCCGTCGGTCAGCCGTATGCTGTCGTCCAGCCAACCGAGCATCGTATATACGACACCGGCTATATGATCCGCCATTCGGTCGAAGTACCATGTCAGATCCAGCCCGAACCATGTCACTGCACCGTAACCGTGCTCGTCGCCAATCACGGTAAACTTCCAGAAGTAGTTCGCCGCCAACATCGCCACCACAAAACGGATTATTCCTTCGTAGGGCTGTAACTTGTGTAGGGTCGTTGTGTTCACCGATAGAGCGCATTAACCAATTTCGACGCAAAGATACGAAAATAAATGCACATTTGCAAATCTCCCCGAAGAAAAATTGCACGAAAGTGCATTTTTGTGCAGGAGTGCCTGCTTATGCTCGCATAAGGGCAGGTGCTACGGCGCAAAAAGTAATCGCGCAGCGATATTTTCTTCGGGGAGAAACCTTGCCAAAATGCCCGGCAGTGCCTTGCAGTACCTTCGGAGGGAACCCACCCGCAGGGAAGGGGCGTGCCGAAGATACAAAAATTTTCAGAATAATGCAAATTTATTTGCTAAATCCGATAATTTTTTTTTGTGGCTGCGCGTTGCGCTACCCGTGGTGACTGAAATTTTCGAGTTCAAATTCTAAATATCTCCGAAAGGAAACAGTATTCAAATACCTTTTTTTAACTTGCACACCCTCAATGCGTTTGATGGTGCGCTGCTGTTTCTTGTGCCGGAAAATGCCTGTTCTATCTGCCCGAAAACGCAACGTAGAACTTGTATTCCGTGATTATATTATAGAGGGGCACATCTCCCAAATCATGTTAAACTTTAATTTTTATTATTATGATTGATAATCTTAATTCATCTGCTGCAAGTGACATGCTTATCACTCCGCACATCTCAGATGCCGCTCTGCCGGCCGTTATCCGTCCTGTCCTCTCGCTCGCGCAGTCGCCTGCCGAGAGGGATATGCTGCTTCTGTCGCTGCTTACCGCTTCGGGCAGCTGCATGCCTAACCTGTATTTCCGCTACGGCATATCCGCCAAGCGGTACTACGCGAACCTGCAATGTTTCATTGTAGGCTCAGCAGCTTCCGGCAAAGGTATAGCCAATCTGGCGCTGGAACTCGTACGCCCCATTGACGAGTGCACGCCGCTGCTTATACCCGGTGATGCCACGTATGCAGCGTTCTTTAAGCAGCTCGCCAAACAGAACGGACGCGGGTATATCCACGAGTCGGAAGGCTCGGTGATCACCGACGTCTGGCGCAGCTCCACCGCGAACTACAACACCGCGCTGCGTAAGGCTGCCGAGCACGAACCTATCTCCCGTACACGTTGCCGCGAGGAGTCGGTGATCGTTTGCCCGCAACTGTCCGTGCTGCTGACCGGCACGTTCAGCCAGTACCGCGCACTCGTGCCGGGCATAGAGAACGGTTACTTCTCGCGTCTGCTCACGCTCATCGTGGACGACTGCCGTCCGTTCTCCGGCAAGTACGTCACGCCGGCTGCACAATCCGAAGGGATACTTGCCGCCGCCTCGCAGCAGTTGTACCGCTTGTACGAGCAGCTGCTGTTCGGCAAGCCGCGTGAGTTCGTGCTCACCGATTCGCAGCGCGAACGACTCGGCAGGCACTTCGAGTCCGCCTATCCGGCACTGATCCGCATGCTCGGCAAGAACTTCCACTCCGTCGTACTCCGTATGGCGATACAGATAGAGAGGATAGCCATGATTCTATCCGCACTCAGAGTGTCTTGTGCTCGCGATTTCGATGAGCGAGTGTTTACTTGCTCCGACACCGATTATGCTACTGCAGAACTCATCGGCAACAAGCTCATCCTGCACATGGCGCAGGCGTACCAACTCATCGAGGGCACGCAGAAGACCGAACTCCCTGCCGTCAAACCCCTCGACCAACGACAGATCCTTCTCTCTCCTGCCCGACGAGTTCGAAAGCAAGACGCTCGTTGCTGAGGCACAATCGCAAGGTATATCACGAGCTACTGCACTTCGTTGGAACGATGAATGGCAACAACAAGGACACATTCAGAAAATAAAATATGGAGTATATAAAAAAATAGCATGATACACTTGATACAGTTGAGACACTTCGCCTTTTGCCCTCTGTTTATCGGCTTTTGACCGTACAGGCGATTAGTGCAACTGTCTCAACTGTCTCAACTGTCTCATGCAAATTTAATATTGGATAATTGTGGATCATTTTCGATCGCTTTGCCTTTTCGCGCGCGTGCGTCCTTAGTTGTTCCTTGGTTATACTTTAGTCCTTATTGGGGGCAATACGTAAGTCGAACAGTAGTACAAGCAATTACCAAATTACTAATTACTAATTCACCAAACTCAAATTTATTTATTCTATGGCAATTATGCAACCCATCAATGGCGTCAACCGCATGGCTGGCGCCCTAAGCAAAAAACGTGTACAGGGTGTTAAGCGTTTCTCCAACACCCGTTTCAAGCAGTTCAAAGACCCGCTGACCGGCGAAGTCCTCAAGACGGGATATAACGAAATCTTCCTGCAATCGTGGCGCGATTACAAAACCGCGCCGCGTACGCCTGCGGAGCAGCGGCAGGCGGATAAGTGGCGCAATGCCTGCCGTCAGGCGCAGCTCATAAAGAACGACCGCAACCATCCGCGTTACGCTGAGCTCTATGCCGCCTGGCGCGCCCAGATCCATAACCCGGATGCTATCATCCAGTTCGGCAATTTCATCCGATCTGTTCTGGCGAAAGAGGATTGCCCGTGATGTCGTTATCGCTTTTGGTGATTGAGTGGATGCCGAGTTCGGCGAGGCGGTTGACTTCGTCTCTGATAGCGGGAGCGAAACGTCCGTGCTCATTCCATGCACGGCTGAACTGGTAGGCATTGTTCTTGGCAATGTAATCATACGAGAGGTGGTCGGTGAGCCAGCGGAGCATATCTTTCTTTGTGAGCCAGCGACGTATATATCCCAGTTGGCGCAGGGCATAGACGGCAGCACTGAGGCACTTGTAGTGCATCGGCTGGCGTTCCTGCAGCCGCAGGTAGTCGGTTAGGCGTTCCTTCATGTCATCGTTCAGGCTCGCAGTCCAGAACCTAACCTCGCGCTGCGGCTTGAGTTGGCGGGCAATGTAGTCCTGCCAGTCGTCCATCCAACTGCGCCAGAGATTCTGCGTCTCCGCATCCCATGCAGCGACCTCCTCTGCCAGATAATCCCAGTCAGACTCTTGCTCCAGAATGAACCGTTTGCTCCGGTCGCTCTCGGGTTTGGCGCCGGGCAGCTCAAGTTGCTGTGCCTTGAATGTAACTTTCAGCCAACGGTAGTACCGCGCCATAATATCCTTGGCAGCCTCGTTCTCAAATCGCAGGGTAGGAGCGTCTGTCTCGTTACGATTTTCAGCCAGGAGCGTTACCTTCACCGAGTCTGTCCAATCCATCTGCAGATAGCGCTGCCGTTGCGTTTCGGCGTAAGAGGCAGCCATCAGCCAGTCAGCAAACGGCGCACGCCATGGCACACATTCCCAGATATGTTTGCCGAAAGCCTCAAAAACAAGCTGCTGCATATATTCAACCATCAGCGTGCCGGCTATATCCAGCAACCGCTGGTTGCAGCACAGTGCATCCGGTGCTTTCCCCTCGAGTGCCAACTGTATATAGGCATCGCTGAGCAGGTTAATCTCCTCGGTGAGCGTTCCCCAGCCCTCACGCAGCACTTCGCGTTCGTATGTTTTCATCCACGCCCGTCTGTCCGGTATCGTATCGATGACTATACCGCGTTGCTTACCTTCGTCGGTAGCAACGAGCATGGCGGTTAGCAGTGCTGCACCGAACACCCCTTGGATGCGAAATGGCTCCCCGCTATCCGGGGCGTCCTGTATCAGAACGTGCTGCTCGTAGCGCAGATGGTCGGAGAAAATAAGGTCTTCTAACATATATTGAACGGCAACTCAGATGGTCGTTTTAGGATTTAATCAAATTCGATGCAAAGATACAAAAAAAATCGGAATAATGCAAATTTTCGTCAAAATATTTGTTTATTTGATTTTTTTGTTGTACCTTTGTAGGAAATTTTGGAAAACGGCTGATCGGAAAGCTGATCAGGGGAATAAGGATTAGGTGCAAATGAACACCTATCGAACAGAACAGCAAACAAATAAACAAATCATAACAACTTATATCATGAGAAAAATACTTTTATCGTTTGCGCTGGTGATGATCGGCGTAATGAGTCAAGCGGCAGTGAACATTCAGGTCACGCCGAGTAGTGTGGATTTTGGTTCGGTGAGCATCAAAGGTAAGACCTCGGTAGAAGGCTCAGCGACCATCAACGTAACCTATTCCGGGTTGCAGCCATACTGCGGTGTTTATTTCGAAGACGATGAGATGCCGGAGAGTGGTGCAATCTTTTCGCTGGAAGGTACAAATACCCCAGGTATGATATACGGCGGTGACCAGTACAAACCTGCCGAGGGTGAGGGCCTAACGCTGCGGTACTATGCAGAAGCCGCCGGTACGTACACCGGCAAGATTCGTTTCTATAGTTATACCGATGACAAATGGACTGTTAAGAGCGGTTATGTATATCTGAACATCAAGCTGGTGGTTACCGGTGATGCGGTGGTAGCCCAGACAACACCGTTTGAGCGTGTGAATACCATCAGCGAGCTCAGTGACGGTGATGTGGTAGTGCTGGTAAGCGAGAGTGCCGGGGCTGTGAGCGGTCCGCTCAGTGGGTCCTATCTGACCGCAATCACTGAGGGCGTGAAGGTAGCCAACGGCAAAGCCGATGTGCCCGAGAGCGCACAGACGTTCGTGATGAAGAAGTACAGCGGCAACTGGCAGTTCCTTTATCCGGACGATAACGAGAAAGCGCTGCTGCTGGATTATGCCTCGAACAGCGGCAAGGGCGCATTCTCCACAACCTATTCAGCCGGCTCAACCGTCAAGACTTGGGAGATTAGTATCAGCAACGGCGTAGCAACGGTGATTCGCCCGAACGATGCCGATCCGGCTTATCCCGTACGATTCAACAGCGACCGTTTCAAACCCTACAAGAACGAGAGCACAGGAACGAATATAGCCATCTACAAGAAAGCCGGTGAGGCGCAAGATGTGCAAAGCAAGATGGAGATAGGAGCAATCAGTTTCGGTGATGTGGAACTGGATGAACCGACTGAAGTGAATGTGAACTATACCGCCGAGAACCTGACGGACGATATAGCATGGGATATCGAAGGTACGGATGCCGCGTTGTTCGACCTGACGGTTGACGGTAACCGCACGAGCGGTACACTGACCATCACATACAAAGGCAACGGCACCAAGACCGGCACACCGAACGCCAAATTAGTATATCTGACACAGGATGTCAAGCTGGACCCGATGGCAGGTGAGGCGGTAATAGGTATCAATCTGATACCGGCAACGGTTAAGTTGACGAATATCGCTTTTGAAGGCGCACCGGCAACGATCGACCAAGGTCAGTCGATTGACATGAGTCAGTACGTGGTATATACACCAGCCAATGCTGCGGTGAAAGACCTGACATGGACTGTTGACAAGAGTTATCAGGGTGAGGTGAGTGCAGCAGGTGTGCTGACCGCCAAACGCGTGAGCGGTACAGTAACAGTGACCGCTACATCGGTGCGCGTGCCGAGCGTAAGCACAAGTGCTACCCTGACGATCACCAAACCGGTGGTGACCGACTTCACGCTTTCGGATACCGAAGTGACACTGAACGCCGGCGGCACGAAAACCATCAGCGTAACAGCATACGTTCCTGCGTATGCAGCCGAGTCGGCTACGTTCAGCAGCAACAACACGACTGTAGCCACAGTAAACAAGAGCGGTGTGATCACCGCCAAAGCTATCGGTGAGGCTGAGATAAGTGCGAAGATAGGCGAGGTGGTAAAGACCTGTCAGGTACACGTGGTAGCCGTAACGGTGGAGAGCATAGCATTTGCCGACGCAGAGGCTGTTGTGACCAAAGGCACATCGCTGCAACTGAATCCGGTGGTTACACCTGCGCAGGCTGCTACGGAGCAGACCATAACCTACGTATCCGACAACGAGGAGGTGGCAACAGTAAGCGAAACCGGTCTGGTAAGAGGATTGCAGGAAGGCAACGCCGTGATCACCGCCACGATAGCCGACCAACAGGCGCAGATCACCATCCATGTGGTAGCTCCTGCGATGTTTGCCAAAGTGACGGACGCAAGCACACTGGCTGCGAAAGATACGATCATTCTGGCAACGATTTATGACAAACGCGGTGTGGTAGCCGGTGCTCGTGACGGCAAGAGACTGACAGTACTGACGAACGATGTAATCGTATCGGCGAGCGAAGCGTTTGCAGAAAACGCCTGTCGCTTTGTGCTCGGTACGGAGAAAGGCAAAGACGGCTTTACGCTGACCATCGTAGGCGGTAAGACGATTGCCGTGACAAGTACAGGAAACGATGTGGTAGATGCCAATACGCAGAATTGCAAGTTCTGGGAGTTTGTAGCAGACGGAGACAAGGGCTACTATGTTCACAACTTAGGCAATACGAATGCGTACTTCAAGTACCACGCCGGTAATGCCGCTATCAAGCCGTACAAGGCTGCGTCTGTAGGTGCCGAATATGTATATGCATTCGTGCGCAAGTATGTAGAGCCCGCACCAACGGGTATAGATGCGGTGAACGGTGCTGCAGCGGTGCAGAAAGTGATTCGCGACGGAGAGCTGCTGATCATCCGCAACGGAGTGGCATATACTGTAACCGGGGTGATGATAGAGCGATAAAACGTCGAGCTGTTGTCAGTTAACCATACAGCGAAGCAGATCGTGCCCTGTAGGGCTAAGAATTACTAACAAGTATCGATAAAATGAAAGAGGGTGTGCCAATTACGACACACCCTCCTTATTTTGCAACATGCAGGTGACATAGGAAACTTTTGGAGTGCAAAAAGTTTCCAATTTTCCTGCCAAGATTTGCAAATATGAAAAAAAGGTTGTACCTTTGCACAGCTTTTTCAGAAATTGAAAATTGAAAGCAGAAAACTGAAAGGTGATAAATGGCATGGAAAATCAGAAGCAACAAATAATCAAGACGGCAGGCGAGATGTTTTTTCGCATAGGCATACGCAGCGTGTCGATTGACGATATATGCCGCGAGTTAGGTATGTCGAAAAAGACATTCTACGTGTATTTTGCCGGCAAAGACGAACTGGTGGCACAATTATTGCAGTCGAATATTGATAGTATTGCCGTCAAGTTGCGTGAGTTGCTGGAACTGCGCGATTTCCGCAAGCTGGTGAACGCCTTGCTGAGCCGCCAACAGGCAGAAAAGAACGATGTGCGCCGCGTACCGCAGCTGGTGTATGACCTGAAGAAGTATTATCCGAAGCAGTTTGCAGAGTTTCAGGACAACACGTTCCGCGTGCAGAAGGAATACCTGCGGGCGTATCTGGAGCAAGGTTTGCACGACGGTTATGTGCGTAGCGACCTGGACATTGGCCTGGCAGCAGCGCTGCTGGCAAGGATCCACAGCGATGCGATTCGCGACTTTGAGCAGATAGAGGCGCACGGGCTTACTATGCATCAGTTGAGCCACACGGCTATGGATATATTTGTTCGAGGCGTGCTGAGCGAAGAAGGAATGAAGCTGTATGAAAGTTGAAAATTTAAAATTTTAAGGTATATGAAGAAATTAGTATTATTTTTAACGGCATTGATGTTGAGCGTCAGTGCGCTTGCCGAAGACCGTGTGCTGGCAGCAGCCCGTGACGGTGAGGCTCGCAAGGATGTGCCCGCTGAGCTGGAGCTGTCGCTGAAGGATGCGCAAGAGTATGCGATCAAGCAGAACCGCAGCTTGAAGAATGCGTCGCTGGCAGTGCAAGAGGCTTATGCCCAGCGCTGGCAGACGATAGCAGCGATGTTGCCCCAGGCACAGGGTAGTATCGGAAAGAACTTGATGTATGATGATAGTTTGCATTTGAAAACTATCAATTTCCCCGGTATGGTAGAACCTATGTCCATGTCGCCATGGGTGTATGGTGTGCAAACTTCGGTTGGAATAAACGGACAAGGTATCGTAGGTGTGCTATTGAACAACATTGCGATAGAGATGAAGAAAATCGCGCTGGAGAAATCCGAGAGCGATCTGCGTGGCAGTGTAATGAGCAGTTATGTCAGTGTATTGGCATTGCAGAGCATATCCGCACTGTTGGACTCAAGCCTTGTAAACATCCAGAATCTGGAGCAAATAACCCAGAATGCTGTGAATGCCGGCGCAACGGAGCAGACAACTGCCGACCAGATTCGCGTGCGCGTAAATACATTAAAGAACAGTATCAATTCGCAGAAGCGCAATATCGAGCTCGCGACGAACAGCCTGAAGGTGCTACTGGATGTGCCGGTAGAGACGACTCTCGTGCTGACTGAGAAGCTGGATGATGTTCTGTCGCCGGACAGAGTATTGACATTGCTCGGTGAGAACTTCGATATCCGCAACAATCTGACGTATCAGACTCTGGCTAAGAATACCGAACTGGCAAAGCGGAACGTACACATGGCTGGTTGGGCTTACGGTCCAACGGTCAGCCTTGCCTATCAATACAATTATCGAGACTATGGTAACGAGGCAGGTTTTGAGATGATGAATTCACCGCATACAGTAGCATTCTCGTTTTCAATGCCTTTATGGTCGAGCGGCAAACGTGCGGCAGGTGTGATAGAGAAGAAGATTGCATACGAAGAGGCGAAGAACACGTTGTCGGAGACGACAGACAATTTAGGTATTCAGTACAGCCAGTTGTGCTTCAACCTGACCAACGCCTACGAGACGTATGTGAACGAGAAAGACAATATAGACGTAGCGCAGCGCGTGTTTGCTTCGGCTACGAACAAGTACAAATATGGCACAAGCAGTAACCTGGAGCTGACGAACGCCAGCAACGACCTGATCAATGCGCAATCAACCTATGTGCAGGCTATACTGAACCTGGTGAATGCACAAGTGGAGTTGGAGAAGTTCCTGAATAATTAGTTGAGTGTTTAGTGTTGAGAGAAGTTTGTAAGTTTAGAGTTAAAAATTGATAAATAATAGAAAAATGAAAAAGATATTCGTATTACCCCTCGCAGCTATGATGCTCATAGGCTGCGGAAACAAACAAGAAGAAACGCAGACCACGGCTCAAGAAGAGGAGCGCGTGGAGCAAGTACGTACCACGGTGCTTCAACCGCGTGAGATTGAGCGCGTGATATCCGTATCCACCAACTTGCAGGGCTACCTGACGCAGAACGTGGCGCCCTCGCTGACAGGCAAGATTGAACATATCTACTGCGAAGTAGGCGATCATGTGAACAAAGGTGACGACCTCGTTCGTATGGATCAGACACAGTACAAGACCACCAAGATTAGCATGGCTAATCTGGAGGTAGAGAAGAACCGTGTAGAGCAACTACTCAAGACCGGCTCGGCTACCCAGCAGCAGTACGACCAGATCCTTACGCAATACAACTCGACAAAAGAGCAGTTGGATTTTCTGCAGACGAACACGTATGTCAAGGCTCCGTTCAACGGCGTTATATCCGCCAAGACATACGAGGACGGTGAGCTCTACGGAGGTCAGCCGATACTCGTGCTCACGCAGATCGACAAGCTGAAAGCACTGGTAGCCGTCCCGGAGATGTACTTCCCGAAACTGAAAGAAGGAATGAAACTGACTCTGACATCGGAGATCTATCCCGATCAGACTTTCCCTGCTACCGTAGAGGTCGTTTATCCGACCGTGGATGCCTCGAGTCACACGTTCCAGGTGAAGATCGTGATCCCGAACCAGAAGAGCCTGTTACGTCCGGGTATGTATGTATCGACGACCATCGGTCTGGGCAAGGCTAAGGCTATCGTGGCTCCGTATCAGTCGGTAGAGAAACTGGTGGGTTCCAACGACCGCTACGTGTTCATCAACGACAACGGGCGCGCCAAGCGTGTAGCCGTTGAACTCGGACAACGCTTTGACCAGGATATAGAAATCATTGCTCCGGAGATCGTTGACGGTGTAGAAATGGTAACCACCGGTCAGCATAAACTGGTAGACGGAGTGAAAATTAATGTAGTTGAAAGTCGATAGTCGAAAGTCGATAGTCGATAGTCGATAGTCGATAGTCGAAAGTCGAAAGTCGAAAGTCGATAGTCGAAAGTCGTTAGTCGAAAGCCGAGTTAGGTTATGATACACAATTTCCGTGAGTTAGCAGTGTGGCAGAAGTCAATGAGTTTGACTCGTGACATTTATCGGGAAACAAAATTGTTTCCACAAAATGAGGTATATGCGTTGTGCTCTCAAATGCAGCGTGCAGCTACGTCTATTCCGTCAAATATTGCAGAAGGATCAGGGCGTGCGACAGACAAGGAACTTGTGCATTTCTTGAATATCTCCCTTGGTTCGGCTTACGAGTTGGAAACACAATTGCTGATAGCTTTTGACGCTCAATACATTTCACAGGAGATTAAAGATAACTTGCTCCAACAAGTAGTAGAAATAGAAAAGATGCTTTATGCATTAATCAAAAAATATAATATTAACATTTAAATCTGTCGAAATCAGAGCCGAACAGATACGAAACTTTCGACTTTCGACTTTGGACTTTCGACTATTAGAATTATGGCAATATACAAAACAGCGATAGAAAAGCCGGTGACCACCGCGTTGATATTTGTGGCGGTGATCGTGATAGGCGTGTTCTCGTTTTTGAGACTGCCGATTGACCAGTTCCCCGAGATGGATCCACCGTATATCACGGTAATGACCACCTATCCGGGTGCGTCAGCCAGTGAGATGGAGACAAACGTGACGAAGATCATGGAGAACGCCCTGACCTCCGTTGACCACCTGAAGCATATCGACTCGGAATCCAAGGATAACATATCCGTAGTATGGCTGGAGTTGGAGTGGGGCAGTAACCTGGAAGAGGCGGTGAACGATGTGCGTTCGTTTGTGGACATGGCAGCCAACAACCTGCCTGACAACTGCTCCAAGCCGGTGATATTCAAGTTGTCAACAAGCTCGATGCCTATCTGCCAGTATTCGATTACGGCGGATGAGACGTATGCAGGTTTGGATAAGATCCTGAACGACGAGGTAGTGCCGCAGCTGAACCATATAGACGGTATAGGTAACATCTCCCTTTCAGGTGCACCGGACCGCTACGTGTATGTGAACATCGACCAGCAGAAGTTGGATGCCTATGGCATAACGCTTGAGCAGGTTGGGCAGGTAGTGCAGGCTAACAACCTGAACCTGTCGTCAGGAACGATCAAGATGCCGCAGGAACAATACCAGATGCAGGTGCGCTCGGAGTACATCGAGTCATCGGAGATCGAGAACCTGATGGTAGCCATGACCCCGCAAGGGCAGCAGGTGTTTATCCGCGATATAGCAACAGTTAAGGATACAATCAAAGACCTGAGTCTGGATGAGAAGACCAACGGGCGCGAGGCCGTGCGACTGATCGTAGCCAAGCAGACAGGCGCGAACACCGTGCAGGTGTGCCGCGACGTGCGAAATGAGCTGGCGCAGCTGCAGAAGCAGTTGCCTACGGACGTGAAGATAGAGAAGATCTATGACTCATCGGAGAACATCCAGAACTCTATCAACTCACTCGAGGAGTCGGTGCTCTACGCCTTGCTGTTCGTTGTGCTGGTTGTATTGTTCTTCCTTGGCAAATGGCGTGCTACGCTTATCATCGCTATCACTATTCCTATAGCCCTTATCGTGGCGTTCATCTACCTGGGCATGGCAGACTCGAGCTTGAACATCATATCACTCTGTTCGTTGACCATAGCTATCGGTATGGTGGTAGATGATGCCATCGTTGTGCTGGAGAATATCACCCGACACGTGGAGCGCGGCGAAGATCCGCATGATGCGGCCATCTATGCCACGAACGAGGTGTGGGTATCCGTTATCGCTACGACACTGGTGCTGGTAGCCGTGTTCGTGCCGCTGACAATGCTCAACGGTATGGCGGGAATCATGTTCCACGAGTTGGGATGGATTGTGACGGTAGTATGCTGTACGTCCACCGTAGTGGCTATTACGCTGACACCTATGCTTTGCTCGAAGTTGCTGAAAGCCAAGCAGGTGCATGTGGATGAGAATGGTACCCTGATAGATGATGAGGCAGGCAAGAAGTCGCTGTACGAGCGTACGGTAGTACATTTGCTGGATGTGGTGGATGGTGCATACGCCAAAGCCTTGGGCTGGTGCTTGCGCCACAAGACAATCACGTTGCTGATTCTGCTGGCTCTGTTTGCCGCATCGCTGGCACCTGTGTTTATGGGTAAGATAGGTACAGACTTTATGCAGGAGCAAGATAACGGGCGATTGAGTGTAACCGTCAAGCTTCAGCGCGGAACGCGTATCGAGGAGACGCTCAAGACAGCTCGTAAGCTCGAGGCACGCTTCGTAGAACTGGTGCCGGAGATTCAGCTGATCAACACCTCCGCCGGTAGTAACGATGATGCTTCGATAGCAGGGTTGTTCTCATCCACGATGAACAACAAGATTCAGATGACCATTCGTCTGCCCAAGAAGTGGGAGCGCGACCGCGACATCTGGACCATAGCCGAGGTGTTGCGCCAGGAGATGGCTACCTATCCCGAGATCAACGAGTACCAGTGCGCCGTGTCGTCGGGTGGCGCCGGTGGCAATAACACCGTTGACCTGGAAATCTACGGTTACGATTTCGACAAGACGAGTCAGATAGCAGAACAATGCCGCCAACTGATCTCGCAACTGCCCGGTGCTCGTGACGTGAACATCAGCCGTGAGGACGACCGTCCGGATATAAAGATCACGGTGGATAAGGAGAAAGCTTCGCGCCTGGGATTGAGTTCAGCCACTATATCTACCTATCTGCGTAACCGCGTGTCCGGTATGAGCTGCGGCTACCTGAAGGATGATGGTTCGGAGTACGACATTGTTGTCCGCCTCAACGAGGAAGATCGCAACTCAATCACCGATGTGCTGAACCTGAGTATCCCGACAGCGATGGGTAAGACTGTCAAACTGTCGGAGGTAGCAGAGGTGGGCGAATATTGGGCTCCGCCTACGATTGAGCGTAAGGCTCGCCAGCGTATCGTGACCGTCAAGGCTACACCGTACAACACCACGTTGGGCGAACTGGCTAAGGCTATTGAGACGCAGGTTGTTCCCCAACTCGATCTGCCGGTAGGTTACAGCACGCATATTGGCGGTGACTACGAGACGCAACAGGATACGTTCCGCGACATGATCCTGCTCGCAGCAATGATTATCCTGCTGGTATATATCGTGATGGCTTCGCAGTTTGAGAGCCTCAGAATGCCTGCTATCATCATGTTCTCCGTGCCGTTTGCCTTGTCAGGCGTGATTATTGCGCTATGGCTTACTCACCGCTCATTGGATATGATCGGTGCACTGGGATTGGTGCTGCTGGTAGGTATCGTGGTCAAGAACGGTATTGTGCTGGTGGATTACATCAACCTCATGCGCGAACGTGGTTACGAACTAAATCAGGCTATTCAGATGTCCGGTCGCAGCCGTATACGTCCTGTGCTGATGACAGCGTTCACGACCATCTTAGGTATGGTGCCAATGGCTGTGAGCTCGGGCGAGGGTGCCGAGATGTGGCAACCGTTAGGTATAGTGGTTATTGGCGGTCTGATGGTTTCCACCTTCCTGACACTGTTCATCGTACCGGTGCTCTACGCTGTCATGTCACGCCATGGTGACCGCGACAAAAAGGAAGCCCTCCGCAAGAAATTCATCTTTATGCAACTGAAGGTGAAGTCGAAAGATGAAAGTCAAAAGTAGAAAGCATAAATGGATAAGTGTATGAAAAGTATAATGATAGTTTTCAACCAGGCGAATACCGGTCGAGTAGAGTATATGTTGGACGTGCTGGGAATCAAAGGCTTCACATTCTTTGAGCAAGTGCAGGGACGCGGAACGAATGGCGGTGAGCCTCGCCGCGGCACGCATGCCTGGCCGGAGATGAACAGCTGCGTTATCACGGTAGTGGAAGACGAAAAAGTGCCTGAACTGCTCGAGGCTGTCAAGAAACTCGATATGCGAAACGAGGAAGTCGGCGTTCGTGCTTTCGTCTGGAACGTAGAAGCAACCGTATGACAGGACGATTTGCACCGAGCCCTACGGGCGAGATGCATTTAGGTAATGTGCTTGCCGCCTTGTTGTCGTGGCTTTCCGCCCGGCAGCAAGGCGGCTTGTGGCGACTGAGGATAGAGGATCTTGATCCCCAGCGCTCTCGGCAGGAATATGCCGACCGGCTGATGCGCGATCTGGAGTGGCTCGGACTCACGTGGGACGGCGAGGTGGTCTATCAGTCGCAACGTACGGCTATATACGAGCAGTACCTGCAGCAACTGCACGAATTAACGTATCCCTGCACCTGTACGCGCAATGAGATTCTGGCAGCACAGGCTCCGCACGAGAGTGACGGACGAGTGGTCTATCCGGGAACTTGCAGACCCAATGGAGTCGAAAGCCAAAAGTCGAAAGTCGAAAGCCTGATTACTTCGGTTGACCGCCCTGCTGCAATACGGCTTATGGTTCCCGACGAAATGATTGAATACGAGGATCGGGTATATGGACATCAGTCGGTGAACCTTGCCACGCATTGCGGCGACTTTATCCTGCGCCGGTCGGATGGCGTGTTTGCCTATCAGCTGGCCGTTGTTGTGGATGATGCAGAGATGGGCGTGACAGAGATTGTGCGTGGTCGTGACCTGCTATTGTCGGCAGCACAACAGCACTATTTGCGACGAATCCTTGGGTTTACTCAACCTGTGTACTGCCATCATCCGCTGCTCGTAAATACTCAGGGACAACGCTTGTGCAAGCGTGATCAGTCGTTGGCAGTCAGCGCAATGCGGCAACATAGTACAGCCGAGCAGATTATCGGCAAGCTGGCTTATACAATAGGACTGACGCCAACACCTGAACCTGTTACTGCAGAGCAACTTATTCCTATTTTCTCATGGACAAAAATCCCACAGCAGGATATTACTGTGGGATAATCGTTTGCAATCGCAAATCGGACGCATTATAGCATGTGCTCCTTGATATGCCCTGTTCGGTAGGCTTCGAGCAGCAGTTCGAGGTCAGCAATCTGCTCCATCAGCTGTTTGCCCATATCCGTATCGCGTATGAGCATGCGATGGCTGGCGAAGTTTGTCAGTTGGATACGGTTGTGAATATCCGAACCGGAGCGTATAGCCTGCTCGCGACTCTCAAACTCCTCATGCTCCACCAGCTGAATGCCGAAGGAGTTGTAGATGAGCGTGTAGCCGGCTATGCCGGTCTTCTCCTGATACGGCTTGCTGAATCCTCCGTCGATAACGAATCGTTTGCCATCGGCACGCATAGGTGTCTCGCCTTTGATGGTACGGACAGGGATGTGCCCGTTGATGATTCGGCTCTCCGCAGGATCGAGCCCGAACTCGCGCAGAATCTGTTCGCATACATCGCGGCGGTTAGCCAGTTCGTAGTAGGCGCCCTTCTCCTCGTGCCAGATAGCCTTGTCGTTGATGAAGTACCGCTCGAAGGTAGTCATCTTATCCTTGTTGTACAAGGGCGATAGCGGCCCTGTCCAGAGATACCAGGTGTAATCGAGTGCATCATCCTTGAGTTGTCCTTCACCGAAATATGCCATACGTACCACATCATCGATACGCTGCATCAGTGCACGGCCTTTTGCCTTTACACCCAATACTTCGACCTCGGCAAACGAGCCGTCGGCGTTCAACGGCACGGCAGCGTGGTAGAGCAGGAAACCGTTGCGTACCAGATAAAGTGAGCCGTGGCGGTAAAGGATACGCAGGTGCTTTTGCAACTTCTCTGACTTGCGGAACGAACGAGCCAGTTGGGTCATTAGTTCTTCCTCCTCCAACGACAGTTCGTATGGCGCGGCAGGATTGACGGTCGGCAGATGGGTGTCGGAAAGCGGGTAAGTCTTTCCGGCGACAGTGATAGTGCCGTCGGCATTGATCTTATCCAGCAGCAAGCGGTCGTTCATCTGATACTCCGGGTGGCGTAGGATAGTCTGCCCCTCCAGCTTGAACTGGATGATGGATATAGCTTTGTGCATCTTTGCCATGAGGTTGGCGGAGCGGGTGAGACGCGGGTTGTTCTCAAAATCCTTGGTCTGCCAGATGGTACACGGGTCATCACCATAGGTCTGCATGGCGAAGCTCGCGAGTGGTAACAGGTTGATACCGTAACCTTCCTCCAGCGTTTCGATATTCGCGTACCGGATGGATACACGCAGTACGGTGGCAATCAGTGCACGGTTGCCGGCTGCGGCTCCCATCCACTCAATGTCGTGGTTACCCCATTGGATGTCATAATCGCGAATGGTGGAAAGCACGTCCAGGATCTTTTGCGCACCCGGTCCGCGGTCGAAGATATCACCCACGATATGGAACGTATCGATTACCAAACCATGAATGAGATAGCAGATTGCGATGATCATCTGCTCAGCGCAACCGGTGTCGATGATAGCCTGCAGGATAGAATGGTAGTAGTCCTGGCGTCCGCCCTCGATGTTGGATTCGTACAATAACTCCTCGATGATATAGGCAAACTGCTTGGGAATCATCTTGCGCACCTTGGAGCGCGTATATTTGACTGTAACGCGGCGCATAATCTCCACCACCTGACTGAGACGGACGTACAGAAATTCCTCTCGCGAGGCGAAAGTCCGTCCTTCGTCAAAGGGTTCATCAGGAATCTGCAGACGCTCGTCGGGGTAATAGATGAGAGCGCACAGAGCACGTTTCTCCCGCTCGGAGATTGTATCACCGAAAGCATCATCCACCTTGCGGCGGATAACTCCCGAAGCATTCTTAACCATGTGTATGAATGCCGTTGAGGCGCCGTGCAGGTCGCTAACAAAGTGCTCCGTACCCTTGGGCAGCGAGAGTATCGAACGCAGGTTGATAATCTCTGTGAGCACCGCGTTGGCATTGGGGAACTTCTCGGAAAGAAGATATAAGTATTTGTCAGTCATGATATTTACGATTTGACTATTTACGATTTATGATTTGGTCATTTGTCTGTTTTAGGCGTGCGGATGAGCGAGTAGAGCAGTTGGTACTGCTTGCGCACCATGTCGAAGTCCATCTGCACGCCTGAACGTCCTGCGTCGTAGCCGTCCTTGATCTGCGTGAACAATGCCGCGGTCTCCTCCAGTGGCAGGTCGCGCCGCACATCACCGTCGATCATCGAGTTGCGTATGGCGCGCAGCCACATCGACTGTTCGGTGGCATAGAGCCGATGTGCACGGCGGTATAACTCAGGAAAACGGTGGTACGCCGAGTATAGCAGCATAATCACATTGGAGGTATTGATGTTGCGCTGCTCCAGCTCCATCAGATTCTCCTCCAAAAATTTGAAATAGCGCAGCAGAGCCTCAATCATGTCCGGCACGCGAATATCCTCCTTGAGCCGTAGCATCTCCTGCTTGGGACGCAGAAAGAAACGATTGACAATCTCGATATAGATCTCGTCCTTGTTCTTGAAGTGGTAGTACATTGTGCCACGTCCCATATCCAAAGCACTCTGCAGATCGGTGATACTAACATTCTCGTACCCGTTGATCAGATATAACTCCAAAGCTTTGTAGATGATTAGTTCTTTGCGGTTTTTTACCATGGTATTACGTATGATTTATGACATGTGATTTGATGATTCCCAGTGGTTCCATAACAAATTGCCTCTCTTGCATTCGCGGGTGTGGCAGAGTTAGAGCAGGCGTGTGCATTCGCACCTCAATACCGTTGTTGTCGTACGCCTCGATAAGGTCGATGTCAATCAGCCTGTCGGCATAACGTTTGCTGCCGTCAGGCAGGATCACCGATTGCTCGGTACGTCCCAGTTGGCACTCAATGCTCTGCGTGTGAGCCAGTACCTCTGTCGGTTGCAGTTCTGATTCGTACAACGCTACGGTGTTGCAGAATCTGTTTGGTGAGTCGAATCCCTGTGGCTCGCTATATATCAGCGGTGCAACGCTTATCCGCTTGCCTATATACTGGTCTAACATATCCAGTGCCCTGCGGATAGTCTGCTCGCGTTCGCCGAGATTACTGCCCAAACCGATATAGAATAGCATTCGTGTGCTTGTTTAGTCAACGAGTGGTGTAAGTTCCACAAACTTGTAACGTATCGGTTCGTCGCCACAGGTGGCAACCATGTACGCCGGGTGCGGCTCGCGGTCGAACAGTGCGTCCACAATGATTGATGTGAGCGAGCCGAGGTTGGTTATCTCGCGCGAGTGGTCGTGCCCGCACCAGAACATCTCAACATTGTTCTGCTTGAGCAGGTGCAGCAGCGCGTAGGTCTCCTCGAGAGGCATGTTGGATGTATGCCCTTGAGAACTGTCGCGCTTGAACAGATGGGTGTGCGTGCATACTGTGATATGGCGGAAACCCTGCGAGTTTGCCCATGTCAGAGTGCTCTTCAGCCACTCGGTCTGACGCTTACCAAGGAATCCCTCGCCCGTGTCGATGAAGATATACAGATCCTGCTTGCCGGCGGGCGTGCGGACAATGGCATAGTAAGTGGATGTCTTGAAGCGCTGAACGTATTCTTTCCACTGGTTGAAGTACAGGTCGTGGTTGCCTGCTACAGCGAGCAGTGTATCTTTCTTCAGCGGGTCGGCAGGCAGGTCGCTGAGCGGCTCAATCATGTAATCCCAGTGGTTCTGTGCATTGATCAAGTCTCCCAGATGGATAGCCAGCGGGCAGTCAGGATCAGCGTGATAGTCGCTGATGAACTGCTTCCAGTTCGTACGGCTACGATCCACGTGTGTGTCAGTGGCTACGAATACGTTGTAACTCTCGCCTGTGGCGTTGATGACAGGGTAGCCATGCTCGTCGTTGTAGCGGAACGAGTCATCGATACGCTGGTCGATACCGGCTGATGAGCCGCTGACCATACCCACTACGTCCAGGTTCCATGTGTCAGGATTGCACGCACTGAGCAGGAGTGCTATAATCGGTAATAAGATATTCTTCTTCATGTTGCTTATTGTTTTTCTGTGTTTCGACATCCAATATATTTAGAAACTATATGCGAATCCGGCTCTTACTTCCGCGCCATAGTACTTGGCATTGAGGTGGAACATACCTGTCGGTTTGCACAAGGCACTGAGGTTAACCTGCCAATGCTCGTTGATGTTATAGCGGCCGTTAACCATGAACATCGGCTGCCATACGCGCTCAATCTGGTAGTCGGTCATATTCGATGCGCAGAGGCTGATGTTCCACGGCGATGCTTGCGGACGGACGAAAACCTCCAGTTTGTAGCAGATGTTGAACGGCTCGGCGATGATGTTGGAGTTGTCGTGCCAGTTGTAGGGATAGTTCATGATCAGACGCGTGGAAATACCTACCTGAAATGAAACATATTCCATCCGATAGCCCACGGCTATGGCTTGCACCAGTTCGTTGAAACCGTCCTTGGGATATAGTCCGGACAGCAGCCTGCCTTCCAGAAAGAACTCGCCGACAGGTACAGCAAACTTCGGACGCATCTGTACTCCGATAGCATGGTTGTTTGCAGTAGTGAAACGCAGGTCGGCCTGCATCTCAAAATGCTGGTTGATAGGCATAAATGCCCCGAAATCAACTCCGGCGTATGAGCCGTAAGTTGTGTTATGGTTGTAGCCGATGTTCAGGCGTACGGCATATTGGTTGGTGCCGAACTGCACCTGTGCCATCACCGGAAGCATCCCTGCAATCGTTAAGAGAATAAGTAGTAAATGTTTTTTCATATCTTGTGTTGTTAGTGTCTTTTGTCTGTTGGCCGCCAAATAGGGCTCCTGTATGTTTGCTATAGTTCCACAATCGTTATGCCTGCTCCTCCGCGGTCGGGGTCTCCATCGTGAAACTCGATTGTACCTGTGCCTCGTTTGAGCATCGCGTGGCGTTTCTGCTGCAGGTAGTCACGTACGACTTGTTTGACTGCACCGGTACCTGTGCCGTGCAGAATGGTCACCTCTTCTGCGCCAACCATGATAGCATCGTCGATGTATGCAATTATCTGCTCCAGCGCTTCATCTACGCGCATGCCCCGCATATCCAGAGTGCGGCTGAACGCCAGTTTGCGTCGGCGCATCTGATCGGCAACGGTTGTTGTCGGGCGTGCTGCGGCAGGCTTGGGTGCTAAGTCCGGTCGCTTGGTCAGCATGCGCAGATCGCTCAAGTCGTGCAATATGGATTTGCCGCCACGTTTCTCAGGCGCAGCAGCCTTTGTGCTTTGGGTGTCAGCGGGCTTTGCGTGTTGCGATTTTTTGTCCTTGGGCGTAGCCGTCTTACTCACTTGCTGTTTCATCTCCTCGACTTTCGCACGGGCTTTCTTTGTAGCCTCTTTGTCCGCCTGTGCCTCTTTGATCTCGCGAATGGTACGTTCGATGGTTGCGTTGGACTGCTGCAGAATATCTGCGGCTTGCTGCTTGGCCTCGTTGAGCATCTCTTTCTGCTTCTTTTTGAGTTCGCCTATCTCTTTTTCGTAGAAGGCTATGCGCTCCTCCAGATGCTTCTCGCGCGTGCGGATGTTCTCGCGTTTGTTCTGCCAGTACCGTTTGTCGCGGGCTATATCTTGTAACTGCTTGTCGTAATCAATATGTTCTGCACCGATCAGTTCGGTTGCTTGACTGATTATTTCCTCCGGCAGACCGATCTGCCGTGCAATCTCGATGGCGAACGATGAACCGGCCTGCCCGATGGACAGTTGGAACAACGGACGCAGGGCACCGCGGTCGTAGAGCATGGCTCCGTTCACTATACCTTCAGTCTGTTCAGCGAGGTGCTTGAGGTTGGTGTAGTGGGTAGTGATGATACCCGTTGCATGTGCCTCGTTTAGGTGTAACAGTACACTCTCGGCTATCGCTCCGCCAATCAGCGGCTCGGTACCCGTGCCGAACTCATCAATCAGGAACAAGGTCGTATCATCGGCATTCTTGACAAAATGCTTCATGTTCCTCAGGTGCGACGAGTAGGTGGATAGGTCGTTGTTGATGGATTGTTCGTCGCCTATGTCAATCATTATTTGCCGGAATATGCCTGCCTGCGAAGCCTCGCCTGCCGGTACTGTCATACCGCATTGGAGCATGTATTGCAGCAGCGCAGCGGTCTTCAGGCAGACGGACTTTCCGCCCGCATTCGGGCCGGAGATTACGAGTATACGTTTTCCCTCACGCAGAACGATGTCTAACGGCACAACCTCTTTGCCAGCCTCCGGCAGACGTTTGCATAGAACAGGGTGCCGCGCCTGCAACCAATGCAGAATAGGCTTGGGGGTAAGGGTCGGGGCTATACTCTTCAGTTGCAGACCTACGCGCGCCTTGGCACGCACAAAATCCACCTCTGCCACAAACTGCTGCACTTGCATCAGGTCGCCCAACAGCGGACGTAAGCGGTTGGCAAAATCTATCAATATGCGTATGCGCTCGCGCCGCTCGGCGCCTTCGAGTTCGCGGATATGGTTGTTCGCCTCGATCACTTGCTGAGGCTCGATATATACGGTCTTTCCCGATGCACTCTCGTCATGTACTATACCGCCAATCTTCCGTTTGTATGCCGGAGCAACGGGCAGTACGAGTCGTCCTTCACGCAGAGTAGGTGCCGCATCTTTGTCAATCAGTCCGTCGGCTTGTGCCTGACGGAGGATATGGTCGATGGCACGCGCCACTGCCCCTTCGGCTTTACGCAGCTCCTGACGCAGACGTGCAAGTTCAGGCGACGCATTATCGCGCAGTTCGCCGTAGCGGTCGAGTAGGCGGTCGAGTTCGGTTGTCACCGGCGTGAGAGGCAGCGTGAGCATGTCGCCCATACCTGTCAGCAGACTGTAGCGCGCAGGGTCTAAGCCCTTCAGGAACGCTTGCATGTCGCGCGCGAACAACAGACACTTCAGCAGACTGAACAGTTCCTGCTCATCGAGATACAGACCTTCAACGCGAATACGCTGCAACTGCTCGCGCAAGTCGTATATATCGCCGTGCGGAAAGGATAGGGTGGCATCTGTCAGTGCTTGTTGCATCTGTGCGGTCTGTGTTACACGTTCGGCAATGGCTGCCGGATCGGTAAGAAAACTCATCTGCTCGCAACGCTCTTGCCCGAGCGGCGAGTCACACTCCTTGCTTATCCAACTGCGGATAAGCGTGAAGTCGATCTTCTGTTCTATGTTTTCCGGATAATTCACTTGTTTTTACCTTTCATCTTTCCCTTACCCTAACAGGCGTATATCTGTTATCGCCTCACCGCCCACGGCATCGTTGAGTTTTTGTATCAGACGAAAACGCTGCTCAAACAGTTCTTGCCTGAGTGCGGCGTTGGTGATGCGAACGCGCAACATTCCGTCTTTCACCTCTATATCTCGCGAGTAGCGTGCTATCGTCGGCCCGAGTATATCCGCCCACTGCTGAACCACCCGGTGCTCCAGCAGCGGTTTCTCCAAGCCGTTCTCGCGGATCCATTCCGCAATCACGCTATCCAGCGATTGTGTCTCTTTGCGTTTCATCGTTTGAGCGTTGCAGTCTTTCGACTTTCGACTTTGAGCAGCCGTTCGGTTGCGGTCTTTCTACTATCTTACCTTCAGCCACTGCTGCGTAGTGAGCGGTGTGCCTTCGGGTATACCGTTGATCTTGTACAGACTGCTCATTTTCATCCCGTAGTATTGTGCTATGTCCCAAGCTGTCTCGCCGGGTTGCACAAGGTGGCGTGTGTTGCCCTTGGCTGCTTTGCTGCGTTTCGGGAACAGGTATATACGGTCACCGCCGCGCAAGGGTTGCTTGTCGGTTGCCTCGTTGATGCGGCGTAGCGTCTTTTCTTCCATACCAAGCATGAATGCTATGCTTCCCCACGAGTCACCTTCCTGTGCCACGACAAACTTCCTGCCGTTGGTCTTTCCGTATGCGTGGTCAGCGTACAACTCGTTCGAGCGGAACACTGTCGGTCGCCACTGCACTGTATCAGCAGTCTCTCTTCTCTCAGTGTTAGCAGTCTCTCTTCTCTCAGCGTTAGCGGTCTCTCTTCTGTCAGCATTAGCGGTCTGTCTTCTATCAGCATTAGCGGTCTGTCTTCTATCAGCGCCAGTGGTCTTTAAGTCCGCTAAACCATAGGTTTCAATGATACGTATCAACTTCTGCGGATACGCCGGGTCGGTGGCATAACCGCAGGCTTTCAGACCGTTAGCCCATGCCTTGTAATCCTTGACATCGTAGGTGAACAACACCTCGTACCGCTTGCGTTTGAGGAAAAGCGAGTGGTCGCGAAACGAGTCTTCCGCCTTCGCATAACTACGAAAACACTCATCGCGCTTGTCGTCATCCTGGCGGAAGGTTTTGCCTTCCCAATCGCTGTGGCACTTGATGCCGAAGTGATTGTTTGCCTGTGACGCCAAATCGCTTTGTCCGGCACCGGACTCTAACAGGCCTTGCGCCAAGGTGATCGACGCAGGGATGCCGTATTGCGCCTGTTGGGCAAGTGCTGTGGCTTTCCAGCGTTCGATATATGCCGTATATGCAGGGTTGAGCGAAGCACCGTTTCGTGCTGTTCGATCGGACTCATATCGGACTTCTGTCGGACTAACCTTAGGGTTTACTCCGCACAAAAATGCTGCTACAAGCAGCCAAAATTTATATCTTGACATACAATAATTCGCTATTTGCCTACAAAATTACAAAATAATTTGCAAATTTGCAAATATTTTTGTACTTTTGCAGCGGATTGTTTTATTTTGTATAGTAA
>CALZOG010000018.1 GCA_945827635.1 uncultured Bacteroidales bacterium
GTCTCCCTAGCTCAGTTGGTAGAGCAACTGACTCTTAATCAGTGGGTCGAGGGTTCGAGTCCCTCGGGGGACACAAAACAAGGAAAAGAGTAAATAGTTTTGGGAAATAAGTTATGCGCCATGCATAGCTTATTTTTTTGTATCTTTGTGATGCGTCAGATCTTCCCGAATAGCGGTATTTGGAAGAAATACGAAGAAATATTTTACTTTTTCTGTCAAAAATTTGCAAATATCGAAAAAAAGTTGTACCTTTGTATCGGTTAATGTGTGCAATCGACAACACCCTTGTATTTGCAAACGACAAAGCCCTTGTATTTGCAAACGACAAAACCCGGTATTTGCAATCAACAAAACTCTATATTGATCATGATTGAACATTTGATTCCTGCGTGGATGTTAATCCCGTTTGCTGTGATGCTGTTGTGCATCGCTATTCTGCCGCTTATTCCTCATGTAGGCGAGTGGTGGGAGCACAACATACACAAGTTGTACGTATCGCTCATCCTTGGTGTGCCTGTAGGTATCTGGTTGTGTGTGAATGGTATGAGTCACGAGCTGATTCATCAGATGATCTACGACTATGTGCCGTTTATCCTGCTGCTCATGGCATTGTTTGTAACCACCGGCGGTATCTGCATCCGTGGTGACCTGAAAGCCACACCTCTGACGAATACTGTAATCATGGCCATCGGCTGGGTGCTGGCGTCGTTCATGGGTACAACCGGAGCTGCTATGTTGCTTATCCGTCTGTTGCTTGAGACGATCTCGCAACGTAAGTACAAGGTTCACACCGTATTGTTCTTCATCGCTATCGTGGCTAACTGCGGCGGTTTGCTCTCGCCGCTGGGTGATCCTCCGTTGTTCCTGCTGTTCCAGAAAGGTGCACCGTTCATGTGGTGGATGCAGAACATGCTGCCCGAGTGGTTTGTAACGGGAGCTTTGCTGCTGGCTGTTTACTTCGTAGTAGATATGTACCTGTACCGCAAGGAGCCGACTGTAAACATTATGGCGGATGTGCGCGAGGCAAAGAAGTTGCAGATGAGCGGTCTGATCAATATCGTTTGGCTGCTCTGCGTTATCTGCTCGACGATGTTCATCAACTCGACGTATATCCCTGCAATGGGTGAACACGATGCGCCGTGGTATCTCAAACTCTTGCGCGAGTGGGCGTTCATTCTGATTATTGCATTGAGCTGGCTGACCACGAAGAAGAAAGTTCGTGAGGACAACGGTTACAGCTGGGTACCAATCATGGAGGTTGCTTGTGTGTTCTTAGGCATCTTTGCCACGATGACACCAGCGTTGGCATTCCTGACGCAACACTCGGCTTCGATTAAGGACTTTTTAAGCGAGCCATGGCAGTATGTTTATACCACAGGTCTGCTTTCTGCATTTCTGGACAACGCACCTACTGCAATGGTATTCAATGCTATGGCAGCGCCGGAAGGTATGCAATTGGCTACAGATCCGTTCCTGAAAGCCATATCGATGGGTGCAGTATTCTTCGGCTCTCTGACATATATCGGTAACGGACCTAACTTCATGGTTAAGTCAATTGCTGAGCAGTCGGGTATTGATATGCCGTCGTTCTTCGGCTACATGATCAAGTTCTCGCTGATCGTCTGCTTGCCGATTTACGTAATCGTACAGCTGTTATTCATCTAAAATAGACCGCCTTTGGCTGATAGACCGCTGCAAAGTACCCCACTGCCTGTTAGTTGTGGGGACCCCGCAGCTGAGAGTAAAGACCGCAGCCCAGCTTGGCTGCTCAAAGAAAAAGCTTAGCGGGCAACCGACAATGAGAAGACGCTTATCCGGCACGACCGGATAGGCGTTATCTCTTTTATGCAGTTACGGATTGTGGCGCCGGTAGTGATAACGTCGTCCACAAGCAAAATATGCTTTTTGTGCCAAATGACAGGTTCGGGTATATGGAACGCGTGCTCTACGTTCTTCTGGCGCTCTGAATCAGTCAGTTGGGATTGTTTGGGCGTATCTTTGACGCGCAGGATAGTTGTTGTGTCAACAGGAAGGTGCGTAACCGCTGCTATCCCTCGGCAGATATACTCGCTTTGGTTATATCCGCGATCTCTCAACCTGTGCGGATGAATAGGGACAGGCACAAGCAGGTCGATATCATCGAAGAATCCTGTATCAATCCATTCTTGTGCAGCCTGTGAGCCGAGGTACTGTGCCAGTTCGGGTCGCTCGAAAAACTTGCCGGCATGAATGACGGTTGCCACATTGTCGTCGTATTGCAGCCATGCTCCGCCACGCACAAAACGAGGCTCTCGCCAGTTCTTGCGCGGGCGGTTGATGTCGTCGAATAACTGTTCTACTTTGTTTCCCCGTAACAGTTGATGTTCGGTACGCGGCAGTTTGCGCAAGCAGTCGTCGCAGAGCGTATTATACGAATCTACCCCTCGGTGGCAAACGACGCACAACGAGGGGTAGAGCAGTTCAAGTACGGGAGATAGAATAGACATCAGCAATCAGAGATCAGTTTTTAGCGCGCTTGCGCTTGATGATTTGCTTGATAACAATGTATGCTATACCCACACCGAACAGAGCGATAAGAACGATGCTCAGTTCGTGGCTGTACTCCTTGATCAGAGTCATCTGACCTGCCGCGATATATCCGATGGCAGCCAGTACACAGTTCCAGATAAATGCGCCTAAGAACGTCCACCACAGGAAAGCGCCGAAATGCATGCGGCTCAATCCTGCAGGTATGGAAATCAGTTGGCGTATGCCCGGAATGAATCGGCCGATGAATGTAGAAACATTACCGTGTTCGCGGAAATATGCTTCGGCACGCTCAAGTTTCTCGCCCGACAACAGGCACAAATGTCCCAAGCGCGAATCGGCGAACTTATAGATTATCAATCGTCCGAGCCATACAGACAGAGCGTAGTTGATGATTGCTCCAATCATGGCGCCCAACGTTCCGAACAGCACAATCAGCAGAACATCAACAGTATAGTTGCCCGTAGCGCACAACACGCTTTCAGGCTGACCAGCCACAAAGGCGGCAGGAGGAATAACCACTTCGGAAGGAAACGGTATAAACGATGACTCAACAGCCATCAATGCCGTGATAGACGCGTAGTTCATGTGCGCCGAGTACCACGTAATAATTTTATCAATCAGACTCATGAAATGTCACCTTTCAATTTTCACCTTTCAGTTTTCCATTATCTTCTGTTTCGCATCCATGCGGGTTGGTCCTCGGCATCGGCAAGTGCGTCATCGTCGTCAAAGTCGATGTAATCCATTACGTTACTCTTGACAACATTCTGTTTGGCGGGAGCCTGAGGCGTTTCCGTAGTATCGGTATTCTTCGTTGATTTCGTTGAATCCTGTGTATCCGATTCTTCCGATGTCTCCGTAGCCGGTGTTTTTTCTGCATGTTCGGGTTGATCGGCAGGGTAGAAGCGATCCATAGCATCCTCGAGCGTTTCGGGTTGTGCAGGTTTGCTCTCTTCCGCTTGTTCAGCCGGGCGGGTAATCTCCACCGGAATTGCGTTGATACCGGGTATATCGCTTACGCTGTAGCCTGTGGCGATGATTGTTACGCGCACATCGTCTCCCAAGGTGTCGTCATAACTTGCTCCCCATTGTACTTCGACTTCATCGCCTACTTGCTCAACGAACGATGTGATCTGGCTGAACTCGTTCATGCGTATAGCGTTGTCGTGCGAGCAGTATAACTGCAGCAGCACACGTGACGCACCACGCACATCGTTGGTGTTGACGAGCGGAGATTCCAAAGCATTCTTGATAGCGCGTGTGATACGTTCCTCGCCATTTGCCTGACCGACGTTCATGATAGCTACGCCGCCTTTCTTCAGGGTGTTATAGACATCGGCAAAGTCGGTATTGATGTATCCGGGCACTGTGATGATCTCGGCAATCGATTTGGCAGCATTGGCTACGACGTCATCGGATTTGTCGAAGGCGTTAGGCAGATCGAGGTCGGGGAAGATCTTGCAGAGTTTCTCGTTGTTGATAACGAGGAGTGCGTCCACATGTTCCGCCAGTTCGGCTACGCCGACAAGTGCCTTGCGGATCTTCGGTTTGCCCTCGAAAGCAAACGGGATAGTAACAATACCAACGGTAAGAATCTCCATCTCCTGTGCCACTTCCGCCACGATAGGCGAAGCGCCTGTACCTGTACCGCCTCCCATACCGGCTGTGATAAACAGCATCTTCGTGCCATCATCCAACGCCTCGTGAATACGGTCGCGGTTCTCGCGTGCCAGTTCGCGTGCACGTTCAGGTTTGCCGCCAGCGCCCAATCCCGGACCAAGCTGTAACTTGGAGGGAACACTTGACTGACCGAGGGCAATCTTGTCGGTATTGCAGACAAGGAAACTGACGTCCTTGATGCCCATTTTGTACATGTGATTAACGGCATTGCCGCCACCGCCGCCCACGCCCATCACTTTGATGATACTCTCGGCTTCCAAATCCAATGGTAATGGTATTATTTCTGACATATTAGGTTGATTTTTCAGTTATTTGATGTTCTTGAACTAAATTGATGGTTCCTGAATTAAAAGTCTTCACCGCCGAAGAGGTCGGTCAGGTCTTTGCGCAGTTTGCCCAACATGGTTTTGGGTTGCGGTTCTTCGTCCGGGTGCTCATCTTTGTACATTTGTCCGAGCAACAGCGTGCCGATCAGGGAACCGTACAAAGGCTGATAAAACTCATCTTCGGTATCAGCAGCCAGCCATTGTGCGTGCGAGCCGTACTCAACGGGGATAGATGTCTTCTTGCGCATGAACGGAACGATACCGCGTAGCATTGAACCTCCGCCTGTCAGATAGATGGTTTGTATGCCTTCCGTCTTTTCTATTTCAGCGAGCAGGGGCATAATGATCTCGTTGATACGGCATGCGATGATAGAACTGAGGTTGCCGCGTGTAACAATCAGCGGTTCTTCACCTTCGCGTGCCGCGGGAACGCGCAAGCCTTTGTCCACCTCCTGGGGCTTGAGACTGAGCGTGCCCCATTTGCACTTGAGTTTCTCGGCGTTTATCGAAGATATACCCAGCGTTTCGATATCATGGCTGACATGATAGCCACCGAGCGGCACTACTTTGGTGAGTTGGAACTGATTGTCCTTGAAGATAGTGAGGGTAGTGGTTTGTGCACCCATATCAATAACCGCGCATCCGTTCTCGCGTTCCTCATCGGTTGTGAGAGCCGTGATGCATGCGTCGGGAATAACTTCGCGGTTGAAGATAGCCAAGCCGGCACGTTTGATCGTGTCGTCCATCTTGGTGCAATACTCCTTGCGCATGACAAAGGCTGTGGCATACAGTGTTATGTCTCTGCCGATTTGCTTGATAGGCGCTTCATCGAAATACTGCTCGTCCACTTCCCATCGTTCGGGCAGGACGGACAGCACGCCTGCTGCCGGCGTGCGTGCCTCGATTTTCTCGGAGCACTCGCGAATCATTTCGTTGAGGAGTTTTTGCTTGATCTCAGAGCGTCGTTGCTGGCGATGCGCCTCCACATGAACGGATTGTAATGAACGCCCGCCAACACAGACGAAAATGTTCTTCAGTTCACCGCGTCCGACGCGGTTGCAGAGTTTCTTCCAAGTCTCGTTGAGCACAAATCCTACATCGCTGGAGTTGGTGGGAATACCTTTTTCCACGCTCTGGTGGCGGTTGGAGTATTCGCATCCGAGGATATGGAAAGTATTGTGTCGTTCATCCCAATCGGCAGCAATAGCGCGTACGCATGAACTGCCAATGTTCATGGCGACAAGGGGTTGGGGTATATCAGTCTTTCGTACCATATTCAATTATCAAGATAAATACCAATTAGTTATTATTATTTTCTGCCTATAATTTGTCCGTTGAATTGCAAGTCAATTTGCTTGTAGTTAGGGTATCCGATTCGTTCAAATCCGTCGGTATAAAGTGTTTCGAGTTCGTCAAGTCGTTGCTGAGCAGCATCGAGCGAACCGATGATGATTGTGTAGCTGTGTTCGGCATCGATGAGTTCGATCATCTTGGGATTGGCGACTCGGATATTATGAATCTTGCTTCGCCAGAAGTTGTTTCGGTTGAGCCATACGACAAAGTCGTACATCTCCCCGATCGCCTGCTGTTTGCCGATGCGTCCGCTGACGACAATAACGGGCGTATTGACAGCTGCTGTAACGGGCATAATCTTCCGGTCGGAATCGATGAAATAATGTTCGTCACCGGCAATACGTACAACAGGTTGTCGCTGTGTGACAATGATGCGCACCTCGCCGTTGGTCAGTTCGTAGCACTCGGCACGCCGTAACATAGGATGGGTGAGCAGGTTCTGTTCGATCTTATGACAGGAGATTTTTGATAAAGGTTCGCCCACTTGCCACAAGCCTGCCTGAATGAGTTGCAAGCGCAGTTCGTCAGGTGTAACGTATTGCCGGGCTGTGCTGTCCTTGACTACAATCGTGATAGCGGAGCAAACGGGATCGGCGGCACGGCGTGAGGTTGTTACACCGGCAAAGATAACCACGGCAGCCAGAACTGTCGCGATACAGTAATTCACTATTTTCCGTTTGAGTGACACTATCCGTTCATGTTGTTGAGTTTATCGGTTATGTCGGGAACGAGTCGGTCGATGTCGCCTGCTCCGATAGTGAGTACGACAACAGGCACCATTTTGCGTGCGCGTTCGGCAATCTCGGCGACAAGGGCTTGTTTGGAAAGCAGATGTTTGTCGCGTAAGGATATTTTGCCCAAGAGCATCTCGGAGTCTATGCCTGGAATGGGCAGTTCGCGTGCCGGATAGATGGGAAGAAGAATGACTTCGTCCAAGGTAGAGAGAACCTCAGCAAACTCGTCGGCAAAGTCTCGTGTGCGCGTGTATAGGTGCGGCTGGAAGATACCCAGGAAATGCCGTGTGGGGTATAGTTTGCGGACAGAGGCGATTGACGCAGCAATCTCTTGCGGATGATGGGCGTAATCGTCGATATAGGTTATTTGCGGGTTTTGCACATGGATATTGAACCGCCTGTGCACGCCTGCAAACGAAGCCAATCCAGTACGAACCTCATCGGGTGTAACGCCGTTGAGCATAGCGATAGCCGCAGCGGCAATGCTGTTCTCGATGTTCACCCAGACAGGAACGCCCAAGGTGATATTTTCGATAACGCCGTTCGGGTGATGCAGATCGAAGGATAGACTGCCTTCTGCGGCAATGATATTCGCGGCGAAATAATCTGCGCGGTTGTCCTCGGCAGAGTAGGTGAAGAGTTTTGCGTTGCTGCCGATATGCAGTTTGTCGGTAAGACCGTATTTGAGCAGCAGCGTGTCGGACACAAGGCTGCAGTAATGCTCAAAGCTCTCGCGGTAGGCCTCGGGCGTGCCGTAGATGTCCAGGTGGTCGGGATCGACGCTGGTGACAACAGACATGAACGGGCGCAGGTGGTGGAAACTTCTGTCGAACTCATCCGCCTCGACGACAACAAACGGGCTGTTGCTGTCAAGGAGCAGGTTCGTATGGTAGTTTTCGCTCAGTCCTCCAAGGAAAGCGCTTGTGCCGATGTGCGATTGGCGAAGCAAGTGGGCAAGGATAGTGCTGGTGGTCGTTTTGCCGTGCGTTCCTGCTACGCAGAGCGGTTTTTTGAGGGAAGTGATCTGTCCCAAGGCTTGTGCGCGTTTTTGGATATGGGCGCCGTGTGATTGCAGGTATTGGTATAGCTGCGTGTCAGTGGGAACGGCGGGTGTCCAGACAACAGGCAGATTGTCAGGCGCAAAGGGTAGGAGATTGACGTTATCATCGTAAAAAACGCTGATCCCTTCGCTCTCAAGAGCGTGTGTGAGGTCAGATGGTGTGCGGTCGTAACCGGCAACGGTGTATCCTTCGTGCCGGAAATAGCGCGCCAAGGCACTCATGCCAATGCCGCCGATGCCAAGGAAAAATATTTGTTTATCTGTGTCAGTCATATTCAAATTCACGAATCTACAAGGTAGATTTGTGGGTGTATTGCAATTCAACCTACAAAGATACGAAAAAAAAATCGTATTTGCAAATATTTTTGAAAAATTGTGCAAAATATATTCAAAAGCGAGACACAAACAAAACAAAAGCTAAGGTAAAAACAAAGTAAAAGCTTGGCGAAGATAAGGCAAGTGGAAAAAAGGCGGCTAAAATGTAGGAAACGCGAGAGATGAATGAGGTTGTATTTTTGCGGAAAAATGAACAAAAAGTATATATATACATAGTATATATATAGTATGTGCATCAAAAATGAATTTTAGGCTTGTTATCCTACGGTTATCTTACGGTTATGTTGCGGTTATCATGCGGTAAGGGTTCGATAACGAATCGAAAACGGAACGGAAATGGAATGGGAACGGGGCGGGAAGGGAGCGGGACAGGAAAGGAAAAATGAGGGGCAAAATAATATATTTTGCGGAAAAACTTGCAAATTTTTTGTAACTTAGGCACGACCCTGAAGGGACCCTCCGAAATTACAGTGCAGCAATGCTGTGCATTTAGGCAAGTGTTCCCGCAGAAAAATATCGCTGACGCGATTACCTTTTTTAGTGCCGTAGCACCTGCCGTTATGCGAGCATAGGCAGGTACTCCTGCGCTAAAAATGCACTTACGTGCAATTTTTCTGCGAGAAGATTTGCAAATGTGCATTTTTTTTTGTAACTTTGCAGGCTGGGAGGATTTGGGGGAATAATCGGCGGAATACCGCCGAAAACTGAACACCGCTGCGCTTACTTTCGGCAAGGGGCGCACTATCGCCCCGCTCTCCCCACCGCAACCTGCGGTTACGTCGGGGACCCCAAGGGCGGTGGAATACCGACAGGGACAGAACCACGCGGCGCTAAACTCGCTCATGAAATCGCGAGCACAGGATACCAAAAGGATAACCCTGCGGCAAATATGCCGCAGAAAGGGAAATCGAAATATGACGCGGAACGAGAAAACTAAATATGCCGCAGAAGGGGAAATCGAGATATGACGAGGAAAGGACAATGAGAAAAAAGGAACTATTAAATGCGTGTTGAGAAAGTGAAATATACAAAATGAGTGTTGAGGAAGTGAAAGAGATATTGCATGAGAAGTACCCGGAGGTGGAAGTGAGGGAGATACAATACGAAGATATTGTATTTGAAGAACGGGTGAGGCTGAAATGCTGCCATTGCAAGAACTACAAGGAGAAATGGACGTGCCCAGGGAAAATGCCGGAACTGGATTACCGAAAAATAATCAACGAGTACGAGCATAAGGCTGTGGTCATTGGCAAAGTGGCACTGCATGTAGGCGCGGGCGCACGGAGTGAGACCGAGACTACAGCAGGCGAACGGAGTGAGACGGATGGGGTAATGAAGAAATTTCGGGAAGGAGTGGTGCTGTTGCATAGGGCGATGCTGTATATGGAAGGAGAGTTGTTCAAGCGGAACAATGCAATGGCAGAATCGTTCATTGGATGCAGTTGCCAGTTGTGCGAGGAAGGTTGTGCGGCAGAGAAATGCAGACACCCGGAACAAGCACGCGTGCCATGGGATGCAACGGGATGTAATGTGGTGAAAACATTAGAGAGAATAGGGGTAAAGGTGGAATTTCCGGCAACGGAATATATGTACCAATACGGGCTATTTGTGTGGTAAAGGAGTGTAGCATAGTACAAAGGAAGTGAAGAGTCATCGTTTACAGGTCAAGTTATAGATGTTAAGAAAACAGAAAATTAGAGCATTCATGCAAACCTCAGAAACCTCAAAAACAAGAGAAAGTACATTGTTGCGAGCAGCCCAATTGCGGTTGTTAGATATTCTAATAGAGATAGACAGGATTTGCCAAAAACATAATATTGTCTATTGGATAGATTACGGGACGTTGCTTGGGGCAGTTCGCCATGGCGGTTTTATACCTTGGGATGACGATATAGACTTGTCGATGCCAACTCGTGATTATGAGAAATTTATGCGAATAGCACCAGAAGAGTTGGATAAAAAATATATGTTTCAGACAGAACAGACAGATCCCGGTAGTAATATAAAAAACGGAATATGTAAGATTCGTGATATTCAATCATTGGATATTCAGGCGGACGATATATTTGACATAAACTACAACAAAGGTCTGTCGGTGGATGTATTTGAGGTGGTGGAATATCCGGCAATCCCGAAGAATATATTTCATTTCTTCTATAAATGGATAGCAAAGACTACTCATTTTTATTACATAAACAGGCGTGTTGATTTTCCCAATATAGTTCGTTACTTTGTATTCCCGTTTATTCGAATAGCATTAAAGGGGTTGTGGTATCTGCTATATGCATGGCGTCCTAAACGCAAGATACAACAGAGAATGTGCAATATCCTATACGGAGATTCCACATATATAGAAAATATCTATCCGCTGTCGGAGATTATGTTTGAGGGTCATATTTTTCCGGCTCCTGCAAATCCTGATGTAAGGATGCGAGACATAGTTGGTGATTATATGCAAATTCCTCCACCAGAAAAAAGGCGTGTACATTCATTATATCTGATATTGGATGTATCGAAAAACCTTCCAACTGCGAAGATAGATACTGACGAACAATAAAAAAGCAAATTTCCAATACTTGATATATCTTTATCCGAGAGCATGAGCAAGTTACTATCAATAATAATCCCTACGTACAACATGGCGGCGTTGTTGCCGCGATGTCTGGACAGTCTGGTGAGTGCGAAACATGCCGAACTGCTGGATGTGCTGGTGGTAAATGACGGAAGCAAAGACAACTCGCTGGAAGTGGCACAAGGATATGCGTGGAAATATCCGACGATTGTGCGCGTGATAAACAAACCCAACGGCAATTACGGTTCGACAATCAATGCGGCATTGCCTGTGGCAGAAGGATTGTATGTAAAAGTGCTGGACTCGGATGATTGGTTTGATACGAGCGTATTGGATGCGTTTGTTGAGGCAGCAGAGCGTACGGAGGCGGATATGCTTGTTACTCACTTCTCGCAGATAGGCGCGAAGGAGACGGAGGTGATTCGATACAATACAATGGGTCGCGAGCCGTACGAGTATGGAAAGGTGTATGCGTTGGATGACGTGCTGCAAGACGGATATATACGGTTCTTCCTGATGCATGCGTTGAGTTACCGCACCGAACTGCTCCGGCAGATCGGTTACAAGCAGACAGAAGGAGTGAGTTACACGGATACGGAGTGGGCTTGTTATCCGACATTCTATGCCAAGACAATATGTTTTCTGGACTTGAACCTCTATCAGTACAACCTTGACAGAGAAGGTCAGACCATGGCGCCTGAGGTGCTGATGCGAAGTGTTCGGCAATTGCAGACCGTGACGGACGCAATGTTAGCTTACTATGAGGCGCATGCAAAAGATCTGTCGGAAATACGGGGCAAATGGATGGCGCAGTATTTTGTCAACCGGTTGCGTATATTGTACAAGATCTACCTGCTGGATATGCCTCGTGCGGACTTCAATGCGTCAGACCTGGAACAGATGGACGGCAAGTATGCGCCGGTATGTGAGCGATACGGCTGGAAAGTGCGTCTGTATCCGGAGAATAAAATTTTGCGCACGGAGTATATACACTACTGGCACAAGCACCACAAACGTTGGCCGGAGTGGTATGAGCGACTGAACCATGTAGTGGATGTGGTGGTGAAGTGGATGTATGTTAAACTATTCAGAAAATAGGCCTATCCCCAACCCCTCCATGTAGGGAGGGGAGAGGAGAAGGTAGATAAACGGTGAATGTATAAAATAAGTATAATCATACCGGTATATAATTCAGCGGCATACATTGAGCGATGTTTGCAGTCGGTAGCGGCACAGACGCTAAGTGATATAGAAGTGCTGCTGATAGACAATTGCGGTACAGACGGAAGCATGGCCATTGCGGAAGCGTTTGTCGGCAAGTCGGAGCGCAAAGATATATCGTACCGCATAGCCGCTACGCCGACGAACAACGGTCCGGCTGCAGCTCGTAACTTGGGACTGCAACTGGCAGAGGGTGAGTATGTGGCGTTTCTGGATGATGATGATTGGGTAGAGCCGGAGATGTACGAGACGCTATACAACAACGCGCAAGGCGCAGATATGAGTTGCTGCGCGATACAACAGGATTTTGCAGACGGTCGCGCCTCGCGTGTACTGGGAAATCCCGTGTTCCCGAAAGGAGAAATGCGTGTGGGAGAGAGAAAACGTTTGCTGACACGCTTTGCGGCACACTTTACCGCCTATATCTACAGGCGTGAGATGTTAGCGAGTTGCGGGATACAGTTTCCTGATGCCAGGAGTGCTGAAGACAGCAGTTTTCTGACCTGTTGTCTGCTATCCGCCAAGAGGGTGGCGCAGACGGAAAAGCCTATGTATCACTACGTTATACATGCCGGGAGTCTGACAGGCAGGAAAGTGTGGAAAGGAAAAGACAAACGTCGTGCGTTGCGAGCAATGCTTGATTATGCCAAACGGCAAGGGCTGCTGCAGACCTATCGGTGGCAGTTGTGCTATATTTATGTGAAGAAGGCGTGGATAGTGCCGATAATGGAGATGTTATGAGTGAACCGAGGATAAAGATATTCTGCCGTTCGTTTGACCTGCGATTGTACAGGTTGAGCAAAGGGCTGTATGAGAGTTGGGGATTCCCGTGTGTTCGTCTGACCGACCAGACAGCAGACGGCTACCTGAGAACAATGCTGAAAGACACGGATTGTGATATAGCGATCAATGTGGATGAGGATTGCTTTATTACTTCTCGCGAGGCTGTTATGGCGTTGGTGGAGTATGTAAGGGAAAACAAGATAGCCAATGCGGGTTGTCCGGATGGAGGAGTGTGGGTTCGCAGAGGCGGTAATCCGCTGGTGACTAATCCGTTCTTCAACGTGTTTGACCTGAATCTGCTGCGGGAGAAATATTCGTACAAGGAAGAGAAGGCGTTTGATTATGAAGAAAAGAAGCAACAGATGATAGACGCTTATCCTAAAGAGATGCTTTATGAGGGTCGTTCGTATCATTTTGAGCAGACAGACAGAGAGCCGTACTATCCGTTCTTTCTGTGGCAGGCATATAATACAAAGACACTGTACCTGAACTCGAAGTTACACCCCGACGGATGGACGACCATACTTTATAACCATCATGGTCAGGAGATTTGCCGGCATACGTGGCTGGCACGGTTCTATTCCGTGCCATCTTGGATAGTGGCAACGTTTCAGTCGGCAGCCGGCAAGCAGAAGCAACGTATAGATAATGTGATACGTGAGTCGTATCAGATGGCAGGGATAGCGTTGCCGAAGTTCACATTCAGGGACGAGTGCGCGTTCGGGTGGAACAAAGTGGTGCGGTGGATGATCAAGGTGCCGCAACGTATAGCAGGTTGGCCGAAAAAAATCCAACGCAAGTTGAGTAAGTAATGCAGATAGAACAAATCATAACAAACAGAAAGATTGATCCGCACCACGCCAATGACCTGGTGTATGAGTGGGAGGATGATTTGCGTCAGTATTTCGGCGCGACGTTCTCCTATAACCGTGGCATACAGAACGAGCGGTACTCGAAGTATATACCGTTTGTGCTGAACATAGTACAGACCGGCAAGCCGGCATTTACGTATGAGATGTGTACACAACGGCACAACGGAAACAACAAACGGAACATTATCCCTTGTGTGATAGACTTTTACATACGCGAGCCGTGGAAAGTGAGATTGTGGTACTGCACGTATTGGCGCAATCCCGTGATTTGCGTATCGAGTAGGGAAGTGTATGAGTATCTGTCGGTTAGCCTTGGGCTGAAGAAGATTAAGCACTTGCCGTTGTCCATCTCCGACCGCTACCGCATAACGGAAGAAACGGAATTTGAGAAGTCGTATGACCTGCTGATAGCCGGACGTCAGGACAGCATGTTGAGCGAGTGGCTGAACAAGTATCTGGCATTGCATCCGGAAACGACATATATCCGCCGAGTGCTGCAAGGCGGGAAGTCGGTATATGTTGATCAGTCAGGTGAAGTGGTGTCGCCGACCGATTCGCGGGAGATATACATGCAAATGATGCGGAAAAGCAGAGCGTGTATGTATTCGACTCCCGGCATGGATGACAAACGCCGGACGAACGGATACAGCCAGGTAACGCCACGATTCCTGGAGATAATTGCCGGAGGTTGTTATCCGCTAATGCGCTATAAGGTAAATGCAGATACGAATTATTACCGTTTGGCGGATTTCGGTCCGAGCATAACGAGTTATGAGCTGTTTGAAAAGGAACTGGATAAAGCACGAAGTGAAAAGGCGGATATGCGCCAATACAGCAGGTATCTGGAGGGACATTATACCTCAACGGTAGCCCATCGATTGGAGAAGATAATTCGAGCAGGCTGACTCAAAGAATAAATTGTTGACAATGCCTCAGTGGGAAACAGACTACTTCAGTCCACAATAAGAAAGGTGCAAAAGGATAAAAAGCGAACAATTCGTTATGGCAAAACGTGTACTCATAGCAATGTCCGGCGGGATAGACTCCACGGTTAGTGCTTTGCTCCTGAAAGAGCAAGGCTATGATTTGGTGGGCGTTACGTTCCGTACGTTCGATTCAATCAAGGAATCGTGCATCGCCAAGGAGAAAGGTTGCTGCTCGATAGAAAGTATCATGGAGGCGAAGCACAATGCGGAGAAGATGGGCTTTGAGCACCACATAGTTGACTTCCGCGACACGTTCCGCCGGCATGTGATAGAAAACTTTGTGGATGAGTATGCCCACGGCCGAACACCCAATCCGTGTGTGCTGTGTAACAGTCATATCAAGTGGGGCGCACTATTGGATGCTGCGCGCGAATACGGCTGCGAGAAGATAGCGACAGGTCATTATGCCCGAATAGCAGAGCATGGCGGTCATAGATACCTGCGAACGGCAGCCGACACGCACAAGGATCAGACGTACTTTCTATGGATGCTGACCGAGGCAAACTTGGAGCGCACATTGTTTCCGTTGGGGAATCTGACCAAGGATGAAGTAAGGCGTATAGCAGCAGAACACGGTTATGATGCGCTGGTGAAGAAACCCGAGTCACAGGAGGTTTGTTTTATTCCGGATAATGATTATCGTGGGTTTCTGGCGAAAGAAGGTGTTCACCCTGAGCCGGGTGACTATATAGATGCCGCCGGCAAGGTAGTAGGGAAGCACCAAGGCTGTCCGTTCTACACGATAGGTCAGCGCAAAGGTTTGGGTGTGGCACTCGGTTATCCGGCGTTTGTTACGGACATAGACACGGGCACCAACCGAATCAGTTTGGGTCACCATGACGACTTGCTGACCGATATAGTACGCGTACGCGACTTGCGGATACGCGACCTACAATGGTTGACTGATTCGCCGCAAGTTGCGGCACGAATACGTTACCGTTCGCAGGCAACACCTGCTTCGCTGACGATGGATGCGGAAAACAAGACAGCTACATTGCAGTTTGACAGTCCCGTTTGGGCACCGACACCCGGGCAATCTGTGGTGCTGTACAAGGACAATCTGGTGGTAGGTGGAGGAATAATTGAAAGAAAATAGAAATTAATGATTGAGATATATAACAATGGCAAAATCACATTTTAATATTAACCCTGATACGCTTGCAATGGAGCGTGTGGATCATGGCTTCAAGTATTGGCTGCGCAGGGCCGGGTGGTACATCTTGGGAGGTATATGTCTGGGAATAGTGTTCTTCTATATATTCTTCATGTTCTTCCCATCGCCAAAAGAGAGGCAACTGATGTCCGAGAAGCAATCGCTGGAGGCACAATACGAACTGCTGGAGAAACGTTGCGAGAGCATGCAATTAGTGCTGGCAGATTTGCAGCAACGTGACGATAACCTGTACCGCGTGATTCTGGGTGCAGAACCTATTCCGATGTCCTCACGCAAAGGAATAGCCGTGAATGCGGATTATTATGACAATATATCCCGTTTGGCAAACACGCAGCTGGCGGCAGACCTGACCCGCAAGGTTGACCTGCTGGAGAAGCAGACTTACGTACAAGCCAAATCGTATGAGGAGATTATCGACCTCGCCAAGACGCGTGAGATACGTATGGAAAATATACCTGCTATCCAGCCCGTGCTGAATAAAGATCTGACACGTGTGGCTTCAGGTTACGGCATTCGAATTGATCCGGTCTATCATGTGCGCAAGTTCCATGCCGGTATGGACTTTACAGCTCCGACAGGTACAGAGATTTTTGCTACAGGTAATGGTAAGGTGACGTTTGTAGGTTGGAAACAAGGTTACGGAAACACTGTAGAAATAGATCACGGTTTCGGTTATGAGACGCTATATGCGCACCTATTCAAAGCACTGGTGCGTGTGGGGCAGAAAGTTAACCGTTCGGATATCATAGGATTGGTGGGCAGCACGGGCAAATCAACAGGTCCGCACCTGCATTATGAGGTACATTATCAGGGGCATCATGTCGATCCGCGAAATTATTACTTCTACGACCTTGATCCAGAACAGTATGACCGGATGGTACAGTTGTCGAACAACTATGGTGATATGTTGGATTAAATAGTTTATAATGGAAAGTAAAAGCGAATTATTGATTATTATTAGGTGAAAAATTGAATATATATTTGCTTTTGTCATAATTTTTTTGTATCTTTGCATACAAAAGTGAAACGTAGCATTTATTATTTTTATATAAAAAAGTCAATAAAGACACTTCGTTAAAAATTAAAGGCTGGCACCGACAGCCTCAAAAAAATCGGTGACATTACAAAAGTAGGCGTCTTACGCGCTTTGTTTTGGCTTACAGGAATCTGGTAAATTCATTCGTTCCAAGACAATGCAGCACAAGATGCTCTCGGTGTGTATTAATTAAGGAATACGCGTGATGCACGCGTACGCGATACATGGCGTGGGCTTCAGTGTTGCTTGTTCGGAACGAAAGGCAATACCAGAGCCTCTGTAAGCGGAACAGCAATATTGCAGTCCCGCTTTTGCTTTGTATAGAATATTAAGTAGGAGAATGTCAGTACACATTGGTTCACATATAGAGAAAGTGCTTCGCGAGCAAGGGCGAAGCGTATCCTGGTTTGCCAAGCAAATAAATTGCGAACGAACCAATGTGTATAGCATATTTAACAGGTCAACAATAGATACAGATTTATTGTTGAGAATCTCTAAAGTATTGTCTTATAATTTCTTTCAGCTATACAATGATCAATTGATCCAACAAGATGACAGGAATAAGGAATAGAGGTGTCAAAAAAAATCAACAATTTGTACAAATCTATTAACGCATAGAATTCGGATTATTGATATAATTGTAGTATCTTTGCAATTGATTTTCGTAGCTACAAAATTGGCGCGAAATCAATAATGTTTAATTTACATAAATTCTACTACAATGAAAAAGAATTTTATCGTTTTGCTGGCATCGGTTGCCCTTAGTCTTGGATTAAGTAGCTGCGGTGCTATTTCAGATGCTCCCGGTATTTTCTTTATGGGACACACAAATCCGGTTGCAGTTACTTCAAATGCAGTAGGTTCGAAAGTCGGAACTGTAACGACAATGAACCTATTTAATCTTGTAACATGGGGCGATGGCAGCATTAACAAGGCTGCAAAAATGGCCGGTATTACGAAGGTAAGTCACGTTGATGTAAAGACAACAAGTGTTCTTACAATCTTCTGCATGAAAACTTATTTCGTTTACGGAGAATAATCCGTATTAATTGGTGTGGGGCATCATAGATGTCCCACCTTATTTGTTGTATGAAAAGAATTCTACTAACTTCAATTATTCTGCTATTATCTACTTCATTTTATGCGATTTCTATAGAAGACCGATATGTAATGAGGGTTGTGAATGACGGGCAGTTGTATTTCATTTTACCATATGAGATACCATCCTCTGCCGATAGGACAAAAGCAGCCATGGCAGATATAACGTATTTGACCACAACAGATTCGGTGACAATGAATGTAAGTGTGTGGGGAAAAGATGTCTTAAAGGCTGATTCCATATTACTGATTACAGAAGATGACAGAGTTGTTTGTGATTTTCAGACATTCTTTATAGAAATGGACGGTAAATTATGGTTGCATAGATACAGTTTACGTTATCCATACGCAGACTTATGCCGATTGTATAGCAATCCATCACCATTTATTTTACGCATATATGCAGAAAGCAAGGAGGTTCAATATACTTATTTAGCCAAAGCCTGGAAAAAGGAGTCGGTGTGGATGAACCAAATATTACAAATGATAATGAGTAACAAAGAAGTATATAATCAAGTGAAATGACACTATCAGTATAGTGCATATTATTGATAACGGGGTATATACTTTCTGCATACGCGAATCTGCACTATGCGTGGGAAGAAGTATCCTGTATAATAAGTCCCGTAGAAATGGTCTGTAACAGACTTCGGATAGAGAAGAAAATATCAAACAGACTTGATCAGGTCACCTCAATATAACCAGAAAGGATTGTCAATAAGCCAAAGTTCTCACATACTTGTTCTTTTGCACTTGTCTTGAGAATGCATAACTGCAACGAAGATGTGTGCGATGAGGGCGACACTGAAGACACCGATGAGCATGCCGGCAAGGACGTCGAGTGCGAAATGCTGGCTAAGGTAAATGCGAGAATACGAACCAACTGCCGCCAAAGAAAAGAACAATAACTGAACGGCTATTTGTATAGATGGCGACGCTTTCCGAGAATAGGAAGGCGTTGCTTGTGTTTTGGGGAAAAGTTTAGTCCAAAATGCATTGGCGGAAACAGGTGAGGTGCTATAGTAGGTAAACAAGGCTGTTAAGGCGAAATACAAGCAGAAGAAAGTAGTGGTGTGGCCGGAAGGGAAACTGAGATAATGGTGCATGTTTATGCCTTCGGTAAGCGGCAATATTACGTCCGGCATGTTGTCGGCGAACCAAGTGAGCGGACGCGGTGCACGGACGATATGCTTGATTGTCTGGGTAATGATTGTAGAAAGAATGAGTGAGCCGCTCATAAAAACTCCGGCTTGCCAACGCCACAGGAGCAAGACAGCCGAAAGTGCGTAAGGCAGCCAGTGACAGGTGTCGGATAAAACGGGCAGCAGGCGGTCAGCCCATGCGGAGTGATGATCGCAAAGCAGCAGGTGCAGCGTGCCTTTGTCAATAAGAATGAGAGCAATGGTTAGCGCCAAAACAGACGCTAACCATAAACCCAGAAATACGCTATTGCGCTTGATGCTTTCGGTCAAAGTGATCATAATCCAAGAACAGAGTAGGTGCGGTTGCCCATGAGAATATATAGTGAACCGTTCAGAAAGATTTTGCGGGGCAGAGAGTTATTTGCGGAGACAGAAGAGCAGTCGGTTTTCGTGTCGTCGTATTGGTCGCCATAACTCTGCGTGAGCGAGTAGAAATCAACAGTTTGCCCTTGTTTACTGCCCCAGATATACTCAACGAGTTCGGGATAATCAATGAACGGATTGCGGTTGCCCTGAATCTTGTTGACCTCAATGGCGCGTTTGAGTTCTTTCGGGCTGACCGGATCCAAACGATGCCACTCCAGAAGCAGATCGCGCAGCCACGGGCGGAACTCCTGCCAGCCATCGTTGGTCATGGCAGTACCGGGTTCGCCGGAGGTGAGCCAAAGCAGACTGTCGCCATAACACGTGGCTATATAGAAATATGCACGTGCAAAATCGCCCTTGTACTCGTCAGCCGGGCAGAACACTTTCTGCAAGCCGTATTGTTCGCCACTGCCGGTTGCAAACGAGCCGTTCCAGAACGTGGTGTCCTGCAGGATCATTCCTGGCGCATGGTTGGACTTGCTACGGTTGGCGGAGTATTCGCCGGGAACGAGGTGGTACAAGTCGCAGTAAGCGGCATTGACCGTACCTCCCCACCAGGATTTGGGCAACATGTGCTCGATGTCGAAGTCCGCTACACTGGCATTAGGTTTGTCGGGATTGAAATAGCGCACGTTGTTGGAGTACATATCCAGAACTTGGTTGGTAGCTTCATCACGATCGGTGTAGAAGAAGGCGTCCCACGTCTTGCGTGAGCCGCTACCATAGCGATAGCGCTTGCCGCAACAGATGATATATCCCAGGTGGTTCTTGAGGGTTGAGTCAGCCGTGTTTTGTGCGAATTGATAGTAATTGCCGGGCATAGCACCGATGACCATGCGCGTGGTATCCAAGTCAATCGTGCTTGTACCGCCGGAGCCAGGAGGAACGACAGCCAGAGTGATCGGCAATTCGCGCGTGCAGGTTACGCCATCCAGACCTTTGGCCGTGGCGATAACCGTGCTATTGATCGGAATAACCTTGGTAACCTCACTGAGTTGGATGCTATAGAAGATTCCGACTTCTCCACCTCGAGCCGGCAAAGTGCTCTGCGTAAGGGTGAACACCGTAGTGCTGCCGGAAAGTGAAAGTGCAATCTCTCCGTCGATGTGCTTGCCGACCAGATTGAAGTTCAGGACATCCTCCAGTGGTTCTTCCGCACTTTCCCACTTGGCACCGCCGAAATCCATCTTGGGGTACTGCATTTCCAGAATACCCCGGGTAGGGTGAGGATCGTCAGCCTCGAAGACAATCTTCTGGACATACCAGCGGTTGTTCTTGGCGTTGACGGCAGCAATAGAGATATTATCCAAAGCGGCGTTGATAGTCAGTTGGTAAGGATAAATCTCCTTCTTGTGGTCAGCATCCCACTGGATATTCTGCCCGCACACATTGATTCCGTATGTTTTGCCCAGATCCGTGTTGTTGTCATAGCAGGCAGCATAAACGGTCATCGAGGTGACAGAATATGTATCATCCAGGCCGAAGATAATCTCGCCTTTCTCGCTGGCTGTACCGCCTTTGATACCATAGCCGGGTTTGGCACGTGCTACCTTGGCGGAAGAAACAACGCGGTCGATGCAATTGTTGGTGGCAGTAAGCACCAGTGCTTCCAGTTTGTCGGTAGCCGAACCATCGCCGTTCTCGTTGCTGTTGAAGACAATGGTGTAGGTCTCCGCCATTGTGCAGATGGAGAAGAGTGCTGCGAAAAGGAAAGAATAGAATTTATGCATGGTATTAGATTATTGATAGTGATTCATTCGTTACTTTTCGGGGAACAGGTTGGCAATGATGTACCAGAGGATAATACCCGTGCCGCTGAATATGGCGTAGTGCCAGTTGTCGCGAGCGGCGGCATACGTGCAACACAAGGCAATAATCAGTACACAACCGATCAGGAAGATGTAACGCACCTTGTTGTCCTGCCAACTCAAGTTCTTGAATTTCAAAGAGAAAAGCGGCATTTCGCAGATCAGCAGCCAGCAGCTGACAGCCATGACTGCAAGCATTGCCCACGGCATGAATTGTGCCCAGGAAGCCATATCCGGGAACGCTGCGATAAGCGCGCCCCAGAAAATGGCGTTGGCAGGTGTAGCAAGTCCGATGAACGAAGAGGTCTGCCGCTCGTCGATATTGAACTTAGCCAGGCGGAGTGCGGAGAATGCCGCCATGACAAGTGCCACAGACGACCACCAGCCCCAGGCGTAGTTGCTGTTCTCGGTAGCGAGACGGATAGCCTGCATGAGCATTACAGACGGAGCAAGTCCGAAGGTAATGACGTCAGCCAGCGAGTCGATCTCCTTGCCGATAGGGTTGTTGACCTTGAGCGCGCGGGCACTCATGCCATCGAAGAAATCGAAGAAAGCACCAAGCAGGATCATCCCGAAAGCACAAAGGAACAATCCTTCTGCAGCCAGCATTACTGCCAATGCTCCGGAGAGGAGATTGCAGCAGGTGATGATATTAGGAACGAGCTTTTTCATAATTCTTTAGTCGAAAGACCGTACTTCGCACTCAAAGACAAAAGTCGAAAGCCTCTGATGTTTCTTCTTCGACCTGTAATGAGGCTTTTATCTTTGAGCGTAGCGTACTTTTATCTTTTTAACGTAAATTGTCTAATTGTTTTTGTATGGCTTCGATACGTGCGAGAGCGTCGCGCTCTTTCTTACGTTCGAGTTCAACAATCTCGGGTTTGGCGTTCTGCACGAAGCGCTCGTTGGAGAGCTTGGCTTGTACGCCTCGGAGGAATCCTTGCTGGTGCTGCAGGTCCGCCTCGAGTTTCTTGATCTCCTCTTCGACATTGATGAAGGCGTCCATCGGAATAGCGAACTCCGTTGTGCCAACAATAAATGTTGAGAGTTGAGCGTTGATCGTTGAGAGAAGTTTAGCGTCTGCCAGTTCTACGTTTGCCAGTTTCTTCAGCAGTTCAGCACATTCGTAGCGGTCCGCACCGTTGAAATAGAGGTTGAGACACTCCTTTTGCGGGATATTCTTTGAAGCGCGGATGTTACGAACTCCGGCAATAATCTCCTTTAAGGTATCGGTATTGTCTAGGATACTCTCGGTATTGGCTCGACAATCCTCCGATAAACCCTCGATGGAACGGAACGCTTTTGCGTTGTTGAGCGGTGCGACCATGATCGACTCGCCCTGTTTGCGCTCGCAGAGGTTCTGCCACAGTTCTTCGGTGATGAACGGCATGAACGGGTGGAGCAGAACAAGCAGGCGGTCGAAGAACGCCATTGTAGCCTCGTAGGTGGCGCGATCAATAGGTTGCTGATAGGCAGGTTTGATCATCTCCAAGTACCAGCCGCTGAACTCGTCGCAGTAGAGTTTGTATATCTCCATGAGGGCTTCCGAGAGGCGGTACTTGCTGAACAGGTCGGCAATGTTGGCGGAAGTCTCGCCAAGCTTGGCTTCGAACCATTGTATGGCGTATTTGTTTGTTTCGGGTTGTGTGATATCGGCCACCTCCAGACCTTTCATCATACGGAAGCAATTCCAGATCTTGTTGCAGAAGTTACGTCCCTGCTCGCAGAGGCTATCGTCGTAGAGGATATCGTTGCCTGCAGGTGCTGAAAGCAGAATGCCCATACGCACCCCATCGGCACCGTAGCGCTCAATCAGGTCGAGCGGGTCGGGACTGTTGCCGAGCGATTTGGACATCTTTCTGCCGAGTTTATCGCGCACAATACCTGTGAAATATACGTGCTTAAACGGCATTTTGCCCTGGTACTCGTAGCCCGCCATGATCATTCGTGCTACCCAGAAGAAGATGATATCCGGTCCTGTAACGAGGTCAGCAGTGGGGTAGTAATACTCCAATTCTTTGTTTTTCCAGGTGCTGTCCTTCATCTGCTGGTCTTTCTCGATGAAAAGGGAGATTGGCCATAGCCACGAACTGAACCATGTATCCAATGCTCCTTCGTCCTGCACGTAGTTGCCTTCGGGTTTGGTTTCGGATACAATGATCTTGTCGTCGGGATAGTTCTCCAGGCCTGTCTGCGCAAGCAGGTCGGCGTCGTAGTATGCAGGAATGCGGTGCCCCCACCAGAGTTGGCGCGAGATACACCAATCTTTGATATTCTCCAGCCAGTTGCGGTAGGTGTTCTTATACTTGGCGGGGTAGAACACTATCTCGTCGTTCATTACGGGCAGCAGAGCGATGTCGGCAAAGTGCTTCATGCGAATGAACCATTGCAGCGAGAGGCGCGGCTCGATAGGCACGTTGGTGCGCTCGGAGTAGCCGACTTTGTTGTCGTAATCCTCGACATGATCCATCAGTCCTGCGGCTTGCAGGTCTTCCGCCATAGCTTTACGGCATTCGAAACGATCCATGCCATGGAACTTCTCCACGTTCTTGCGAATCTCGGGTTCGATGGTATCGAGGTTGATATGTGCATCGGGCGTGAAGATATCGTAGGCAACGAGGTTATGTTGCTGCCCGAGCATGTAGTCGTTCACGTCGTGTGCAGGCGTTACTTTGAGGCAGCCTGTACCGAATCCGATCTCCACATAACGGTCTTCGATGATAGGTATCTCTCGCCCTACAATAGGTATGCGCACGTGCTTTCCGCGCAGCCACTGGTTCTTTTCCTCTTTGGGGTTGATGCATACTGCAACATCTCCGAAGATAGTTTCGGGACGCGTAGTAGCCACAATCGCATACTTGCCGGGTTCTTCAACCACTTCGTATTTGAGGTAGTAGAACTTCGAGTGCTCGTCGTGATAGATCACTTCCTCGTCGCTGAGTGCAGTCTGACGTTCGGGATCCCAGTTGACCATACGCAAGCCTCGGTAGATGAGTCCCTTGCGATAGAGGTCGCAGAACACGGAGATCACCGCGCGTGAGCGAGTCTCGTCCATGGTGAAAGCGGTGCGGTCCCAATCGCAGGAGCAGCCGAGTTTGCGCAACTGCTTGAGGATAATGCCGCCGTGCTCGTCCGTCCAATCCCAGGCGTGTTTGAGGAACTGCTCGCGTGTGAGGTCGGACTTGTTGATACCTTGTTCTTTCAAACGCTTGATCACTTTAGCCTCGGTGGCAATCGATGCGTGGTCGGTACCGGGCACCCAGCAGGCATTTTTGCCCTCAAGGCGTGCGCGGCGCACAAGGATATCCTGTATTGTCTCGTTGAGCACGTGCCCCATGTGAAGAACACCGGTCACGTTCGGCGGAGGAATAACTACGGTAAACGGTTCGCGGCCGTCCGGCTCGCTGTGAAAGAGTTTGTTGTCAAGCCAGTATTGATACCAGCGTGCTTCAATGTCAGTAGGATTGTACTTTGAGTCCATGTATGTTGTATTTATATTGTTCGTTTGATGATTGTTTGATGTTCGTTTGATGTTCGTTTGATGTTCGTTTGATGTTCGTTTGATGTTTGTTTGTTTGTTTGTTGCGTCAGAACCAGCCGAGGCGGCGGATAAGGCGGAGCAGACAAGTAGGTATGAGCAGAATGATGAAACAGAGAATCTTCCAGAACACGCAGGGTATAGTAGCCTTGCTGCGTCCGTGGAACAGTGCGCGTAATCCGCGACGTGCGAGCGTTTGCGGGCTGACAATTATGCCGAGGCACTTGCCGGCTTGTGTTATCCACTTGGGAATGCTGTATAAACCTGTATCTACAGCCCCCGGGCTGACGTTGGTGACGTACACTCCGAACGGCTTGAGTTCGATATGCAGCGCGCGTGTGAAACTTGCGAGGAACGCTTTGGTGCTGCCGTAGGTGCCCAGGCGTTGTGCGGCAATGTGGCTGGTAACGGAGCAGACATTAAGGATATACCCGCGCCTGCGCTCGCGCATGTCTTGCCCGAACAGGTAGCAGAGCATAGCCGGCGTGTACATGTGCAAGTTGAGAATGAGTGATGTGAACGCCTCGCTGTCGTCAAGTATGTCACGGTCATGATACACGCCGGCATTGTTAACGAGGACTTCTACCGTCCACTCTTGCTCATGGCAGTAGTCGTAGAGTTCGCGCGGTGCTTCGGGTTTGCCGAGGTCGCGCACAAGCGCGTGGGTAACAACGTTGTACTGCTCGCTGAGTTGCCGGGCACAATCGTTGATCTTATCCTCGTTGCTGACAAGGATAAGCGGATAACCGCGTTGTGCCAACTGGCGAGCGAACTCAAGTCCTATACCGCTGCTTGAGCCTGTAACCAATGCAAAGCTATTTACTATTTTGTCATTTACCATTTTTTCCTTTATGCGCTGTGCATCTTCTTGAAGAGGATGGAGTGAATTGTTTGGAAGAAGTATCTTGTATCCGTAGCAATCGGATGCTTGAGGTACGCGTCGAGATACTTGTTCTCGCTGGCAAAGAGTTCGTCGAAGGTCTTCGGGTGATCGATGTAGAACGGCGGAATAAGTCCCGGTCGTGTCAGAATACGTTTCTGCTGCAGGTCTTTTGGGTACTTGTTGAACATTGCTCTGGACAACGGACGCACGCCGACCAGTTTGACATCCCCCTTGAACCAGTTAATCAGCATGGGCAGTTCGTCAAGCCAATACTTGCGCATTACGCGTCCCCACGAAGATATACGCCAATCGCCGTTAGCCTTATCGGCTATATCCATGCCGCCATGCTCGTCGAAGACTACATCCTGGATATATTCGGCATAGGGGTGCATGGTGCGGAACTTGTAGAAGAACCGGATCTCTCCGTCCTTGCATATTCGCGGCAGTTTGATGAGCGGGCCGTAGAGTTTGATTTGTTCCTGCGGGTAGGGTTGCATCTTACGGTGGGCAAAGACGTATTCGATATGTCCCATAGATACCACCTCGTCCACCACAAAACCGCAGTAATACAAGCGTCCGAAGACTTCGGTCTTGGAGAGCATACGTTTTCGGCCTTTGGTCAGGTCGTAATACAAACGCGACGACAGAGCCAGACGTGGAACAACGCGCTTGTGCCAGAAGTAGAAGAAATACACCACCCAGTTCAGCGGGAAGAAATATTTGTTCAGGATCTTCTGTTTCATATACTCCTGCGGGCGATAGCAGCACACATATATGCCGTTGTCGGGCAACTTTTGGTTGACTATACAGAAACGGCGGTTGATACCTTTGGCATCATTCAAAAGCGTGAGGTCAACCAAGGTCTGATATTCGTAATCAGGTATTTGCAGGAAACTGAACCGGTCGCGGTTGGCTACAATCTTTGTCAGGCGGGAATTGAGGTGGGCCTTCTCGACCAACATTTGGTAATCTTCCTCGGTGGTGATGGAGAGTACGGATTGGTGGATGGTTTCGATGGATTGTTCGGAGCGCGGTTCATCTTTGCGACGTACCTTGGCTTTGGAGCGTTTCTCAATCTCCATAGCCGGAACATCCATGTTCTGTGCGTACTTCCAGTAATGCTTGGCAACGATACACACGGCGTTAACGGTAGCCACGATAGCAATCATCCAGAGTGCTACGGTCAGGGAGAGATTGAACAGCGCCAGTAAGCTGCGTGCAGGCCACAGGATGATAGCGAACTCAATCAGTGCCGGTACGGACATACCTACCATCTCCTGCCACAACCATATTTTCTTATACGAGCGGTGGTACTTACCCGTAATGAGTCCGAGGAAGATCCACAGAATCATCATAGCCAGGAACAGCCACACATACACAAGGATAGCCTCCTTGTCGGCTGCCACGCGCCAAAGGATGCACAACAGGGCAGAAACAGCCCAAATGTTGATATCCGTAACTATACGCTGTAGTACTGCTTTCATCTGCAATCAGCCTCGGCGGAGGCTTACTATACCTTTAATTATATTCTTGATGTTTTGCTCAATCAGTTCTCTATGCCACGGTAGTCGTTTGTCGGTCCAACGTTGCGGATGGGTGGTGAACATGATCCCAGCGGGCAGTTTGCCGGTTTGCAGAGCCCGGATAATATCGTCTGTGGAATGAAAACTCCATCCTGCCTCGTTCCAACGCTGCTGTTGTTCGGGCACCTTGTCGCGCAGGCTGTAACGGTAACCGTCCCAGCAACGGCCGGTGTCGGTGAGATACAGTACCTGACTGAAATCCACGTCGTAGTACGGTTCGCCAATGAGTTGCAGGTCATTGTAACTATATTTATCCCACAAGTCGCGGCTGTCGTATTTGGACATCGGTGCGCCGTGCATGCAGCACGTGCGTACGGGGTAGAACTGGCGAAAATAGTCCAAAGCGTTGCAGAAGTGCTCGTAGGCTTTGGCGTGATCGCCGTGGCAGAGCGACATATCCTCGTAGTGGTAACCGATCTCGTGTCCCAGTTGTGCTATCAACTTGATGCAATCGGGATTATTGCTTTCCTTGCCGATGCGGAAATAATATGATGCTTTGGCGCTCATCATTGCTTCTGTCTCCGCCATTCTCAATGCGTACCACGGACGTTTGTCCACGTCGTGACGGAGAATAACGTAGCGTGCAGGCAGGTTGTTGTTACGGCAAAGTTCGCAGTATTGCTCGAACGTCAGGAATGTGTATCCTGCCTTCTGAATTGCCTGCAGCAGTTGCTCGTACATATGAATGGTAAAGTCCCGCATTGTGCCAAACAAATGTTTAGTAGATCTCTTCCAACCACATTGCCAAGCGTACCCCAGCTTTGAATAGTTGCCACTCCATGGGCTGGTGGAACTTGTAGATATAGTGGTACGTGTTGCCGTTGAAGGTTTTTTGATAGTCGTAGATCTCGGAGGTGAGGTGGTAGTTCTCCAGAACCATCTCTGCTTCCGACTTGTTGAGTAACTCCTTGCGCTCGCTATCGTACTTGTCAATCAGGAAGTCGGCGTACTCCGTATATGAGTAACCTTGCGATTGGATAATCTTGCTGTCCCATACGGAGTGCAGATTGGTATTGCTGCCGAACCACTTCATTTTCACGCGGTTGCCTCCCAAATCGTCCATGTGCCCCATGTGCATCGGGCAGTAGCGGTCGCCGGCAAAATGCACGAGGAAGACCAAAGCGTCGCGGTTGTCGGGCTGATTCTTCAGCAAGGCACGAATACTGTCTGTTGCGCGGAAGAGGTTGCCGCCAGCTTTCGGGTAATCGGTCAATGCAGCGACAACAGCCGCATCGCTCATCCCTGCGTCCAGATCCTGAAAATGCCAATCGTGCGAGTTGGAGTAGATAGTGTCGCTCTTGATCTCGTCGGGCCAGTTGGCGGTATAAACCATGCCATGCTTTCCGAGCACCTTATCTACCTTATTGCGCGCGCCGCCTGAGAGGTAGTGATAGGCTACCTGAGCAATAATCCTGTGTCCCTCTTGCCCCCACGCCCAAAGGTTGGCAGGCAAGAGCAGCATTGTACTGCATAGAATTGCAAAGAGTTGTCGCTTCATAATTGTGCTTTTATATCCGTTAGAAAGGCGGAAAACAGAGGTCTGAAACCGCGCGTCCGCAAATCAACCTGCAAATATACGAAAAAAAAATTACTTTTGCAAATTTATTATCATTTTTAGGTCATAATATGTGCTTTTTGCTGCAACTTTGCAAAAAGTGTCATTTTTCTTTGCAAATTATTTGGAAATTCCAAAAATTTTCAGTAACTTTGTAGCGGAATTTTGTGGTTATGCAACAATTGTCCGACTTTATCGGGGTTTTATCGTGGTTTGTTCGATGGCAAACTGTGATTACCCGCTGTTTTTCTCAGTCGGATTACTTATCAATTCGAAACAATTTCAACAACAAAATAACATAAATCAAACACAATGGACAACAAAAAACGCGTTTACACCTTTGGTAACGGTAAGGCCGAAGGTAATGCCCAGATGCGCGAGCAACTGGGTGGTAAAGGTGCCAACTGCGCCGAGATGAACCTGGTAGGTGTACCTGTACCTCCGGGATTCACCATTACGACTGACGTCTGCAACGAGTATTATCAGGTAGGTCAGGAGAAGATCATGGAACTCCTGAACGACGATGTACTGGCAGCCGTTAAGCACATTGAGACATTGATGAACTGCAAGTTCGGTGATCCGAAGAACCCGCTGTTAGTATCTGTACGCTCGGGCGCACGTGCATCCATGCCGGGTATGATGGATACGATCCTGAACCTCGGATTGAATGACACCGTGGCTGAGGGAATGTGCCAGAAGACCAACAACCCGCACTTCGTTTATGACTCGTATCGCCGTTTCGTACAGATGT
>CALZOG010000019.1 GCA_945827635.1 uncultured Bacteroidales bacterium
TCCGATAGATCCGTAAGATCCGTACAGAATTAAACGAACACGGAGACACACGGAAAAGCACGGAACAACACGGATGCAGATGAGTAAAATTCCGTGACACTCCGTGAAAATCCGTGTTCGAGCAAAATTATCCGTATTATCCGTAGTATCCGTACAGAACCAAAACACTAAAAACTCAGCACAATGAAGAAGTACATCAAACAAATCCTCCTGACATTGCTCACCGCCTTGGCGATAGGTCTCTCGGTGATGCTGACCGCCTGCAACGTCACCCGCACCGTCACCACGACCTCGAGCAGCGTCAAACGCGGTGACACCACCGTGATCATACAGAGTAAGACGATCGAGAGCTACGACGCCTCGAAACGGCTGTAACCTCGCGTTCGGCAGATAGGCGCTACTGATGCCGCTTGGCGGCATGGGGCGCATTATCGCTATCTGGGTCGTGACGACGCTCCCCGCTGTCCCTCCCGTTCGAAAGCAAAAGTCAATTGCTTTCTCCATGCTCTCCCCACCACAACCTTTGCAGGTTGAGTCGGGGAGAGCGATAATTGGCTATAGAGCAAGAACGAGCAACTGTGTTGATGCAAACGCAGGTTTTACAGTTTGACGGTAGCGGCGGTCAGGCCGTTGGCGGTGAAGGTGCCGTGGCTGCCACGGCGGAGGATGAACGTACACTGCCCGGCGAACGCGTGCATCTGCGGCTCAACGAAGCGGTCGAGACAAGCCGCATCGCCGTTGGCGGTCGCCACGAAGCCTGTGCCCTCGTAGCGGATCAGGTCGGCTGCGTTCGGGCAGAGATTGCCGGCGTTGTCCTCCACGCGGATGGTGATATAACACAGTTCGTCGGGATTCTCGTCTTGGTTAGCCCAGATGGCTTTCAAATGGTTGGGTTCGCCGGCTGTACGGATAACCTGCTCGGCTACCGCCTTGCCATCGGAATCGTAGGCTACGACCTTCAGTTCGCCCGGTTCGAACGGCACATCGAACCACATGAGTCTGTATCGCGGCAACAGTTCGGGCATGGGCAATGAACCCCATACAGGCGGCGTGAAGTCTGCTACCTGAGGCATACGGCTCACCCCCTGAATCGTCTCGCCTGCTTTCAGGCGTGCACACTCCTCCGGCGTGGCGTGACGTAGTTTGCCATAACTCTTGCCGTTGACGAACAGTTCGGCAGCAGGGTAGGAGGTATAGCAGAATACGGGCACAAGGTCGCCGGACTGCCAGTTCCAGTGCGGCAGCAGGTGCAGGGTAGGCGACTGTTTGTTCCACTGCGAGCGGTAGAGGTAATAGCGGTCCTTGGGCAGCGAGGCGAGGTCGATGATTCCGAAGTACGAGGAGTGGCTCGGCCAGGCGTCGGTGTCGTACGGCGAGGGTTCGCCCAGGTAGTCGAAGCCTGTCCAGACGAACTGACCCAAGGTCCACGAATAATCGTCCTGCAACTGAAAATCCTGCTCGGGCAGTCCCGACCATTGGCAGTACTCGAGGTCGTAGCCGCTGGACTGATGGTCGTCATACAGTGCAAAATCCTTGAGGATAGCGGGTGTCTTATATACGCCACGGCTGCTGACGGTAGAGGCTGTCTCTGAGCCGAGGATCATCTTCTGGGGCAGGTGCTCGTATGCCTCGTGGTAACGCCCTGTGCGGTAGTTCAGTCCCGGCAGTTCGACCGCTGCACCAAAGCCGTTGTGGATGATATACATCGCCTGATCCATTCCGTTGGTAACAGGGCGTGTGGGATCCAACTCGTGGAACAGAGCCTGCAGGTCGGTTACTAAGCCTATACCATCGGGCAGCACCTGGTTCCAGACCTCGTTGCCGCTCGACCAGAGCATGACGCACGCGTTGTTGCGGTAGTGCTTGACCATGTTCGTTATGTCGTTACGCCACCAGTCGTTGAACTCTACGTGGTAATCGTTATCTGTCTTGCCGTGGTTCCAGACGTCAAACGGCTCGATCATCATCATCATACCCATCTCGTCACAGAGTTCGACGAGTTCGGGCGCGGGCATATTGTGGCTGGTACGGATCGCATCGCAGCCCATATCCTGCAACATCTTGATCTGGTGACGCAGTGCGTCCTTGTGGATAGCGGCACCGAGCGGACCGAGGTCGTGGTGGTTGCACACGCCCTTGAACTTACGCGTCTGTCCGTTGAGTTGGAAGCCGTGCTCGGGCGTAAAACTGATACTGCGTATGCCGAAGCGGGTATTGACTTCGTCAATAATGTTTGATGTTTGATGTTTGATGTTTGATTGATATACGCGCGTACGTGCAGTATATAGATTAGGCGTCTCGGGCGACCAGAGTTGCGGATTCTGAATCTCTGTGCATCCTTCCTGACCTGTGATGGTAGCCACAACCTTGCCATTGAAGAGGATGTCGGTGATGATTTCCACGCCGGCTTTGTCTTCTGTAGTAGGGTCCACTCCGTCCTGCAACTCAATGGCGATGGTTACTGTGGCGCGCTCCGGGCTCACCTCGGGCGTACGAACGAGCGTGCCGAACGTAGGCACATGGATACGGTTGGTGCTGATCAGGTGTACGTTGCGGTACAAGCCTGCTCCCGGATACCAGCGGCTCTGCTGCGGTTTGTTCTCCAGGAAGACATCAATGTCCACGCTATCTCCGTTGAGCAGTTGCGGCAGGATATAGCAGTCGAAGGTGTTGTAGCCGTAAGGCCAGTAGCAGACCTCCTCGCCGTTGATATAGATATCGGCGTGTGACATTGCTCCGTCGAACACCAGCGTGTTCCAGCGTGTTGTATCTACCTTGATGCGTGTGCGGTAATGTCCTTTACCCATCCACGGCAGTCCACCGCTGCGTCCGGTTTTCCATGTGGCTTCGCTCTCTCCGTTCTGGACAACGATCACTTTCTGCAGGTCGTTGTTGCGGTCGAAGTCGCCGCTTATCGCCCAATCGTGCGGGATACGGACGTTGTGCCAACCTTCACCGGTAGGTTGGTCGGCAGAGTCGAGTTGTGTGAATTGCCAATCGGTGAGCAGACGCTCTTGCCGTACGGCTTGTTCGCGCGGTGTGCAGGCAGTTAGAAGTGCTACCGTCAGGCACATCACAGGTAGGAGTGTGTATACGTAGTGTGTTTTCATATAAATAGTAATTGGTTAATATTTTCCATATGGCTGTACTATAGCCCGCCAGCCGAGAGTCTGCTATTGCACTACGGCGAGGTTATCCTGCAGTTGCTCGACACTGCTGGCGCCTACGAGTACGGATGTCACTCCCTGCTGCTCCAATATCCATCCCAAGGCACGTTGTGCGGTAGTGATCTTCCGCTCGGCAGCCTCCACGCGTACGGCAGCAACCTTGGCTCGTACTTCATCGGTCAGTTGCTCGGCGCGGAGGAACTTACCCTTTGCCATGCGTGAGTCGGCAGGTATACCGTTGATATAGCGGTCGGTGAGCAGGCCCTGTGCCAGCGGCGAGAAGGCGATATAACCTATACCTTTCTCGCGGCAGAAAGCGAGCAGTCCGTTGTCGATATGTTCGGTCCACAGGCGGTTGAGTTTGCCCTGATAGATGAGCAGGGGTACATCGCGGGCAGCCAGATAATCATAGCCCTTGCGCAGTTGCTCCAACGGCCAGTTGGATATACCTACATACAACGCTTTGCCGGCGCGAACGATATCCACAAGCGCCTGCAAGGTCTCCTCGATAGGCGTATTCGGGTCATAGCGGTGGCTGTAGAACAGGTCAACATAGTCGAGGTGCATGCGCATGAGGCTCTGGTCAAGACTCGCCATCAGGTACTTACGCGAACCGCCGTTGCCGTACGGTCCGGGCCACATGTCGTAGCCGGCTTTGGTGGAGATAAACAGTTCGTCACGGTACGGGCGGAAACTATCATCGATGAGTCTTCCCATGGTCTGTTCGGCACTACCGTAAACGGGACCGTAGTTGTTCGCGAGGTCGAAGTGCGTAATGCCGTGGTCGAAGGCATAATGCGTGATAGCACGGCTGCGCTCGTAGGGATCAACGCTACCGAAGTTGTGCCAGAAGCCCAGGCTCAGTTTCGGAAGAATCACTCCGCTATGCCCGCAGAACGTGTACATCTGTTGGTTGTCATAGCGATTGTCGGCTGCTTTGTACAGGTCTTTGGTTTCCATAGTAGTATGTTGGTATTTGTTATGAATCAGTTGGTATTTGTTATGAATCAATTGTACATGTTATGAATCAGTTGTAAATCGGCACAATGGTGCGAGGGACGCGGTTGTGTATCTGCTTGGATGGCAGCGGATGCACGTTCTCCGTTTGCAGGGATGTAACGCGCTGCGTGGCGCGTATGTTGAGGGGTATAGTGTCTTTCGTGTCAATCGTTCCTCTGCCGGTAGGCTTGCGGTCCTTTCGCTTGCCGATGATTGTGGCGTCAGAAAGGAGGTTCTTCTCCAGGATGTACAGGTGTCCGTCATGCTCCTGATACAGCGTGTTCAGGCTGATGTCGGCGTGCACCTTGCGTATGCGGTACTGCTCGATCTGCTTCTCACCCATGTTCAGCAGGTTGAGCATCTGCATCTCTTGGGGTTTGACTTTGTAGCCAAAGGGGATATTGAACTCGACATGTGCTCGTTCGGCAAACCGCAACACGCGCAGATCGTCGCTGCTGAGGATGTAATGGCGTTGCATCCGATAGATAAAGATGCCGAGGATGTTCTGCTTCTCGGTGTACGTGAGCACTGTCTCTCCTTCGCTCTCGTTGCTGACCTGCCAGCGGTTGACATCTTTCATCGCGTTGACGAAATCAAACACAATGTTTCCCATGCTCCACAGCGCGCGGTGTACCACTACTCCTGAGTCCACGGCGTTCGCCGCCTTGCGTGCGTATGGGTGGACCGCATCGATCTTGTCGTCGGCGAGTATGGTGTCTGCCAAGGCTCGGATAGACGCATCAACATAACGCTTGCAAAACTTGCCGTCGAACTGCGATGAGTCGGTAGGCACCACGGAGCGTTTGCCGTTGCGCGGATCCTTAACTATATGTCCCTGCTGCGGCATAACTATCACGTGTGCGATCATCTGCTCCATTCCCCATGGCTCGTCCTCTGCGTCCATGCGCACGTCGCTGACAATCTGATAGCCTGTGTTGGTGAGCGGGAAGTCGGCTTGCATCTGCGCATAGACGGCCGCGAGCAACTCCTGCGTGCGCTTGCGTTTGTTCTTCTGCTTCTGCGGCTTGGCGGCAATCACCACCTCCTCGAGGTGTATAGGCTGCTCTTTGAGCACAATCACGGTGGTGTCGGCAGCCTGCGAGTCATTGGTAGCGGAGAGGTCTTTGAGGAACAGGGTCTGCTTCTCGTATCCGATGAACGACACGATAAGTTCGGCGTAGGGCGGCAGATCGGTGGAGAGGTGAAAAAGTCCGTTGTTGGCGGTAGCGGTGCCGATAATCGGATCGTCTGCCATATAGACGGTAGCATAACCGACAGGTTCGCCTTTCTCGTCCACTACGCGGCCGAGATAATCCGCAGCGCACAACTCAGCACTGAGGCAGAGTAGGGCAATGATTATTTGTAGATAACGTCTCATATACCGAATCAGCCAAGTTTGGCTGATGAATTAATAAGGCTCATCTGAACCGGTGGTTGAAACCGATGGACAGCAACTCCTTGAACTGCAAGTGCTGGGGTTCGGTTGATTTGACGGTAGAGTCGAATCGCGGATGCAGCGTGAGGTGGGTGGACAGAAAGCGGTTGATGATAAAGTCCACCTCGATCTGCCAATCGAACTCCACTTGCCGGTAGTTGGTGTACAAGTACAAAAGGCTGTAGAGTTCAATCTCTCGCAAGGGCTTGTATTTCATTTCCACGCGCAACGAACTACCGATTTCCGCCAAGGTTTTGTTGCCTTTGTCGATACCGAAATCCGTCACTTGCACGCGCATCGAGTCACTTATGGCAGCGTGCACCAACTTGAAGTTCACCGGCGAGAAGTTGATCGTCACCCAATCAACAGGCTTGTAATCCATACCGGCAGTCATGTTGAAGCGTATTGGCGTCATAATAGCAGATTTGAGTTGCTGGCTGTTGGTTTTCCAGGAGGGTAGGAGAGTGGTCTGAAAATCCACGGCAGCCGACACAAACAGTTTGCTATAGACCTCGTATCCTGCTTTGGAGTAGATCTTGAACTGGTCGTCGGTGACATTGACCTTGTGTACGGTGTCAGTTTTGCCGGTAGTAGAAAGACCCATTCGCCACTCGCCAGTGTTCTCCCAGACAAAGTTGCCCTGTTTGTACTTGATATCTCCCTTGAGTATAGTGAGCATTGCCAGGCTGGAGTTACCTCCCTTGTACCAGTTGGGCGAGATATAGTTCTGGGTGAACTGCACGAGTGTGCGTGCCTCCTTTAACCATGGCGAGTACTGCTGCTGTATAGCGCGGCGTATATCCGCTCTGTCCTCTTCTTCGTCGCGGAAGATATGCTTCTCGATGCGTATGTCCTGTACCTCTGTTTGTACGCCGATGTAGTTCGCTATCTGCTGTGTTTCCTGCCGTATAGCCTCGATGCGCAGCGAGTCGAGGTGGAGTGAGTCGCGGCGGAGTTTGTCCTTCATAGCCAGCAGTCGTTGCATAGCCTCGTTGCTATCCATTTGCGTGCTGTCGATGGCAGCCAGTGAGTCGGCAATCAGCCTGCTCTGCTCGGCAATGAGGGCAAGCAGCATATCGTCGTTGTTGAACTGAACGGTCTGCTTCGCGTCCTGCAACTTGAGCGTATCGGCGTACTGATGCATAACGACAAGCGTGTCGTTAGCGTGTAGAGTTGAAAATTGAACAATGAAAATGGAAAGGGCTACAAGTCCTCTCTTCCATATACTATGTAAGTTTTGTCTTTTCAATTTGTAGCCGTGTCAGGATTCATCGGTCGTCGGAAGGCGCGTACTACGAGCCATCCAGCAAGTATAATAAACGGAATACTGAGCAGTTGTCCCATATTGAGCAGATGTCCGGCTTCGAAAGCCTCCTGGTCGTTCTTGATGAACTCCAGCATGAATCGTGTGACGAACACTATGAGCAGGAACGTTCCGAGCAGCAGTCCCTCTCGGCGATATGCTTTGCCGTAGTGATACATAGCCTGCGTTGTTATGAGTGCCGCGATGCAGTACAGCATCTCATAGATCTGCGTAGGGTGGCATGGTACAGTTTGACCGTCCCGTACGAAGATGAATCCCCAAGGCAGGTCAGTCGGTCCGCCGTAGATCTCGGAGTTCATCAGGTTGCCCAGGCGAATAAGTGTGGCTGTTATACCTACGCCGATGCACAGGCGGTCGAGTATCCAGATCATCGATGTGTGGAACTTAGGCTCCTTGCTGAAGTGCTTCTTGTTGAGCAGCCAAGCGGCGATGAACAGACCTATCGCACCGCCGTGTGACGATAGTCCTCCCTCCCAAATCTTGAGCAGGTAGAAGGGGTGTTCGATGTACGGGTTACGGTAGTTGAACGTCCATGCAAAGAGTTGGATAGGCTCGGTGCTGATGTTCATTGCGCGGCAGTAGTTAGCCATCCAAGGCTGGGTAACATCGTGCCACTCGTAGAACCAGCAGTGGCCTATACGTGCACCGATAATCACGCCAAGAGCCATCCAGAGGAAGATCTTGTCTGCCCAATCCTCGGGGCAATTCTCATGTTTGTACAGGCGCACCTGAACCATGTAGCACAGGTACATTCCTATAGCCCACAGCAATCCGTACCAGCGAATTCCTCCGTCACCGAAGTGAAGGAGGATAGGATCAACGTCCCAAGTTATATACAGTAGATTCAGCATTATAGTATTTTATAGTTTCGCATTTTGCATTACGTATCACTCCCGATATTCCCTCGATAAAGGTTCGATATACCCTCGATAAACCCCCGATGGAACGGAACGTTTTTTCATTTCCATTATCTATCCGGCGGTGGTCCCATGGGGGGCGTACCTCCCTTGCCGGGCGTCTTGCCGGTTTCCATCATCTCTTGCATATGCCCTGCAAAACCTTTGGCTTTCAGTCCTCCCATCCTATTCAGTTTGTAGGTAAACGTGAGCATGACATATGTCTGCAGCGAGTTGTACTCCTTGTACTGCACGTAGTTCTCGCCAATGACCTGCACTATGCTCTTTCTCTGGTTGAGCAGGTCGTAGCCCTTGATTGTGAGTGTGGCATTGGACCAGCTCTTGGAAATATTGGCGTTGAGCACCACCTCGTTGGGGTCGGCAAATCCGTAGCCGTAACGTGCCGTATAGCTGCAGTCTGCGCCAATCTTCCACGACTTGGGCAGGTTGAAGCTTATGTCGCCCGTAACCGACCAATTGAACACGTTGCTTTGGGTGGCAGCACTCAGGTTGTTCTGCGTTCGGCTGTAGTTGAACGCCCCTACAACGCCAATGTCCACAATGTCGTGGGTGAGGCGGAGGGTAAGATTCTCGCTGACCTGCAGGTTGCCTGTCAGCGACTTGTCGCCCAGTGCGAGATTGTCGGCAGCAATCATTGCTGCGATCTCAGCAGCGGTGTGCTCGCGCGACACATAACTGACGCGGCTGTTATAACTGATGCTCGTGCGCGTGTTGAACTGCATCATTTTGTTGGCAAACGGCGTGTTGAACATCAGGTCAGCACTCACGTCGTAGGGCAGGTCGGTGGCGTTGACTGTCTGCTGGTAGCGTTTGCCTGTTTCGTCGTATATCGTGTTGCCGACGAGTGCGTCCTTGGTCATATTGCCGTGCAAGCCGGTCATTAGGCTCCAGAACTGGTTCTGGTCGAACTTCGAGTACATCAGGTGCAGGCTATGCCGGAACGCAGGGTTCAGGCTGAGGTTTCCGACCGTTTCGTTCATTGCGTCGGAGTTATTCCGCACGGGCTCAAGTTGGCTGATCGTAGGTTGCTGCGTTGTGCCGTTGTAGCGTAGGCGTGCAAACTCCTTCTTGCCGAACTTGTATCGGAAGTTCACGTTCGGCGAAATGTTGAACACGTTCAGCAGTGTGTCCCGCTGCAACACGTATGCGCCCGGTGCGCCATAGTAGGTACGCGAGCGCGTCTGCGAAAACAGTCCTTTGGCGCCGGCGGTGAGGTTGAACTTCTCGTGCTTCCACTGGTAGTTCAGTTCAGCCTGCTCGGTGTAAAAGTCGTTGAGCAGGTGGTTGCTGTAGTCGTTGTTGTATGTTGTATCCGTTGCGCCAATGTCGTACTGGCTCTTGTTAGAGGTGCGGTTGTTGCCGCTCAGCATTGCAGCTATCTCCAGCAGGTGTTCGCGTTTGTATAGCGGTTCGATAAACGAGGCTCGGAGGCTATAGTTGACCGATGTATTGCCGCTGTTGGTGTACTGGTTCACCAGAATGCTGTCGCCCAGATTGTCGTATGCGTAGGTATCGGTGTGCCCCTTGGTGTTCGTTACGCCGGCATTGCCTGTCAGTGTCAGTTTGCGTCCGGGTTTGGCAAACGAGTGGGTGTAGATCACCTGTATCTTGCCGGTGATGTCCTGACTGTTGCTGTTCTTGGTCTGGCTACCGTTGCTGATGATCGTGGTGTCTGATCCTTCGGTGTATTGCCCGTTCACATACCTGTTAACTGCGTCCTGCCAGGTGTTGGTGTAACTCAGTCGCGGCTGTATGAGGACCTTGTTAGCGGTATCGATAGTGTACTCGAGTTCGAGTCGCAGGTTGGCGTCCCATGTGTTGGCGAGCGATCCAGATGTTTCGTTCTGCAGGTAGTTGCTTCCCTTGGAGTAGGTATCTTTCTTCGACAGGGCTTGTGTGTTGTTGGACGAGTGCGCCAACTGTCCGTCGCCGCCGAACAATAGTCCCGGCACGTTGCTGCTGAAGTCGATGTTCGTATTCACGCCGATATTTTCTGCCCAGGTTATGCCCTGGTTGTTGGCGCCCCATCCGCCTCGCCCGCGTCCCATACGGATCTCGTTGGTGTTGTTGGCATTGCCGATGATCGTGCTTTGGCTGTTCTCCGACAGGATGTTCATAAACAACCCTGCGGAGTAGCGGAAATCGTTCTGAAAGAAGTGCTTTGTTCTGTCGGCAGCCGTAGCCCCGAAAGTCGGGTTGCTGTAGTTGAACCACTTGCCATCATCCGTTACGAGGTCGGCACCCAAGCCGCCATTAAAGTTGCCGAACAGCCCCTGCTTGCGGTCTTTCTTGAGAGTGAGGTTAATCACGCGCGAGCTTTCTTCATCCTCGAATCCTGTCAGCTTTGCCGTCTCGCTCTTCTCGTCCAGCACCTGGATCTTCTCGATCATGTCGGCAGGTATATTCTTGGTGGCGGTCTGCACATCATCGCCGAAGAACTTCTTGCCATCCACGCGCACGGCTTTGATTGTCTCGCCGTTGACGGTCACGTTGCCCTCTTTGTCCACCGTTACGCCTGACATCTTTTTGAGCAGATCTTCCACCACCGCTGTTTCCTCCATCCTGTAGGCGTTGGTGTTGTACTCGATGGTATCGCCCTTGACAGTCATTTCCGCAGCGTGCCCTTTCACGTCAATCTCCGCCAGCGCCTGCACGTTTTCGGTGAGGCTGATCTTACCCATCTCGCGGAACATGTTGTCAGCAGTCAGTTCGACAGGAACGATCCGTGTGTTGTAGCCCAACGATGAAAGAACGATCTTGTACTTGCCGGGTTTGACTTTCATGAAGTAGAAGTAGCCTTCCATGTCCGTCTGTGCACCGCCGACCATCGTTGAGTCGTTGCCGGAGTATGTGAACAGTTGCACGGCAACCATCTCGAGAATCTGTCCGGACTGCCTGTCCACCACGGTGCCCTGAATACTGCCGGTCTGCTGCGTTGCCTCTTGGGCGTACAACAGCGTGCTGCCGAGCAGTAGTATGTACAAAATGGTTCTTTTCATAGCTGAGTGGTGTGATGTATTGTCAGCCAAGTTTGGCTGACGGTATTATAAGTTTATTCTCCAATCTTTGGGGTACTTCACGGTGTAACTCAACTCGATGGTACGTGTCTCGCCCGGTGCGAGGTTGAGTTCGTATGTGAGTATGCCGGATTGTTTGTTTTCGGTTGTGGGGTGCGTGCACTTGTCGCTCACGCTAACCTGTATCTCTTTGGCTGTGCTAACCGGGTAACGATCCTTCAGGGTGAGGTTTATCGCCTCACGTTTGTCGTTTCGCACGGTTGTGGTGAAGGTGTACGTTACTTGTGTGTTGCTGCCGCTGGTCTTGCTGTTGTGGGCTGTTTTCTCGCGTTTGATCTTGATCTGTTTGTCGTCGCCCAGTGTGAGTCTAACGCGTGCCTCGCTGCTGTTGGCGGCAAGCAACGTTTCGCCGAAGTATGTGCCGGCATAGGTGAGGTTGGCGCGTCCGTCGGGCAGTTGCTGCTCTTGCCATCCATTGATGTATGCTACCAGATACGCCTGCTCGTCCAGAGCGGGTGCGGCGTAGTAGTTGTACGTTACGTCTTTCAGTTGTCGCTCCTGCAGGGCTATGATCTGCTCCTTGCCATTGCCGTCAATGGTGTATGGCAGACTGATTGCATACTCCACGCTCAGTGCCTGCTCGCTCTGGGCTACGTAGTTCTGAATAGATGCAGCCGGTGCTTCGTATGCCACCTCTTCTTCTTCCGCCATATCCATCACGGCGAAGTTAGCAGTACCCAATGCCATTGTTTTGGCGCTGCGGTACACGTTATGTTGCTGCTGCAGCCACCATGTGCTTAGTTCGGGTGCAGCATTGCTGCGTGCGGGCGAACCGGTGGATAGAGTCAGATTGACCTGCTTCCAATCCAATCCTGTTGTCTGTGTCACGTGGGCTTTCATCACCAGCCCGACAGGCGAGTGCAGATCGGTGATGTTCAGGTCGTAGGTTGCGAACCAGTGTGCCGCGTGGGTGAAGTATGTCACTCCGGCGTTGATCGTCTGCTTCTTGGGTGAGTTCACCTGCAGGGTAACAATGCCCGATTTGCCGATCTTCAGTCCGCCTGTCTCGCGAATCTGCTGTTGCAGGGCTTTGATGCGTTTGTCGAGGTTAGCCTTTTCAGCCTTGGTGGCGTCCAATTGCTTGGCGAGTTCGAGCGCGTTGGTGCGGAAATACTGCAGGTTCTTGTCAATTGTGGCAGTGGTAACACCCGTGTTAGCCGTTAGGCTGCCGTTGACGCCAGCCTGCAGCAGCGTTTGCATCTGCGTGAGCGTGCTGATGCGTCTCTCGGCATCTGCCAGAGCGTCTTGTGCCAGGTTCAGGCTATCCTCCAGTGCGGCGGTGTTCATCTTGCGTTTGTCAGCACTCAGATAGTCGGTTGAGAAAGCATAGTTCTGCACGATCACTCCGCCGCCCAAGGCTATCTGCAACGACTGCTCGTTGATGTTCGGTGAAATGTTCTCAATCACCACTGTGTTGTCGCCAGCCTGCAACGGAAGCGATACGCGCTGCTGAATCTCTGCACCGTTGGTGAACACGGTTACGTGCTCAATCTTGGCTGTGTAAGGCGCAGCCCAAAGGCAGATGCTACTCAGCACTGCTATACATACAAAACTCAATCTTCTCATAATTCATCAATTTTAGTGTCTTCTCTAACCGTTGCAATAACCGTGCCAAAATCTGTTGACAGTCGAAAGACCGTTCGCTACACTCACTGAAAGAACGTGCTTTGCACTCAAAGCCTATAATTCCTTATATCCTCACATACTCAGCGTAGGTGTAGGGGTAGGGATTGTTCTGGTCCGCCTCGTGGCGCTCAGCAGCGATCTGTTGCCATACAGCAGGTTCAATCACGGGGAAGAACGTATCAGCATCTTCCCAGGTGTGGTGGATATGGGTGATATACAGTTTGTCGGCAATCGTCATGAACTGCCGATACACCATTCCTCCTCCAATGATGAACGCTTCTTCGTTGGCCTCCACGTGCTTGAGTGCCTCTGGAATGGAGCGCACCACGATAGCCTGCGGATCATCGAATGCAGGGTTGTCGCTTATCACAATGTTCTTGCGGTTGGGCAGTGGGTGTTTGGGCAGCGACAGGTACGTCCGTTCGCCCATGATCACCGTGTGCCCTTGGGTGATCTGCTTGAAGTGCTGCAGGTCAGCCGGCAAGTGGCACAACAATCCGCCCTGCTTGCCAATGGCGTAATTCTCAGCTATAGCTACAATAATGGATATCATTTTTGTTGAGAGTTGAGTGTTTAGTGTTGAGTGTTGAGAGTTGAGTGTTGAGAGTTGAGTGTTGAGTGTTGAGAGTTTAATAAAGTCGGATAGTAGATAGAACTACACTGCCACCACGCCCGCGATGTGCGGGTGCGGGTTATAATCGGTTAATGTAAAGTCCTCGTAGTGGAAGTCAAAGATCGACTTTACGTCGGGGTTGATCAGCATCTTTGGCAGCGGTCGCGGTTCGCGAGTGAGTTGCAGACGTACCTGCTCCAGATGGTTGAGGTAGATATGTGCATCGCCGAAGGTGTGGACAAAGTCGCCGCACTCCAATCCTGTGACCTGTGCCATCATTTGCAGAAGCAGGGCGTAGGAGGCAATGTTGAACGGCACGCCCAGGAAGATATCCGCGCTGCGCTGGTAGAGTTGCAGGCTGAGTTTGCCGTTCGCCACATAGAACTGGAACAAGGTGTGGCACGGCGGTAGAGCCATTGTATCCACCTCGGCTACGTTCCATGCACTGACAATCAGCCGGCGCGAGTCGGGAGTTTTGCGGATCATATCCACCACCTGGCTAATCTGGTCGATCGTGCCGCCTTTGTAGTCGGGCCACGACCGCCACTGATGGCCATATACGGGTCCCAGGTCACCGTTCTCGTCCGCCCATTCGTTCCATATACGCACGCCGTGCTCTTGCAGGTAACGGACGTTCGTGTCACCCTGTAGGAACCATAGCAGTTCGTAGATGATAGACTTCAGGTGCAGTTTCTTCGTAGTTAGCAGCGGAAACCCGTCTGCCATGTGAAAACGCATCTGGTGGCCGAACACGCTGATCGTGCCCGTGCCGGTGCGGTCAGTCTTTTGTACGCCCTCATTGAGCACACGTTGGCAAAGTTCTAAGTATTGTATCATTGTAGTATAGGGTGAATCAGCCAATCTTGGCTGATATATTAGTACAACTTATACGTTGTTCTGAGTACCTTGAATTCCGTGCGGCGGTTGATCTGGTTGCATATATCCTGCTGATCGCTGTTGAGGCTGCTGATGAACTCTTCGGTCAGCTCCTGGTCGGCAGGAATAAACTTGTACTTCTGGTGCAGCGCTGCGTCCGCCACCACAGGTTTCTCCTCGCCGTAGCCCACCGGCGTCAGTCGCTCGCGTTCTATGCCGTGGCTGATCAGGTAGTTCACCACGCTCTGTGCACGCTTGGCGGATAGTTCTTTGTTTGCTGCGTCGTTGCCGATATAGTCGGTGTGGGCGGAGAGCTCGATGGTGATGTTCGGGTTATCGCTCAGCAGTTTGACGAGCGATGCAAGACCTGTCTCCGAGGCTGGTGTCAGATCCCACTTGCCGAACTCGTAGAAGATATTATCCATCGTTACGGGCTTGCTGATGGGTGACAGGGTGAAGTCCTGCGTATAGGTCTTGCTGTCCTTCAGCCCGAGTGTGTTCAGCTCCTGCTTCTGGTTCAGGTAGCCTCGTGCCGTGCCGAGCATGACGTACTTTGTGTCGCGTTGCAGTTTGATCTTGTACGTGCCGTCGCGGCGAACCTGCAGCTTGGTGTTCGTGCCGTTGTTTCCCACCAGACGGATCGAGGCGTCGGCTATCGGCTCGCCGTTGTTGTCCGCAACCGTGCCTTCTACGATGAACTCCATCTCCGGCAGGATAAAACTGTACAGCAGATCGAGTCCTTTTCGCTGCCCGCGGTTGGAGGAGAAGAAGCCCTGCTCCTCGTTGCCGGCAAACGTTATACCGAAATCGTCGCCGTTGGTGTTGAACGGTGCGCCCATGTTATATACCGCCCAGCCCAGGCCGCTAATGCTGTCCACGGCTGTTGTGTCGCGCTCGGCTTTGAAGATATCCAATCCGCCGTAGCCCGGGTGACCTGTGGAGGCGAAGTACAGTGTGCCGTTGTTGCGTATGGTGGGGTAAAGCTCCTCGCCGGAGGTGTTGATCTGCTTGCCTAAATTGATGGGCATTGACCACTCTGTGCCGTCGTACTCCGCAAACCATATATCCTTGCCGCCATACCCTCCCGGTGCATCGGATACGAAGTACAGCGTGTCGCCCGTGGCGTTCAATGCGGGGTGACCTACGGTTATGCTGCTGTCCTTGAACAGCACCAGCTCCTGCGGCTCGCTCCACTCGCCCGAAGCGCGGGTAGAGGTGTAGATGCGTGCGCCCAGATCCTGACCGTTCACCGGCCGCGAGTAGGTGAAGTACATCGTTTTGCCGTCCCGGCTGAAGCAGCACACGCCCATCTCTGCCGGTGCGGCTTTGCTGTTGGATGTGCTGTCGTTCTCGGCTTTTGCGCCTGACGCTTGCTCGCCGTACAACCCTTCGGCAGGCTCGATATCTTCCCACCTGCCCGAGGCGTTCTTGCGGGCAGAGTAGAGTTTGAACAGCTGTTGACCGGTCACGGGGCTCGGACGAACGGTTTTCTTCTGTTTGCCTTTGGTGCGCTCCTGCCGGTTGGTGGTGAACATCAGCGCATCAGGATTGTCGCCAATGAATGCCGGAGCGAAACTTGACGAACGCTTGGCAGCAAAATCCTTGGCTACCTGCACCTTGTAGCGCGAGGGAACGGTCTTCCACTCGCCTACTTTCTGGCAGGCATACACGCCGGCTTGTGCATGGTAATCGTCGGGGTGCGACTCCAGATAGGTTGTGAACGACTTCTCCGCATCCTTGTATTTACCTTGGTACATCAGCGCCTCGGCGTGACGCAGATACACGATGCTGTCCGGGTACTTGTACTTGATCGCTGCGGCGTAGGCGCTAACGGCTTTGGTGTCGTTCAATATACGGCAGCACTCGCCTTGGCGAAAACTGACATGTGCCTTCAGTTCGCGTTGCTTCTTGGCATTGATGCGTTTGTTGCACTGCTTGTATATCTGTACCGCATCGTAATACTCGCCGATCTCGTACTTCTTGTCGGCTTTCTTCACACGCTGTTGAATGCTGCATGAGCACAGCAATGCAGCCAACAATACGAATATATATACGTTATAACTTTTCAACTATCTACTTTATTAACTACTCTAAACTCTCAACTCTCAACTCTCACCCCAACTCATGAATCACGAGTCCGCTACGGAGTTTGGGTTCGAACCATGTGGTCTTCGGCGGCATAATGTTGCCGCTGTCGGCTATGTCGATGATCTGCTGCATGGTCACGGGGTAGAGCGCCAGTGCCATAGCCATCTCGCCGCTGTCCACACGGTCTTGTAAGGCTTGCAGGCCGCGTATGCCGCCCACGAAGTCGATACGTTTGTCCGAACGGAGATCTTTGATACCGAGCAGTTGATCCAGTATCAGGTTGCTCGATACGGTCACATCCAGCACGCCTATCGGATCATCGGTGTACGTGCCGGGTTTGGCAGTCAGTTTGTACCACTTGCCTGCCATGTACAACGCAAACGTGTGCAATGCTTCCGGACGGTAGATGGCTGTGCCTTTGTCCTCCACCAGGAAGTTTTGCTCCAACTTCTGCAGGAAGTCCTCGGGAGTCATGCCGTTCAGGTCGCGCACCACACGGTTATAATCCATCACATAGAGCTGGTTGTCGGGGAAGCATACAGCCAGAAAGAACTCATACTCAGGCATCTGATTTCTCTCTTCTGTCAGCGTAGCGGGGTCCCCACAAATAACATGCTGTGGGGTGCTTCCAGCGGTCTGTCTTCTGTCAGCGTTAGCGGTCTGTCTTCTTTCTTCCTTTAACTCCTGACACACTCGTGCTGCGGCTGCACTGCGGTGGTGACCGTCAGCGATGTACATCGCAGGTATATCTCCAACGATGCGTGTGATCGTGGCTATCGTAGCCGGATCGCTGATCACCCACAGCGTGTGGCGAAAACCGTCATGATCCGACATGAAGTCATACTCCGGCTCTGTGCTCGTCACGCGGGCAACGATAGCATCCAGATCGCTGCGGTGAGGGTAGGCGAAGAACACCGGCTCGATGTTCGCGTTGTTCACACGCACATGTCGCATCCGGTCGTCCTCTTTGTCGCGACGCGTCAGTTCGTGTTTCTTGATGCGACCTTCCATATAATCGTCCACCCACGCAGCTACTACCAATCCGTACTGCGTACGACCTTTGCCGTTCACCGCCAGCGGGTGACCATCAGGGATAGTTTGGGCATACACGTAGTACCGCTCCAGCTCGTCCTGTACCAGCCAGCCTTTGTCCTTGAACAGCCTAAACTGCTCCGCCGCTTTCTCATATACGCGCGGATCGTGTTCGTCAGCCATGGGTTCGAAGTTGATCTCCGGCTTGATGATATGGTATAATGACATCGGGTTACCCGCTGCCTCGGCGCGGGCTTCCGCTGAATCCAGTACGTCGTACGGACGACTGCTCACCTGCTTGGCAAGCGCCTTTGGGGGACGTATACCCCTGAATGGTTTGATTCGCATAATCTGATTTTATTCTACACGGACTTTCACGGATTTTCACGGAGTAATGTATATTCCGTGTATTTCCGTGTTCGTTTTTATTTCCCTGTGGCAGGTTTGCTCTGTGTTGCGGGCATTTGGCACGAGCCGTTGAACTGTGCGTTCGGTTCAACGATCAGCGTCTGGGTCTGCACCTCGCCTTTGATCTTTCCTGTCGCACGCAGCGCCAGTGTCTGGCTGTTGACGATCTTGCCGTCCAGCGTACCCATTATCTCTGCGTTCTGGCAGGATACGGTGCCCTTGATCAGACCTTTCTCGCCTATTACTACCTTGCCTGTACACTGCATCTCGCCTTCTACGGTGCCGTCGATGCGGATATCACCATCCGCGATGATTGTACCGATGATCTTGCTTCCGGACGTGATAGCATTGTACATCGTACCGGATTGTTGTGTTGGATTTGCCATATTTGTGTTGAATAGATTAAACATAACTGTATTTACGCATTTTGCACCTGCAAATTTACAAAAACTTTTTGACATTTGCAAATTTTCGTGCCAAAAAAAATCCCGCAACCTCTCAATCGCGGAATTTATGCAACGCCAACTACCCAACTGCCGCAGTTTGCCACCTGCCTTTATGCGAGCATAGACAGGCACTCCTGCGCTAAAAAATGCACAGCAGTGCAATTTTTCTGCGTGAAAGTTTGCAAATGTCAATTTTTTTTCGTACCTTTGTAGCCGGATAATAAATTCAACCATTATATGCTCATAGAAGCTAACCCTTTTAAGGTCTTTGCCGGTAGTCAGGGAACGGCTATCGCGCAGCGCGTGTGCGAACATCTTAACTGCCAGCTTGGGCAGGTCAAGATCGAGCGGTTTTCCGACGGAGAGTATGCCGCCACGTTTGAGGACTCAGTACGCGGACAGTCAGTCTATCTGATTCAGTCCACTAACCCTTCGGCAGACAACCTGATGGAGCTGCTGCTGATGATTGATGCGGCCAAGCGCGCCAGCGCCTACAAGGTCATTGCCGTCATACCATACTTCGGTTGGGCGCGGCAGGACAGAAAAGACAAGCCGCGCGTCAGCATCGGTGCCAAGCTCGTGGCGAACATCCTGCAGGTGGCAGGTGCCGACCGAGTGATTGTGGTCGATCTGCACGCCGAGCAGATTCAGGGATTCTTCGATATTCCTGTCGATCACCTATATGGCAGCAATGTGCTTGCGCCGTACGTCGAACATCTGGAGCTCGACAACCTGATCATTGCCTCGCCCGATGTGGGCGGCTCGAAGCGCGCTGCGAACTTCTGCAAGAAGATTCATCTGCATACCGGGCGCGAGGTGCCGATGGTGATCTGCTACAAGTACCGACCCGGTGCGAACCAGATTGGCGAGATACGTGTGCTCGGCGATGTGGCGGGCAAGGATGTGGTGTTCATCGATGATATAGTTGATACCGCCGGCACGCTCTGCAAGGCTGCCAAGGTGATGCGGGAAGCCGGAGCGCGCAGCGTACGTGCCATAACCACGCACGGCGTGCTGTCCGGCGACGCGTGCAAGAAAGTGATGGAGAGCGAACTGGACGAACTCGTCATAACCGACTCTATACCGTTCGACAACACTCGCTGCCCGAAGATCAAAGTTGTCAGCATGGCGCTGCCTATTGCCAAGACTATTCTTGCGATTCAGGAGCATAGGAGCATCAGTGAACACAATTTCTAAGTGTTTTGTTTTCACGAAAAATCCAGAACGAAAATAGTGAATGCACATACGTAACCTCAAATACCTGTTGTTGTCGTGCACGCTGCTGCTGTCGGGCTGTGGTCTGTCAGCGAAGCGGTCTGTCAGCGAAAGCGGTGAGTCTTCTGTCAGTGCCAGCGGTCTGTCGTTCAGCGGTGATAGCGCGTACGCCTATGCAGCCGCGCAGGTGGCGTTCGGTCCGCGCGTGCCGGGCACCGACGCGCATCACGATTGCGTGCAGTACATCGGACGCACGCTCGAGCGATTCGGCGCAACGGTGGAGATCCAGACCGGCGAGGTTATGCGTTACGATGGTGAGTGGCAGCACGTGGCGAACATCTGCGCACATCTGCCTGCCGACTCAGCCTACCAAGGCGAGAAAACCGTACTGCTCTGCGCACATTACGACAGCCGGCCATGGGCGGATCAGGAGGAGGATTATAGTCACCGGATGTCACCTATCCCCGGTGCCAACGACGGAGCGAGCGGGGTAGGTGTGCTTATGGAGGTTGCACGCCAGTGGCAGAACCTGAGCGAACGCAAGCGACCGGTGGAGATAGTGCTGTTCGATTGCGAGGATATGGGTACGCCGCAGTTCTATACCGGCAAGCAACGCGAGCACACCTGGTGCCTCGGTGCACAGTTATGGGCAAGGATGTTAGTCGAAAGTCGAGAGTCGAAAGCGGTCTATGCCTTTGGCATACTCCTTGACATGGTAGGCGACCCGAACGCATCGTTCCCGCGTGAGTATTACAGCGAGCAGTATGCCAAGCGATACGTGGATAAGATTTGGCACACGGCTGAGCAATTAGGCTACGGACACCGGTTCGTTAGTACACGCTCGTACCCGATAACCGATGATCATTATTACGTCAACACGATAGCCAAGATCCCCTGCGTGGATATTATCCACTACGTGCCCGGATCGGAAACAGGCTTTGCCTGGTGGTGGCACACGCACAGCGATGATATGCGCAATGTCAACCCCGGCACGCTGCAGGAGGTAGGCAAGGTACTGATGAGTGTGATTGGTGAATAGAAAATCAGAAAATAACCCAATAAAGAGTAAATGGTAAATGACCAAATGGTAAATAACTTGGTTTTAGAAATACGTAATTTACATGCCTCCATAGCAGGCAAAGAAATACTGAAAGGTGTCAACCTGCAGATCAACGCAGGCGAGACGCATGCAATCATGGGTCCGAACGGTGCCGGCAAATCGACGCTCAGCGCCGTGCTCACCGGTAATCCTGCCTACACGGTTACCGAGGGCGAGGTGATCTTTCGCGGCAAGGACCTGCTCAGTATGCCGCCGGAGGTGCGCGCGAGGGAGGGGCTGTTCCTGTCGTTTCAGTACCCTGTGGAGATACCCGGTGTGAGCATGACGAACTTCATGCGTGCCGCCGTGAACGCCAAACGTGAGCATCAGGGGCTACCTGCACTCTCTGCAGGCGAGTTCCTCAAACTGATGCGTGCCAAACGTGCACTCGTCGAACTCGACAACAAACTGGCAGGGCGCAGCGTGAACGAGGGATTCTCGGGCGGTGAGAAGAAACGTAACGAGATCTTCCAGATGGCAATGCTCGAACCCTGCCTGTCTATCCTCGACGAGACGGATTCCGGGCTGGATATCGACGCACTGCGTATCGTTGCCGAAGGAGTGAACAAACTGCACACACCCGAAAACGCCACAATAGTCATTACACACTACCAGCGACTGCTGGACTATATCGTGCCCGACTTTGTGCATATCCTCGCCGACGGACAGATCGTTCGCACAGGAGGAAAAGAACTGGCGCTTGAACTTGAGCAGACCGGATACGCAGGATTAGTTTAGTGTTGAGTGTTGAGGGTTGAGGGTTGAGAGTTGAGGGTTGAGTGTTTAGAGTTGAGAGTTGAGGGTTGAGTGTTGAGAGTTGAGTGTTTAGAGTTTAGAGTAAATTGAACGAATATATACTACATACGGGCGAGAAGAAGCACCTGGTTATAACCTGCGTGTCTGACGAAACGGCGCAGTGGCGGATCATCCAGGAGGCAGACAGTGTGCTGACTGTTCACCTGTTCTGCCTGGAGAAAGATGCCGATACACGTTGCAACGTGCTGCTGGATATCGAGCAGGCAGGCGAACATGCTGAGACGTACATCTACGGCTTAGGCATACTTAGTGGCAAGCAACATATTAGTGTACACACGCGCGTACGGCACAGCGTGCCGAACGGCAAATCGAACCAACTGCTGAAGTTTGCCGTCATGGGTGAAGCCAAAGGCGCGTTTCTGGGCGAACTGATCGTGGCACCGCATGCACAGCACACCGAGGCTTTGCAGACGAACAGAAACGTGCTGCTCTCACCTGCTGCCACGATGCAGACACAGCCACAGTTGGAGATCTATGCTGATGATGTCAAGTGCTCGCACGGCGCCAGCACAGGGCAGATCGACGAGTCGGCACTGTTCTACATGCAGCAGCGAGGCATAGCACCGGATGTTGCTCGACAACTGCTGCTCGCCGCGTTCTTCCATGACATAGTTAGCACGCTCGGCGAGCCGGCAATAGAAGACCGCCTGCAGCGAAAGATCGCTGCGCTGACAGAAGAGAGACCGCTGCGCTGACAGAAGAGAGACCGCACCTTGGGTGCTGACAGAAGACAGACCGCACCTTTGGTGCTGACAGAAGACAGAACGCACCTTTGGTGCTGACAGACCGCTGGTGCTGACAGACCGCTGGGGCTGACGGATACATTTGAAATCAACGATAAGAAATACAAAATAATAATATAAAACTCTACTATCATGAACGAAGAACTGAAAAAAGTTATGGAGACGGCCGAGGCTTGGACTCGTGAACCGTTTGACGCGGAGACCCGCGCACAAGTGAAAGCAATGATGGAGGCTGAGGACAAAACCGAGCTTATCGACGCTTTCTATCGCACTCTGGAGTTCGGTACCGGCGGTTTGCGTGGTATTATGGGCCCCGGTACGAACCGAATGAACAAGTACATTGTTGCTATGGCGACACAGGGTTATGCGAATTACATGCTCAAAGTGCAGAAGGAAGGTGGATTCAAGAACGTACAAGACGGTCGCGTAGCCGTAGTGGTAGGTCATGACTGCCGTAACAACGGACGTCTGTTCGCCGAGACCGTGGCAAACATCTTCTCTGCCAACGGAATCAAGGTTTATCTGTTCGAGAGCCTGCGTCCGACACCCGAGTGCTCGTTTGCTATCCGTCACCTGAAGTGCCAGGGCGGTGTGAACGTAACCGCATCGCACAACCCGAAGGAGTACAACGGCTACAAGGCATACTGGGAGGACGGTTCGCAGGTGCTGCAGCCGCATGATCAGGGAATCATCGACGAGGTGAACAAAGTGACTCTTGCTGACGTCAAGTGGGAGGCCAACAAAGACCTGATTGAGATCATCGGCGGCGAGATGGATTATGACTTCATGCAGGCTGTCAAGACCGTGATGATTGATCAGGACTCTATCCTCCGCCAGAAGGACCTGAACATCGTATATACGCCTATGCACGGTGCAGGACGCCAGATTGTACCGATGTGCCTGCGCAGTTGGGGATTCCAGAACATCCACGTAGTGCCCGAGCAGATGGTGATCGACGGCAACTTCCCGACCGTTGTTTCGCCTAACCCCGAGAACGCCGAGGCTATGACTCTTGGCATGAAGTTAGGTACCAAACTTGGAGCCGATCTGGTTATCGCCAGTGACCCCGATGCTGACCGTATAGCCATCGTTTGCCGCAACGACAAGGGCGAGTGGGTGATCATCAACGGCAACCAGACGAACATCATGTACCACTACTACATTATCAACAACATGAAGCGTCTGGGTAAGATGCGCGACGATATGTATATCGTCAAGACCATTGTTACCAGCGAACTGATTCGTAAGATTGCTGACGCACAGGGTGTTACGCTCACCGACGAATATACGGGCTTCAAGTGGATAGCCAACCGTATCCGTATGTGGGAAGGCCAGCGCAAATATATCGGTGGCGGTGAGGAGAGTTTCGGCTTCCTGCCGTATGATGCAGTTCGCGACAAATGTTCGCCTTCGGCTATCTGCCTGATCTGCGAGATTGCTGCATACGCCAAGGATAACGGTATGACGCTCTACGATTATCTGCTGAAGATCTACGAGGATTATGGTTTCCAGCGCGAGACCACCATCAACGTTGTTCGTCCGGGCAAGACCGGAGCCGAGGAGATTCAGGCAATGATGGCTAACTACCGCGCCAACGCTCCGCAGGAGATTGCCGGCGAGAAAGTCGTTAAGATCAAAGACTTCAAGTTGCTCAAGCAGCAGGAACTCAAGGATGGCCAGTGGGTAGAGTCGGCTATCGAGATGCCTTTGAACGCTACGAGCAACGTGCTGCAGTACTTCACCGAGGGCGGATTGAAGGTCAGCGTACGTCCGTCGGGCACGGAGCCGAAGATCAAGTTCTACTTTGAGATCCCTGTCAAGAGCGGCAAACCGTTCACGGGTGCCGATTACGAGCGCTGCACCGCTGAGGCGGAAGCCCGCGTACCGGCTATCAAGGCTTCGCTGGGCATTTGATGAATGATGTTTGATGTTTGACGTTTGACGTTTGATGTCTGATGTTTGATGTTTGATGTTTGACGTTTGATGTTTGACGTTTGATGTTTGACGTTTGACAACTAACAAGAACTCCCGACTTTGCGGTCGGGAGTTCTGTTATTCTGCCGGATCATTGCATTTTGTACATTCAGAAGCATAATTTGTACAATTTTGTGCAGAAAACTTGCATATTTGCAAAAATTGTTGTACCTTTGCATCGCAATTGGTTGAGTTATGCCCCACACCCATCTGATCATATCTACGTCGAACGACCTGCTGCGCGTGGCGGCAAGTCATATATTGTATATATCATCCGACGGAAATTACTGCAATTTTCTGCAGACAGGCGGTGAGATGCGTATGGTGACCTATCAGTTAGGTCAGGTGGAGCGTATGATAGCCGAGCAGTTGCCGGAGTTGAGCAGACATTTTGTCAGGATAGGCAAGAGTCTGATAGTCAATCTTAATTATGTGTATTATATCCATGTGCCCAAGCAGCAGTTGATATTGGTGGATAGCCAGTTGAACCGCTACAGCCTGTCTGCCAGCAAGGAGGCTCTGAAGGCATTGAAGGATCTGATAGAGCAATCAGGCGTATGATTAACAATGAGAATATATCCGACAGTGAGATTCGCGTGATAGGCGTCGAGCGTTCGTCCGCTCGTGGCAAATCGCCGTGGCTGCGTTGGTTGGCTGTGGCAGTAGCTGTGGTGTCGTTGGCGTGTGTGGCGTTAGGTGTTGCGCTGTGGTTAGGCCGCCGCACGGTGGCGGAGGCAGAGGGCGGTGTGTCGGCGTTTGAGCAGCGGCAGGCGGTAGTGCAGTCACACCCGTTGCGCGAGTGGATAGCCGGTTTGGATTCGCTGCAAGCGGTAGGTACGCTGACGCGTGACCTGACCGTGAACGATATACCGCTGCGCGTGTATGCGCCGCTGAACAGCACTCCGCACCTGGAGGTCGGCTACGGTGTGGCGGATCACAGGGAGCGGGCTATACTGTTCTTTCAGGCGGCAGATGTGCGTGCGGACAACGGCGGCATAGTAGGTGCGTTCGTGTTGCGCGGTGAGCCGCTGAGCCGTGGACTGAGCAAGCGCGGTTATTGCGCAATCATCGGCGACCAAGTTACCGTGGGCGTGGCGGACAACTCGCCTCTGTTTGAGCAGGCGACGGAGCAGAACGGATATTTCTTCCGCCAATACCCGCTGGTGGACAACGGGCTGCTGGTAGAGAACGAGTTGAAGAACAAGTCTGTTCGTCGCGGCTTGTGCGAACTGGAGGGCAGAGTAGTGGTGGTGGAGTCGCAGACGCCGGAGTCGTTGCACGACTTTGCGCAGGCGCTGGTGGATATAGGCGTTAGCAATGCCATCTATCTGGTAGGCAGCAGTGCCATGGCGTGGTGTATGGATCCTGATGGCAACGGCACGAAGATGGGACTCTGGGATGAACGGGTGTACAGGAATATCAGTTTCATTGTTTGGCCTAACCGATAACCCATAACTCCTCCCAGGGGGTCCCCGACGCAAGCAGCGCAGTTTGCCGAACGCGTAGGTAGGTGTACAAAATAGCGTGTGTGAAACAACTTCATACACGCTGTTTTGTGTTTTGTACATTGGCGGGCAAAAAACTTGCAGATGTGAAATAAAAGCAGTACCTTTGCATCGTAATTACCAAATCAATGCAAAGCAATATGAAAGATCTCACAAACATTTGGGCCTCTGTTCGCTCATGGTGGCAGGCTCGTTCGTTAGCCACACGTTTGTTTCTGCTGTGTGCCCCGGTGGTGCTGTCGGCAGCTGTTTATTCACTCATTCGCAGCGGTCATTCTGCTCCCAAGGCTATACAGAAGCACCTGTACGGCGAGCAGATCGGTCGCAACGGTTTGCGCTACAAGCACGGTGCGCATATCTATGATCCGGTATCGGGTACGATCCTGGTGGACAGCATCCAGTGGCTGCATATCTCTCCGGGTGACTCGATAGCCATCCTCGCCAAGCAAGGCAGGCGCGCGTATATCAATCTGAATACGGCAGAGTTGCTCACTCCTCTGTCGTTTGACAAGGCGTGGGAGTTTGCCTGCGACCGCGGCGTGATGTCGAGCAAAGACTCGCTGTACATCTTTCGCCGCGATGGTTCGCAAGTGAACATGCATGGACTTCCGGCAGCAGGGCAGTACGAGTATCTGTACTACAAGAACCGCCTGGTGCTGCGCACCGATTACGAACATGTAGGATTGTTGGATACTACCTGTCAGTGGGTGCTTGAGCCGGTGTATAGCCAGATCGAGACGAGTTACGGACGTATGCTGTACAACACGCGTCTGGGTGACGAGTGTATAGTGTATGACTTCAACCTCCAACCTGTGCTGCGCGGAGCGTACAAGTCGATTGATGTCGATTGGTCGGAGGGGTTGATAGCCACGGAGCACAATGGCATACAGCGGCTGTTTGACTACGAGGGCAAACTGCTGTACAAGGTTATCTATAAGCGTATCGAGCCGCTGGAGTATAACACCGGCAGGCAGGATAAGGACGGCAACGATATCTTCGAGCCGACGGACTGCTACGTGTATGTGGATTATAATGACAAACGCGGACTGATGGATCGCCATTACCACGTGCTCACCCCTCCGCAGTTCTACAAGATCGAGGCTCAGACTCGACATGTGTTCTTTGCTTCGTTTGGCGAATACTCCGACCGCTTCGGCACATTGATCGACGATCATGGCAAGGCGCTGCGGTAGCAGCATAGAGGTTTGAAGGTTTGAAGGTTTGAAGGTTTGAAGGTTTGAAGGTTTGAAGATTTGAAGGTTATGGAACGTTTCATTCGATTCTGCGTCTGCTGCGCGGCTGCATTCATGGCAGTGAGCATAGCCTTGGTGGTGTTGTACCGGTTTGTGCCTGTCAGGCTCACTCCGCTGATGGTTATGCGCAAGGCGGAGGCATTCGGTCGCGGCGAACGGCTGACGCTCAGGCATGATTGGGTGCCGCTGGAGCGCATATCGCCGGATATGATCAGCGCGGTGGTGGAGAGCGAGGATGCGCACTACTACGAGCACGGCGGTTTCTCGTGCGAGGATATGATCGATGCTTTTTATCGCAACCGTCGTGCGGGATATATCGTTGCGGGTGGCAGCACCATATCGCAGCAGACGTCCAAGAACGTGTTCTGCACACCGGCTCGTACGTACGTGCGCAAGCTGGTTGAGGCGTACTACACGATGCTTATCGAGTTGCTCTGGGGCAAGGATAGGATCCTGGAGGTGTACCTGAATGTGATAGAGTTGGGTGATGGAGTGTTCGGTGTGGAGTCGGCAGCGCAGGAGTACTTCTCGACCAGTGCGCAGCAGCTTAGTCCCGGTCAGTCAGCGTCGCTCACCGGCATTATCCCTTGTCCGCGCTGCTACACCGATTGGCTGTATGGCATGGAGTGATTTTTTCATTTTCAGTGCCAGATTTGTGCGTTTCAGGGCTTATTGATGAAAAACATATTTTTTTTTTGAGAAAAGGAACAAAATTTTGCTTGTCCATTTGCAAATATAAGAAATTTTTTGTAACTTTGTATGCGAAATTGAAAATTCATGTCAACAATCAGATATTGTAATATATTTTGACGTTATGATACCAAGCGGCGAAATACGAGCATTGCTTACAGATTTAGAAAGCGACCGCGTGGAACGGACAATCAGCACGACCAATACGGATAAGTTCGGTCAGGTTATTTGCGCGTTCGCCAATGACTTGCCAAACAATCGCAAACCTGGATACCTGTTTCTTGGCGTGAATGATGATGGAAGTATTCATTCTATTGATGTGACCGATGAGTTACTGAAGAACGTAGCAGCTATACGCACAGATGGTAATATCCAGCCGCAACCGAGTATGGTGGTGGAGAAAATCTCCTTCCCCGAAGGTGACATTGTGGCTGTTGAGGTGCAGCCGCATGTGTTCCCGCCTGTTCGTTACAAGGGCAGAGTTTGGGTGCGTGTCGGACCACGCAAAGGCATAGCCAGCGAAGCCGATGAGCGAGTGTTAATGGAGAAGCGCAACAGCAACGTACTGACATTTGATGCCACGCCGTATTTCAATGCGACACTAGATGATTTGGATCTGAATCTGTTCCGCTATCATTACTTACCCAAAACGATGCCGGAAGAAGAGTTGATTAACGACAAACGCGATGTGAAATATCAATTAAGTTCGCTTGGTTTTTACGACACACGCTATGACTGTCCAACCAATGCCGGAGTGCTATTGTTTGCCAAGAACCTCCGTCGTCTCTTCCCCGGAGCATATATTCAATATGTGCGCTATAAAGGCACGTCACGTGCCGGTGAGATACTAATGGAGCATGAGTTCAAAGAGAACTTGTGTGTCTCGTTGCAAGAATTGGACACATTCATCAAGACAACAATTATCAACCGTCGCCCTATTCCTGTAAGTGCGTTACGCGAGGAAAGTGTTATTGATTATCCGTATTGGGCTACGCGAGAGTTGCTGATGAACGCCATCTGCCACCGCGACTACTCCAGTAATGGACCTATTCAGTTCTATCAATACGACGACCGCATAGAGATCCTGAATCATGGCGGTTTGTATGGTCGTGCCACGATTGAGAATTTCCCCAATGTCAATGACTACCGCAATTTAGTAGTCGCAGAAGCAATGAAAGTGCTCGGCTTCGTGAATCGCCAAAGCCGTGGTGTTATCCGCGTGCAAGAGGACTTGATGCGCAACGAAAATGGTGCTCCGCAATATGATTTCTCCTACGGAACTGCCGTATTGGTTGTTGAACATAAGTCTGCAATCCCCGACCGGCTGATTGCTTCGGCTATCGAACAAGGACTCATAGAATCGGAATCTGACATAAAACCCTCAAAAATGGGGGAAAATGATGACGAGCATATTCAAAAACCCTCAAAAATGAGGGAAAATGATGAGGCAAATGGGCAAAATGCTCAAAAATACACACAAATGAGTCAAAGTGGAGGGAAAAATACTCAAAGACCTGCATTTCCCACAATAACAATCAAAAATGTATTTGACCAAATTTGCCAACAGCCCCAAATTAAGCAAGCACAGATGGCAGATAATTTGGGAGTCGATGATAGTACAATTGAACGCGCCACAGTATGGCTGAAGGAAAACGGCTACATCAACAAAGAGCACTCTAAGGTCAAGGGCGTTTGGCAATTGATAAAATAACAACAATCAAAGCATACTTATGACATAACATAGCACAACCGAGCTGACAACGGCTCAAGACATATATACAATAGCATTTAGCTTAATACTTGGTCTCTATAAGAACTGGAAACTTTTATAGAAACTAAAACTATCCAAGGAAAAGCCGTAATGCTCATGCGCAAGCGTGGGCTTTTCCGTAGATATATTTGGATAGTTAGGTATTTTCCAGTTCACCTCAGAGACCGAATATAAGCAAACTGCAAAAGTCTGCGCTTTTTGCGTGTGTATATATGTAAAAACAGATGAGAAGTT
>CALZOG010000020.1 GCA_945827635.1 uncultured Bacteroidales bacterium
AGCAATATGATAGAGTGACGGAGATTACGGGCTGCCCACAATTAAACACAGATGCATTAGTCCCATATGGATTGGTTAAGAATGGAGAGAGACAAACAGTCTGTAATGCAGAGATTCTTCCACGCGAATGGCTTTGCCCGTATGATGATCTTACCGGTAGAATGCAAAAGACTAATAACACCGTAAGCATCCATTGGTATAGTAAATCGCCACATGGAAAATGGGCCTTTTATAAAGCAAAAGTTACGCGCCTCATACACAGACTAGTCGGAGTAGATTTTAAGAACAGACTAATAAAGTGATTTTTCAGACTATTCCAATTCAATATTATTCCACCATCTTTTACGTGCTGATGTTTGCAGTATGTATCGGGTATAGTCTTGTGTATTCATCGTCGGATTCATGTGACAGGCTGCAACTACAACATTCTGCCATTCCTGTCATTCTTTTGGCTATGCTACTCATTTTGTATGTAGGGCTTCGTCCTGTCAGTTGGTTGTTTTCTGACATGAAGATGTACGCCCATACATATGAAAATACAGCTATCCACTTTACCATCGGGCAATCAGAATGGATATTCGCCGGATTAATGGTTGTCTGCAAGTCCCTTGGTCTGTCAACACAACAATTTTTCCTATTAGTTGCCTTTTTATATATATACCTTTGCTTCGCCACCTGTAGAAAACTTTTGCAGGAAAACCCGATGATGGCATTTTTGTTCATTATATCAGCATTCTCATTCTGGGGATATGGCACGAATGGAATACGCAACGGACTTGCTGGAAGTATTATGCTATTGGGAATGGCATATGGTATAGATAAAAAATGGTTTACGTCCATACTACTCATGTATATTGCCATGAGTGTTCATCGCTCGATGACATTACCTATTGTAACATTCCTTGCTGCATCCACTATTATCCGAAAGCCTCGCACCGCCGTATATTTTTGGATTGTATCCATTGCACTTTCACTCATATTTGGAACACAGATTACAAATTTCTTCTCCGCGTTAGGTTTCGACGAACGAATGAGCAATTACGCAATTATGTCATCCAGTTGGGCAATCCAGTTTTCACACACGGGGTTTCGATGGGATTTCTTACTATATAGTGCAGTTCCGATAGCTCTAACATGGTATATAGCAGAATATAAGGGCATTCAAGATATGTCTTTCAACATTCTTGCCAACACGTACATATTATCTAATGCCTTCTGGGTAATGGTTATCCGTTCCGCATTTTCTAACCGATTCGCTTACTTGAGTTGGTTCATGTATCCCGTTGTTATAGCTTATGCTCTAATTCGCATCCCAATTTGGCAGGATCAAGATAAGAAAGTAGGACTAGCTCTACTGGCGCATGCATCGTTTACTATCTTTATGTTTATGATAGGCAAATTGTATTAAAGAATGACAGCCTTAACTATATTCACGCCAACATACAACCGCGCACATACGTTAGTGCGTACTTACGATAGTCTTGTCAGGCAAACATGTCACGACTTTGAGTGGCTGATTATTGATGACGGTTCAACGGATCATACGGCTCACCTTGCCAAACAATGGGCGGAGGAGAACGTAATCCGACTCCGCTACATCTACAAAGAGAACGGCGGACTATACACCGGATATAATACGGCATACACCCATATTGATTCAGAGCTATGCGTATGCATCGATTCCGATGATTATATGCCGGACGATGGAGTGGAAAAGATTTTGCGGTGTTGGAAAGAAAGAGGCGGAGAAGAATATGCCGGATTGATGGGACTGGATTTTCATCTCGATGATACTCCTATCGGCGGATATTTCCCGAACGATCTGGATAAAGTGTGGTTTATGGACCTGTATATTCACAAGCTCCACCTCGGAGATACGAAACCTGTGCTCCGCACTGAACTGGTAAAGCGAGTTGCGCCAATGGAAGGTTTTGAAGGAGAAAAGAACTTCAATCCAGTATATATGACAATGCAGGTATGCGATCAATATCCGATTTTGCTATTGAACGAGAATCTATGCTATGTGGATTATCAAATAGGTTCGGACAGTATGTCAGCCGGCATTTGGAAGCAATACATGAATAGTCCCCGCAGTTTTCAGAAGCAGCGAATATTAGAGATGCAATTGGTGCACAACACATGGTCAAACCGTTTCCGTGTGGCAATTCATTACGTGGCGTCCAGTATCATTGCGGGAGACCGCTATTGGCTGCGTCGTTCGCCGCTAAAAATTCTCACGTTGTGTGCAAGTCCGTTTGGTGCAGCCCTGTACCTGCTGATTCGCTATAAGTCACAGCAGACATGTTAAGTTATTCGATAGCTATACGTACATTAGGCACAGCAGGTACAAAATATCTGGATGAGCTGCGCTCTATAACCCGGCAAACGATACAACCTGAAAAGGTCGTTGTATATATAGCCGAAGGATATAAGAGACCCACTGAGCAAATCGGAAGAGAAGAATATGTATGGGTAAAGAAAGGGATGATGGCACAGCGTGCACTGCCATACAACGAGATCACAAGCGATTGCATCCTTATGTTGGATGATGACGTATTGCTCGCTCCTGACAGTGTCGAAAATTTGCTCCGTGCCATGGAGGACAACGCAGCAGATTGCGTGGGAGCAGATAGTTTTAGGAATCAAGACTTATCCTTGGCAAGCAAGGTATATGCAGCAGTCAGCAACCTTGTGTTCCCACGGAGAGATGACGGCTGGGCATTCAAAATTCACAGAAACGGTTCGTTTTCATACAATAATCATCCACAGCCGAAATTCTATCTGTCACAAAGTTGCGCCGGTCCGTGTGCGCTATGGCGGAAAGATGCATTTTTGCACACACATTTGGAAAATGAACTATGGTGTGAGCGTGAAGGGTTCTGGTATGGTGAGGATGTCTTACTGTTCTTCAAACTATATTCGAATGGCGGTCGATTGGGCATTTTATACGATTCAGGAGTGTCACATCAGGACGGTCAGACAGCAAGTGGTGCTCATCACGAGGACTTGAAAAAATATTATACACGTTCGAAAGCGAGTGCCATCATTTGGCATCGCACTATTTGGCAGGGACGACATGACCTGATGACCGCATCTGCATTCGCATTCAAACAGACATGGCTGTTGTTTGTTAATTGCACAGCAGGAGTAGTTTTTCTAAAGCCACAAATACCGGTTTTATTCTTACGCGGTCTATGGGATGCTTATCGCTTCTGCAAAAGCATCACATACCGATCGCTCCCTGCATTCATATCTAACACGACTCAACGATGAAGATACTTCACGTCATAACCTCACTTCGGATAGGAGGAGCAGAAAAACTAATGGTTGATCTGCTACCCCGCTTGCAAGACTTAGGTCACAAAGTAAGCATCTATGCTTTTAGCGGAGAGCACACCCCCTTGACTGACCAACTTTCGACTGCCGGTATTGATGTGATTCTTGGGGGAGAAAATGATAGCGTTTACCATCCTAAACACATCATGGTTTTGCGGCAACTGATGCCCAAGTTTGACATCGTACATACGCACAACACCTCACCGCAACTATTTGCGGCATTGGCAAACATCGGAAGACATATTCCCATTGTTACGACTGAGCACAATACGGAAAACAGGAGGCGTAAACTGTTTTTCTTCCGTCCTATAGACCGATGGATGTACCGACAGTATCGACAAATCATCTGCGTATCAGAACCATCTATAGCGAATCTGCAAGCATATCTTGGCAACAAGTCAGACAAGATGTGTGTTATTAACAATGGTATCGATATTCAACGATTTACCAACGCAACCGCTTCATTGGAATACAATCACAAGACATTGGGGGCCGAGCATATCATTATCAATGTAGCAGGATTCCGTGCTCAAAAAGATCAAGCGACCCTTATCCGTGCATTGCATCTGTTGCCAAGAACATATCACCTACTGCTTGTTGGTGACGGTGTGTACTTGAGCGAATGCAAGCGTCTCGCCAAAAAATTAGGAGCGGAGCAACGCGTTCATTTTCTTGGAGTCCGAAATGATGTGCCTGAACTACTGAAAGCGGCGGATGTTGTTGTTATGAGTTCGCATTATGAGGGGTTATCACTATCCAACCTCGAAGGTATGGCAGCAGGCAAACCGTTTGTTGCAAGTGATGTTGATGGTCTTCGCGAGATTGTAGCTGGATACGGAGTGCTCTTCCCTCATGAAGATCCAAATGCCCTTGCAGCAGAAATAAAAAAAATATGTAACGATACCCAATATGCAGCAACGATAGCCGATCGTTGCCAACAACGAGCACTGGAATTCGATATAAGAACTATGGTTTCCCAATACGACACCATATATCAAAAAGTTATGCATCAAGGTGCATACCAAAGCTAATGAAAAAACTGCTATATTGTTCCACTATTCCAACATCACTGAACATCTTTTGCCGAGGTTTGTTAAGTGAGATGTCACAGTTTTATGAAGTTGTAGCTGTAACCTCTCCCGGAGAGGAGTTGGATGAGATTGCCGCACGTGAACATGTTCGGTGCATTCCGGTATTGATGCATCGTGAGATAGCTCCGCTAGCGGATTTACATTCGTTGATAGAGCTGATACGAGTCTTTCGCAGGGAGAGACCTGATGCCGTGCATTCATTCACGCCAAAAGCCGGACTATTGTGCATGATGGCTGCAAAGATGGCGGGTGTACCGATACGTATTCATACATTTACCGGTTTAGTTTGGCCAACTTCAACGGGCTTGAAACGTATGATAATCCGCGCTACAGACAGGTTGACATGTGCCTGCGCAAGTCACATCATTGCCGAGGGGCAGGGCGTGCGCAATGATCTGCTCCAAGGCCGTATCACCCGAAAACGTGTGGATGTATTAGGTTACGGAAATCTGCGAGGGGTTGATTTGAACTATTGGCGTCCGGAAGTGACTGCAAAAAAAGTGCCAATGGACTCATTGGCATTGCGTTTCGTCTATATCGGCCGATTGGTGCCTGACAAAGGGATCAACGAACTCATTCGCGCCTTCCTACAACTGCTCAAGAACTATCCGCACTGTACCCTCACCCTTGTGGGATGGTATGAAGACGGCACTCCGTTATCTGCTGACATTCGCAAGGCCATAGATAATACTCCTTCCATCCGTTATGTAGGCAGGCATGACGATGTGCGTCCATTCTACCAAGATGCCGATTGTTTGGTTTTCCCAAGTTACCGCGAAGGCTTTCCGAATGTTGTGCTTGAAGCGGGTGCAATGGGACTCCCATCAATTGTAACCGACATTAATGGCTCACGGGAAATTATCATTGAGGGCAAAAACGGCATAATTATTCCTCCACGGAATACAGAAATGCTGCTGTCTGCAATGCAGTACATGGTAGAGCATATTACAGAGCGAACCAACATGGCGAATGCGTCACGCGAACTTATTGCCTCACGATTTGACCAAAGATTTGTCAGAAAATGCCAAATAGAGTATTACAAACGCATTTTTTAAGCAAAAATCTTGCATATATATATTTTTTTTTGTAACTTTGCGTGTAAAATAATTTTCAATACTTATGAAACGCTTCTACACACTGTTTGCCTTGCTATTCATCATTACTATGGGAACTAATGCGCAGTCGGATCTTTCCAATTATGAGCAAAACGATTCTGCGTTCTCACAGCCATCTCAAGTTCAATCCGCAAAAGCGGAAACAGGCACTTATTCCTTTCGAGACCACTGGACATTAAGTTTTAAAGCAGGATTCAATTATTTCCAGTTGAAAAAAGCACAATCCAGTCCCGACACAGCTACAGACGGCAGTCATTTAGGAATCTCATCCGATATGGGACCGCAGTTTGTTTTCTCCACCGAATATAATTTTGACAACGGCTTCGGCGTTGGAGCCTATTTCGGCAGTTACAACTACAACAGAGCTGCAGTGTTAGGAACATCTATTGAGTTCGGCATCTATTCTCACATGAGTTTACTTGAGTGTTTCAATTGGAATCAGCCGCTTCCCATATCACGACGCTTGCACATATTATTTGACGCTGGTTTGGGCGTCGCTGGACATTGGCAAATCAACCAGATTCCAGGTCATCCATCATCCGATAAACTGATTTGGAATCCATATGCTGTTTTACGAGCAGCCTTGCAAGTAGAGTTTATGGTAAGACCGAATTGGGGATTATTCGTTGAGGGTGAATATCATGGTTATGGCAGAGGTAGTCAAATGAATGACAACAGTATTGAATCATCGCCATGGATTCACGCATTCATGGCAAATGGCGGTGTACGCTATTACTTCGACAGACGACCCCAAAAAGATGACCCAAGATTAGACAATAATGGTCTGCCTATCCGAAAAGCCAAAGAGAAGATACCCAAAGAGGCCTACTATTTCAATATTATCATTACACCGGATATCATTGAGGCTGCACGACAGAACGGTGGCAGTGTATCCATTCAGAGTACCGGAATTGACGGTATGCCTCAGTCCAGTGAAATTGAAAGTGCACTGAAGGTCTTGGAAGAACAAGGTATTGGCACGGTACTGATTAACTCCATTCAGTTTGACAATGATCAGCTTACCGACGAATCCATGCTCACGTTGGACAAGATTGCCGGTAGCCTGCTTGCCAACAATCTGTGGACGAAGGTTGACCTGTTATACATGAGCGAAAGTCAATCCGTTGTTCGCGCATCACTGATTGCCACTTACTTACGTGCAAGGGGAATACGTAATCTATCAGTCAAAGGGTACGACACCAAGTCAAAGGACAGTGCCAGTGATTTGATAATCACCATCAAATGACAGCTCTCCCTTACAAAATCGCCCATCAGTTGCGAGACCATACGCCGTGGCTATGGAATCGGATAGAGCATGCTAATGCTACGCTCTTTCTTCATCGTTACAAGGATCGGCTTGCGACAGTAGAGACGGAAGCGACCAAGATGGCCGAACCATTTGAAATGGTTCGCATAAGCGATATTCCGGCAGAGGAACTTGCAGCTTTCTTCCACGGTCAACCCGAGGATTTGTACTACTGGTTTACACCACATGGGTTTGACAGCACGGATATAGCACAATTACAAAAAAATGCGTCATTTTTGGCGTATGCGCTTCGGCATGAGGGGCAAATTGTAGGATATTTCTTTCTTCGCTGCTATTTCAATGGTCAGTGCTACTTCGGGCGGTTGGTAGATTGTCAGCATACAAAGCAAGGCATAGGCACACTAATGAACAAAGTATCGTTCTATATATCTGAATCGCTACATCTTGAATCATATCAAACCATATCAAAAAGTAACATAGCCTCCATCAAGAGTTGCGCCAAGGCATATCGTCTGCAACCGGTTAAGACCATAGCTAACGGCGATATACTATACAAAAACTGCAAATTATAAGTCGCTTCATTTTTACACATTAGGAACAAAAAGATATACAACTACATATAAAATAAATCCAACAAAATATCATGGCTAAAAAAGAAGTTCAATTTTCACTTGTGTACCGCGATATGTGGCAGAGTAGCGGCAAGTATGTCCCGCGCAAAGACCAACTCGCCAAGATCGCACCCGTAATCATTGACATGGGCTGTTTTGACCGTGTAGAGACCAACGGCGGTGCGAGCGAACAAGTAAACCTGCTGTACGGAGAGAATCCCAACCTCGCCGTGCGTACGTTTTGCAAGCCGTTCAATGAAGCAGGTATCAAGACCCATATGCTTGACCGCGGTCTAAATGCGCTACGTATGAACCCCGTACCGGCTGATGTGCGACAACTGATGTACAAAGTAAAGCACGCGCAAGGAACGAATATCACGCGTATCTTCTGCGGACTCAATGACCCGCGTAACATCATCCCCAGCATCAAGTGGGCAAAAGCCGCAGGCATGACCGCACAAGCAACGATGTGTATCACGTATTCCAAAGTGCATACTCGCGAATACTACATTAACCTTGCCGAGCAACTGATAGAAGCCGGAGCGGAGGAGATATGTTTGAAAGATATGGCAGGTGTAGGCCGTCCAGCCATGCTGGGCGATATCGTGCGCGCCATCAAAGAGAAACATCCTCACATCATTATCCAATACCACGGTCATACCGGTCCGGGCTTCTCCGTTGCCTCGATGCTCGAGGTAGCCAAAGCAGGTGGCGATGTGCTGGACGTAGCGATGGAACCACTAAGCTGGGGTAAAGTTCATCCGGATGTTATTACTATTCAGGCGATGCTTCGTGATGCAGGTTTCCTTGTAAAGGATATCAATATGAAAGCGTACATGGAAGCACGTTCGCTCACACAGTCATTCATCAATGACTTCCTGGGCTACTGGATTGATCCAAAGAACGCGTTGATGACATCTCTGCTGGTTGGTTGCGGTTTGCCCGGCGGTATGATGGGTTCACTAATGGCTGATCTCAAAGGTATGCACGCTGCCATCAACGCCAATCTAAAGAAAAAAGGCGAGCCCGAACTCAGCGAGGATGAGCTACTCGTTCAACTATTCGACGAGGTACAACGTATATGGCCGATGCTCGGTACGCCGTGCCTAGTTACGCCATTCTCACAATACGTTAAGAACGCTGCTCTGATGAACTTGTTCTCGCGCTCAATGGGCGAAAAAGATTTCACGCGTATGGACCCTGCGATGTGGGGTATGATTCTTGGCAAGTCAGGCAAACTGCCGGGCGAACTGGCTCCTGAAATTGTTGAACTTGCCAAAGAGAAAGGATATGAGTTCTATACTGATGATCCGCAGAAACTTTATCCAGACGTATTACCGCATTATATCGAGGAGATGGAGAAACTCGGTTGGGATCGCGGACAAGACGACGAAGAGCTCTTTGAATTCGCCATGCACGAGAAACAATACCGTGAGTACAAATCCGGTCTTGCAAAAGAGCAGTTCAACAAGGATCTGCTGGAACGTATGGAAAAGGCAGCGAAGGGCGGACAGCAAGTTACGTTTATCTCAGCAGCCGACAAACGTGCTATTCTGCATCCGAGCAGTGAGCCTGTTGAGGCGCCCCAAGCCGGTACAGTGCTTTGGGAACTGGACTACAATGAGGACAGCCAAGCTCCTGCGTTCGGCAAGCTCTTCCGCCAGGGAGATCTCGTTTGCTACTTGCAGACACAACATGGCATCGAACAGCTCACAGCATCGTTCGACAGCCGTCTTGTAGCCATCGACAAGCAACAGGGCGAGAAAGTAGTGAAGGGTGATGCAATATGCTGGCTTGAAAAAGCAGAGATTCCCGCAGAGCCCAAAGCCACAGTCAAGCCCAAAGAGTCCAAGGCAGACAAGAAACCTGCTGCTGCGAAAACGAGCGCATGGAAAGACTCGATGAACGTTATCAAGGCAGAAAAGAAGTGATTCGTCCGTTGAACATAGTGATTGTCGGCACAGCCTACCCCTTTCGGGGTGGGCTTGCCACATTCAATCAACGGTTGGCCCAACAGTTTCAAGCCGAGGGGCATCATGTTGAGATCATCACGTTCACCACACAATATCCGTCAGTATTGTTTCCAGGCAAGACACAACTAACCAATGATCCTGCTCCTGTTGGTCTCACCATCCGCAGGGCAGTCCACTCATGCAATCCCCTATCATGGATTAAAGTCGGACGGTTATTGCGCGAGCAGAGTCCTGATCTGGTGATTTGCTGCTACTGGATGGCATTCTTTGCGCCGGCGTTTGCTACAATCGAGCGTATTGTACGTCGTAACGGACATACGCGATGCGTGGCACTCGTGCATAATATGATTCCGCATGAGCCTACCCTGCTTGACAGATTGTTTGCTCCTGCATTTGTCAGGCACACAGACGGGTTTGTTGCATTATCGAAGAGCGTGGTAGAAGATATTGATCGTTTGGATAGCAGCCACAGCAAGCCAAAGGCTTTCAGTCCTCATCCTATCTACGACCATTACGGCGAGCCGATGAGCAAGACGGCAGCCTGCAAAGCACTTTCGCTTGAGCCTAAATACGACTATATGCTGTTCTTTGGCTTGGTACGTGCTTACAAAGGGTTGGATCTTCTCATTGACGCTTTTGCGCGCGTCAAAGGCGAATTGCCGAACCTACGTTTGCTCATTGCAGGCGAGTTCTACGAAGACGAGCAGAAGTATTGCGAACAAATCCGAAATGCCGAACTGGACGAACGGATAATCATCCGCAACGAGTTTATTCCGGACGATGACCTTCGCAAATACTTTGGTGCAGCCAATCTGATTGTGCAGCCATACAAGTCTGCCACCCAGTCGGGTGTGACTCAAGTGGCGTTCCACTTCGAGAAGCCAATGCTCGTAACCAATGTAGGCGGGTTGGCAGAGATTGTTCATCACGGGAAGATGGGTTATGCCGTTGAGCCAAAGAGTGAAGCTATAGCCGATGCACTGCGAGATTATTACGCACAAGATCGCGAGCAGGCGTATATTGATTATCTGCGCAAGGAGAAAGACAAATACAACTGGAACAAAATGACTCGCACCTTTTGTGCATTGTACGAGCATTTGGAGGGCAAGAAACAGGCTACTTGATTACTCGTCACAGTTCGTACATATAGCCATTGCAGACCTATTGGTTATTACAGCGCGCCGGAAAGTTTCGGCGCGTTTGTTGTGCCATAGGTCTTGGAGGGTTATGCCGGGTTGCAGCAGATTGCCGAAAGAATGTTGCTGTAGTTTGTCGTAGCAGCAAGGCAGCAGATTGCCGTGTACATCAATCACACATCCGCTCCACAAGCGATAACACCGATTGCGCATCGGGCGTTTGGGAACAAAGGTTTGGGTACGTTTCTCCCACTTATATCGGGAGAAACGCTGATTGGAAGGCATGAGCGGTGAGCCGTGTTTGTAATCGTAGAGTTGGGCGGTTTTCATTGTAAGTTTATCAGCTCCCAATGCTTTGTACTCGCGCCGGAAGATATCCCACTCCGCTTCATTGGTCCTCAGCCGAATGCACTGCAGTTCTATCACCATGCGCGAATGTGACTCCTGTTTGGCTTGCCTAAGCCAGCGCACAGCCTGTTTGACTTTATCGACACTACCGCCACGGCGGTACTGCTCATACGTGGATTGCATCCAGCCGTCCATACTGACGATAATACGATTCAATCCCGCATGATTTAATGCGCGCGCCAAATCCAAATCGAGTCGTTGCGCATTGGTGGAGATAATAGTATATAAACCAGCTTCATGCGCTATGTTAACCATTTCAGGGAGTTGGTCATTCAATAGAGGTTCTCCCTGCCAGAACAATTGAATCGTATGGGCATAAGGAGCTATTTGCCTTACTATTTTCCTATAGTCACCTATCGTCATGACTCCGATATGGGTTCGAGTATTGTCTAGGATTGGCTCGATATTGGCAGCATTCTGTATCGAAACAGTCCCGTTCATACCGACAGGGCACTCGGGACATGACAATTGGCAGAAGTTAGCCGGCTCGACTGACACAAACGTTGGCATGTGGCGCACATAAGAAACGCCAGCGATGCTGAGAGCATAACTCCCCCAGCACCGCAGTTGGTTGATCAGCCGAGTAAACAAATAACTCACTAATGAATTGCTATTTTGTTGACGCGGCGTTCATGACGTCCGCCTTCAAAGTCGGTAGCAAAGAACGCCTCGACAATCTCTAAAGCCTTATCACGGCTGATGAAATTTGCGGGCATTCCAAGTACGTTAGCGTTGTTGTGCTGCCGTGCGAGTTGCGCCAAAGGTACATCCCAACAAAGAGCCGCGCGTATGCCCTGGTGCTTGTTGGCCGTCATGCAGATACCGTTTCCTGTGGAGCAGATAACGATACCCAGAGGTTGTTCACCTTTCTCTACAGCTTCAGCCAGCGGATGGGCAAAGTCGGGATAATCGCAACTCTCAGTGGAGTAGCAGCCGTAGTCTTTTACTTGTGCACCGTGGTTCTCGAGCCAAGCGCGCACGTCCTGCTTGAGGTTATAGCCGGCATGATCACTCGCCATAGCTATGGTCAGTCCTTGTATGTCCATATTGATTGATTATTACAAAAATTTACGTATATCCTGTTCGAGTTGGTTGAAGTCGGTGTAACGGCCTTGTACCATACCTGATCTATCGATTAGGAACAATGTGGGAATGGTGGTCACGTTATAAGTGAGCAGCGGCGCTGTAGTCTCGGTTCGCACGCAAGTCCAAGGCAGATTTTTCACCCATTCTTCCCAATATAGTTTCGTGCCATCGACACTTACGGAGAAAATATCCAAGCCTCGCTTGTGGTATTTGTTGTCCAGTTCGCGCAATGCAAGCACGTACGCATTGCCTTGCTCCATTTGCGAGTGGGAGAAGTCAAGAACAATCACTTTCCCCTTGTGTTCGCTCAGGCGACAAGTATCGCCGTATATGTTCGGCAGTTCGATGTCAAGGAATGCGGGTTCACTCTCTTCGATATATTGTCGTAGAGCCATAGCATTGAGCGCTTGTCGTTCTGCAGTCATGACGGCAATCACCTGTGCACAAAGCGTCTTTGTTCGCACATAATCAGGCATAGCAATGCTCATTGATGTAGCGACCGCCCGATAGTAGTTCAGTTGCTTTGGGTCAGACATATCAAACACGGGCTCACCCTGTTTGGATTGAAATACAGCATAATAGGCGGTCAGTGAGCGCGGGTTAGCAAGGATTACCGATTGCGCATAACTGCGATGATCATCGATGGGTTGCGTGCGCAACGAACGCCTCAACTGTGCGATCTGCACACTTTGAGGTGAGCCCACAAAGTCATCAGTCAGCGAGAGACTGTCGAGTGAGGTAGTGAGCGAAATATGCTCAACAGAATCGACAGCCAGTACAGCATAGGTATTCCCAATACGCAAACGGTAGAAGTCCGGAAATTCAGGTGCTGCGCCATGCAGGCAATATGATCCATCAGAAGAGAGTAGGCAAGAGTCTTCCACTTCTGTTGCAGTTAGACCCGTGTGTTCCAGATACAGAGTCTCGCCTTCAGCATCGGTAATCGTGCCACTCACTTCAAATTGCGGTGCGCGCGAGCATGCTGCAAGCAACAGGAATGAGGCACAAACGAACAATATCTTTTTCATCGTTACGATTATTTAGAAGATGGCAGCCAGATTGCCGAACATCAGTTTACAAGCAATCGCAAGCACGATTATTCCAAAGAACTTACGAATAATATACAACGCCGTTGCCCCAAGGTACTTGGTCAGCCAGTTCGTACCGATCAGTACAAGATAGAGGACCAGCATACAAAGTATCAGTGAGATACACAAGTTCAAGATATTGTATTCAGCGGTGATAGCAAGTAGCGCTGTAAATGCGCCGGGACCTGCGTACATCGGGAACGCCAAGGGGACAATCGAGCCACCTCCGGCTACTTCCCCCTCAAGTTTGTCGTTCTGAAAGATGGTTATGTCCAACACCATTTCCATCGCCATCAAGAAGATGACAAATCCTCCGGCGATAGCAAAGTATTCAATTTGCACGCCGAAGAGTTTGAGTATCCACTCTCCGAGGAAAAGGAAAGCGAGCAGTATAACCAGACTGGCAATACATACGCGGTTGGCATAAATCTTAATTCCCTTCTTTTGCATACCTATGGTAATAGGTATATTGCCGAAAGGATCAATAATAGCAATGAGGAAGATAAATGACGAGAGCACCTGCCAAATATCAAACGGTCCGAAAAAATCACGAATTGCATCCATGGTTATTCATTTTGGAGTACAAAGATACAATAAATTATTTGAATTTGCAAGCCAAAGCGCAAATTTTATGCTTTTTTATATAAAAATTTGCAAATATGTATATTTTTTTGTATCTTTGCAGATGTTTTCTGCATATTGTGCGCGAAGACAGGTTAACAAAAGGATATTTTAGTAATGTTTAAATAGAAAAGAATTTATGATTAACTCACAAGACATCAAGAACGGCGTTTGTATTCGTATGGACGGTCGTTTGTATTTCGTTATCGAATTTTTGCATGTTAAACCCGGCAAGGGAAACACGATTATGCGTGTTAAGTTCAAGGATGTAGTTGACGGTCGCGTTCTGGAGCGCCGCTTCAATATCGGCGAGAAGTTAGAGGATGTACGTGTTGAGCGTCGTCCGTATCAGTTCCTGTACAAAGAAGGCGAGGATTACATCTTCATGAACAACGAGACTTACGAGCAGGTACCCATCGCTCACGACCTGATAACAGGCGTTGACTACCTGAAAGAAGGATTTGTAGTTGACGTTGTTTCCGACGCATCAACTGACACTATTCTGTTCGCAGAACTTCCTGCCAAGGTTGAGTTGGCAATTGCTTACACGGAGCCGGGTCTGCGCGGCGACACTGCTACGAACACGCTCAAGCCTGCCAAGTTGGAGACCGGTGCCGAGATTCGCGTGCCGCTGTTCATCAACGAAGGCGAGATTATCCGCGTTGATACGCGTGACGGCAGTTACTGCGAGCGCGTAAAGTAATTCGTACTTTTAATAACCGTACAAAGTGAGTTCCAACCGGACTCACTTTGTCTTGTTAATGCACATATACCTCCATTCACGAGGGATATTGGAGAGTGCTTACCATTCAATAGGTGACTGGTGGTAGCGGATGAGATAATCGTTGGCAGCAGAGAAATGTCCGCATCCTATGAATCCGCGATACGCAGACAACGGACTGGGATGTGGTGCTTCAAGCACTAAATGCTTGCGTCGATTGATGAATTGTCCTTTGCGTTGTGCATAACTACCCCAAAGCATAAACACAAGATGTTCACGTTTCTCATTGAGGGCCATGATAGCCGCATCAGTCAGTTCTTCCCAGCCCTTACCCTGATGGCTGCCTGCATGGTGCGCTTCAACAGTAAGTGTGGCGTTGAGAAGCAACACTCCTTGATTGACCCACGACTCCAAATGTCCAGATGTAGGAACAGGTTTGCCCAAATCACGTTGCAACTCCTTGTAAATATTTTCAAGGCTTGGAGGGATGCGTACTCCTTCAGGCACAGAGAACGCCCATCCTTCAGCCTGTCCGGGTTCATGATACGGATCCTGGCCCAATATAACGACGCGCACCTTATCAAAAGGGCACGCGTCGAAAGCATGGAAAATCAATTTAGCAGGCGGATAACAAACCGAAGAAGCATACGCATGACGAACATACGATGTTAGGATCTCAAAATACGGTTTGTCGAACTCAGGCTGCAACACCGCACGCCACGATTCATTGATACGGACGTTCATTTTCTGTTTCTGATTCCTTGTTGAGGAAGGCTATTTAGTTCACAATCAGCATTGCATCACCATAATCGCCAAAGCGATATCCTTTCTTTAGAGCCTCCTTGTATGCCGCCATCACCTTCTCGTAGCCTCCAAAAGCAGTCACCATCATCAGTTGGAGCGAGAGCGGGAAGTAGAAATTAACCAGCAGCGCTGTGGGCACCAGTGCCTCGTACGGAGGATAGATGAAACGGTTGGTCCATCCCTCATACTCCTTAATTTGGCCGGTAGTACCTGCTACGGACTCGAGTGCACGGAACACCTCAGTACCAACAGCACAAATCTGCCGACGCTGGCGCTTCGCCAGATTGACTGCCTCCACACAGGGCTCAGTCACAATGATTTGTTCGGAGTCAACCTTGTGCTTGTTCAAGTCTTCGACATCCACAATCTTGAAATTACCCAAACCTACATGCGAGGTAAGCGTTGTATAATTTATGCCACGGATCTCAATGCGTTTGAGCAGGTTCCTGCTCACATGCATTGACGGTGCCGGTGCAGCGACTGCACCAACATTCTTGGCAAAGATGGACTGATAGCGTTCCTCATCCATCTCACGTATAATGGGTTCGAGTTCCACATCTTCTTCAATAAGGAACTCCTTGCGGAAGTTACGCGCAGTTTCAGCCTTCATCGGACGGCGGATATACTCGGGCAGCGGTGTTGTTCCCATAGCGTAGAGCTGCTGCAAGAGTTTGTCAGGCGTGTAATCGGACTCAAAACGGATAGTCCGCCCGCGAGACGTCGTGTTATCAACTATCTCGCCGATGATCGTATTATCCTCATCAATATATAGTTTGTTACCAATACGAATCTTACGTGCCGGTTCCACCAGCGCGTCCCAACACGATTCCTCGTGATTCAGTTCGCGTAAAAGAAATATTTCAATCTCGGCATTCGTCTTTTCTTTGACACCATACAAACGTGCAGGAAAGACCTTGGAGTCATTGAATACCATCAAGTCATGCTCATCGAAATAATTCACTACATCCGACACTGTCTTGTGCTCAATCTTACCCGTTGACCGATGCAGCACCAACATCTTGGCATCCTCGCGATGCAAAGGGGGGAACTGCGCAATCTGGCTGTCAGGTAACTTGAACTTAAACTCACTCAGTTTCATATATATTTAAATAATCAATTTTCAGCTATCAGTTTATAGCACTCAGTTGTTCTTGCAAATCTTCAATTGTAGTGCACTTGTCAATAGTATAATTGCCCACTCTTGTTCGCCTTAGAGCTATCAAATGTGCCCCGGACTGCAGGCGTTGACCTATATCTCTTGCCAAGGCGCGAATGTACGTTCCTTTGGAGCAAACGACCCGCAATGTCAATTGCATTTTTTCGGGATCAAAGCGCAGTTGGTCTATTTCATCAATCACCAGCAGTTTGGGCTTGATGTCAATTGTATCCTGTTGTCCTTTACGTGCGTACTCATACGCACGTTTTCCGTTAATCTTCACCGCTGAATATGCGGGCGGCACCTGCCACTGTTCGCCTATGAAAGTCGGTAAGACTTCGTCAAGCAACTGTTGTGTGATATGTGCTGTCGGATACGTGGCGTCGATTGGATGTTCCAGATCGAAACTCGGAGTAGTGGCTCCCAGTTGCAGTACAGCCTCATACTCCTTGGTATGATTCATCAGTTCGTCAATCTGCTTCGTCTTCTTTCCTGTACAGACAATCACAACGCCGGTAGCTAACGGATCCAATGTGCCGGCATGTCCAACCTTCAGTTTCTTCACGCCCAATGCGCGGCACAACATTCCGCGCACGCGGTTCACGACATCGAAACTCGTCCAATGCAACGGTTTGTCAAAAGACAATATCTCTCCTGTAAGAAAATCCATAGACGGGCGAGGTGTGCAATTAACAAACAATCAGTTTACGCGAAAACATGCCAGCATATAGCAAAGGCACCGGCGCATAGGCAGTAGATGGCAAAGTATATCAATTTCTGTTTGCGGACAATGTTAAGCATAAACTTGCAAGCGAAACATCCGGTAGCAAACGCTGCCACGAACCCCACCAACAGGGGCATCAGCCCAAGACTGCTTGTCAGTTCTCCCTTCAACAGGTCGAGCAGATCAAGGAACGCCTCGCCCAAGATAGGCACGAGCACCATCAGGAACGAGAACTGCGCAACACTCTCCTTTTTCACGCCACAAAGCAAACCTGTTGCTATTGTAGTACCACTGCGGCTCAATCCAGGCAGCACAGCGCATGCCTGTGCCAGACCAATGACAAACGCATCGCGGTAGGTCACCTCATGTCCTTCACGACCTTTCTGCGCCAAACGTTTGTTCAGCCACTCACTCAAATACAACAGACATGCTGTAACAAGCAAACAGATTCCTACGAGCAACAGGCCATTGCCAAAGAAGGCCTCGACCTCGTCCTTAAAGAACATACCCACGATGAATACAGGAATCATTGACACAAGAATCTTTGCCACATAATCCTTTTCCTGATTCCATTCAATTGTACAGAACGTACCTCTGAATAACTGCACTATCTCACGCCAGAGAATGACGATTGTCGCCAATACAGTAGCCGTGTGTACGACTATAGCGAATGTAAGATTCTCCTCACTTGCCGTGCCGAATAATGCCTGACCTATCTCAAGATGCCCAGAACTGGATACGGGTAAGAACTCTGTCAACCCTTGTATAATACCTAAGACTAATGCCTCCCACCAACTCATTCTATTGCGTAATTATCAGTCGATCATTAAAAAATTGCGTGTGTTATTGTTTTGCATCGTCATTCTTATCCCCACGCTTGGGAAAGAGTATTGCAACAATCATCAGCACAAATCCTGCCAACGCCATCATAGGACCGACAGTTATGCGGCGGAATGAAAATATATCCGGATTATACTCGGTAGCACCAGACGGTTCACCCGCCATAAGGGCAAATCCGACAACTATGATGAGTACGCAGCAGGCGATGAGTATAAGATTGAACTTGGGTAACTGTTTCATTGTTTCAAATTAAATAGTGTACATTTTTTCGGCATCCATTCGTATGTACCTGTTCACTGCAATCAGCGCCCCCACAAAGGTAAGCAGTTCGCCGGTAAGCAGGACAACTGCAGCCACCAAAGCTACGTTCTGCCATGTAAGCGGCATAAGTACGATGTTCATGGAGTATTGCACATAATAGAACAAAGCCGTCAGCAATCCGAACGCCAGTAGAGCACTCCAACACCCCATACGCATACTGCGAGCCACAAACGGGCGCTTAATGACCCACGGAGTAGCTCCCACAAGACGCATTGTATTGATTAAGAAACGCCGGCTGTAAACATGCAATCGAATCGTATTGATGATCAGCACATACGCAATCAGCAACAGCATTACCGCCAAGCCCAAAAGTACGATTGTAACTTGACTAACGTTGTGTGCCAACAAATCCACCAAATCTTTCTGGTACATTACCTGCTTTACGTATGGCAAATTGCTCAATTGCTGCTCAACAACCGCTATACTATCGGGATTGGCATACGCAGCTGACAAGCTGACCTCATAGGAGGCAGACAGAGGATTATACCCAAGAAAATGTGAGGGATCATCACCCAATGAGCGAATGTGTTCCTCCAATGCCTCCTGACTGGAAATATACCTGCAGGCATGACTATAGGGTGCAGCCTGCAGCACAGCGCCACACCGTGCGACCTGAGCCGAATCGGCATCCGAAGTTAAAACGACGGTAAGCGTGACATTTGTCTTGACCTGCTCAATCATTCGGTGAGCAGAGAGGGTGACCATTGCTACCAGTCCCACCAAAAACAGCACCAGCGTGATACTGACAGTGGTGGTGACATACATATTCCAAAATCTACGTTTCTTTTGCATGTGAATAAATTACCAAGGTACTAACACCTTAAATTACCCTAAAAGTGCAAACGAGCAGGCGATTAACCTGCTCCTGTTTGCACATAGATTAGTACTCCCACAAATCCAGTTCCATGTTCAGCAGTTCGCTCGCTATTCTCTCCTGATCGCGATGAACGAACTCTTCAGTCAATGTTTCCTGACCTTGTACAATCATGCGGTCGAACATGTTGTCATCGCCGATGATGTAGGAAGTATACATGTGCTCGGCAAAGAAGTTGTCGAATGTCACACGTTTACTACTGTTATTGAGAGGAATCATGTACTTACGCGCCATGAACGGACGCAGATGGTCGAACAAAATCCAGAAACGTACCTGTTCCACAAGATTGTCATACGGGTCTCGCGCCGATGACATAGCAGATTGCAAAGGAGCAATAGCCATGATCTTCTGATAGAAACGAGAAGTGTGCTTGTCAAAGAACACAATCTCCATCGTCAGATACTTGATCTGGTTACGCACATAATTGGAGTAGCCGTACGTATTGATGTCCAAACGATGTCCGATAGAGTCATCGTAAGTAACGAGATACTCATCACGGTCATCCGTATCAATGATCTCGCTCATTGGTCGAACGGCGAATGCCGTCTGCATCTCCTTAGTGCGGGGGATGATCATTGAATCGGGGAACATCGGCTTAATGCCACGGGGGTTGGCACTATATAACGGCAGATATTCCTGTTGTCCGTCAAGAGTTGTTCTGCCGTTAACGACAGCATCAAGAATCAGTCGGAACAAGCTCCAATATTTCGGGTCATCGGGGTTGGTTGGAAAATAGAGTTGGAAGTTCTGTTTGTAACGCATATCGATTACCCTGTAAATCACACGCGACCATACGATATCATCTGTACGGTGGAAGATCGTTGCAATCGTGTCGGCGTTTTCATCCAACTCCTGCGTCTCGATACGTACTGTACCCAGTTCGTTAAAGAACGAATTGATGCGGTGTTGCGCCTGCAATCCAAGCGCAGCACCCACCAAAACGATGATTAAGAGTGTTCTTTTCATAAGAAGTTTTTACTTTAATATAAGCGCCAAGTTACCTTGGTACAGCGTTTCGGCGCCGCCTTTCGTGCGATACTTGATATTTTGGACAAGCACCATATCACCACTCTTGAGCTGACCGATCAGTTTGAGCTGTGCGGCAGAGAACTTATTGCCAGATGACTTACCGGTCTTACGCAGGATATAGGTGTCGAAACTTGTGATTTCGAAAGGCACTTCAAGCAGACCGTCTTCGCCATAGCCGATTTCAAGAATCGTATTCTTGTTCAGGCTCTTACGAGGGGTATTACTTGAATTAACCTGTTTACCATTATCAACGAAGTACGGCATAGGTTGCGGCAGGCGTTGAACTTTAAACACTCTCTCGCCCATAGTTGCGGTATGCCCGTTCAGGTCAGCCAGCACGGTAACCTTAACTGTCTTGGCATCAGCTTTCGGACGGAGGATATAGAACTTACCCTGACGTTTTACATCAGCTCCTACAACGTTCACTTTGAGGTGATTGTCAGTCACACCCGGAGCCGAAACGACATATCGGTTGTCAAAGTCACGATAGATGATGTTCAGGTCCTCGTTCATGACAGAGGCAGAAGGCTCACCTACTACGAACGATGACTCAAACGGCATGCTAATGGTATCACGGCCCTGTTTGTAGCGAACGATACCGGAGTAGCGTTGTTCGCCTGAACCGCTGGCTGTGCAGCGATAGATACCATCTTCACCCAGCTCCACTCCATTAATGAAGTAATCCGGCTTAGCGGTTGAGTCAACGGCAGCAAGGATAATCTGTGCCTCGTATTGGTCGCCACGGATCACGTACGAAGATTTAGGAATCACGTACGCGTGTATATCGTTTGCCTTGAAGTCGTTGGCATCGATACGCTGATACAGACGTGTCAAAGTACGGTTCTCGTATGCGCGAATATCGTTCTGGTACTTGGTCAGGATAGCCATACAAGCACCTGCAGGCATTCCTTCAAATACCGAAGCTTCCCACGAGATGGAGTCGCCATCGTTGTTCACACCTTTGCCGGTATTGAATATGCCATTCAGTATTTGCGCAGGTTTGCCCTTGCGTGCACGTTCGCTCCAATGCTGAACATCCATCAATGTAGCCTTGTATTTCTCAATATTCTCGCGCAGCACTTGGCCATTATGTTTGGTAGGTTCGTTTTTATCCCACTCCACCATTGCATACTGGCCGGGTTTGTCGAAGTCAGACTTGTTGATGATAATGCGTGCAGTTGAGTCATACTTCTCGCCGTCCACCAACTTAGCAACGTTTACCTTGAAATCCTGAATATAGTTATACAATTCGTCAGATGCCATTCGCAGCGAGTCCGCCTGAATGTACAGCTGTCCAACCTTTTGAGGGTTTTCGGCATAAGCACGTTCGAAACGGCGGTACTGCATGGCATTTTGTTCAGCGGTGTTATCCAGCGTGACATGCAAGCTGTTGTCCACCTTCTCGAAGGCATCAAGCACGTTCGTACTTACGTTCAACGCCAACATGGCAGTAAGCACGAGGTACATCATACCAATCATTTTTTGTCTCGGGGTTTCCGGACAGTTGGTTGCTCCACTCATTTCTGAAATTAGGATTTAGATCCTTGCACTAATCATTGTAAAAAGTTTGTAAAAACTACGACAAAACCTCGATAAAGTTGGACAAAATTGTTATTTTCGAGATTGTTTTTGTCTTGTTCTGGATTAGTAGCAGCGGATACGTTTATACTTCTGTTGCCTTTTCGGAAATGAGCTTCTTATGCGAGTGCGCTGAGCATATTTCCATACACCTTGTTGAGGTCAGCTACCTGTGCAGCGAGTTGCTTAGCAGCAGCCTCAAATGACTCGCTACTCTTAGCAGCAGCGGAAGTAGCAGCAGCAGCCTTCTTCATATCCTCAGCCATGAGTTCAACCTGAGCGGTAGCTGCATTGGTTTTGTCAGCCTGCAGTTTGAGAGCGTCAGCCTGAGCCTGTACGTTCTTGAGTTGGAGCTCATAGATAGCGTTGAGGTTATTTAGGTTGGCGTTCACAGCGTTCAGTCCCTTCTCGTAAGCCTCGGTTTGGCCGGACATGTTCGTTGCAGAAGCAGCAAATTTCTCCATAGCAGTACCGGCAACTTCCATTTTCTCACCAAGTTTGGCTGTACCTTCAGCGATTTTGCCGAGATCATTAAGTTGTGCAGCTGTTTTGGCTAACTTCTGAATACCTTCGGTAAGACTTGCCTGGTCTTTGTCAGACAATTCACCGACCGGCAGCCCTGCGCCACCGCCGTTGCCTCCATTACCGCCCATGCCGCCAAGCAAAGTCGGTTTTTCGCGTTTAGATACCTCAGCATACAAATTAGGTTCAGCACCATGCTCCAGCGAGATCAGCTGTGGGAAGACCTGCTCCCATGCATAAGTGGGGTGCGGTGCGTCCAAAGTACCAATCATAAACAGGAATGCCTCGGTGAACATACCAATCATAAGCACTGCAGAAGCTCCCGGCCAGTGCAGAATTTTAAACAATGCACCGATGATTACGACAGCAGCACCAACAGAATAGATGATACCTGTAACACGTTTACCGCTGTAGGACTCATACCATTTCATGAATCCGCTTTTTTCTTTGTGAGCCATTTTTTTTGATTTTTAAATGTGTATAACTTAAGTTAACTGTTTTTGCAAATTGATTATTCGCCGATATACGAACGAACGCAACGGAAACCAATGTACGGGCGACTCTCATACTGATACTCATAGTCGCGTGCTCCGCACTGGAGGTAGTCCTTGACATCTTTCCAACTACCGCCCTTGATAACCTTCCGCTTGAGTTGGTCAGGATCGCTCTTGCGCGCCATGTATGCGTGGTTAGGGTTGTAATCGTGGATGATTGCGCTGGCAGTCGGGGTATATGACTCCATCGTCCACTCGGAGACGTTACCTGACATATCGAACAATCCGAAGTCGTTGGGTCGGTATGAAGCGACAGCCATCGGTCCGTTGCCGGTATCATCGTTGTAGGCGCCATGATACGGTTTGAAGTTAGCCAGGAAGCATCCTTTGTAGTCGCGCACGTAGTTGCCACCCCAAGGATAGGTAGCCATCTTTCTGCCACCACGAGCAGCATACTCCCACTCGCTTTCGGTAGGCAGGCGGTATACTTGAGCCTCAAGTGCAGTATTATCCTGCATAATCTTGGTACGCCAATGGCAGAACGCATGTGCCTGCTCCCAGGTAACGCCCACAACAGGATAGTTGGCGTATCCCTCGTGCGAGAAATACTTGAGCATCTTCGGGTCGTTGTACGCGTACTGGAAGTCACGAATCCATACCATCGTATCAGGATAGACATTGATGATGCACTCGGTGTAGAGGTCTTTCGGCTCTACGAGCTTGCGGATAATCGTTGTATCGAAGATCACACCGTTTTCGTCCACCCAGAACGAATCCACACGTGCACGGGCGTTATCAGGATATTTACCTTTGGCTACATCGAACTTATTCTGCTGCAGCTTGGCCTGATCATAGTTCTTCCACGAATAATGGTAATGCATACGGTTCGTATTGAACGTGTGGTCGGAATAGAACAACGGGCGCAAAGCTGCATGCACCTCTTCGTCGGTCTTGTACTTATTCCAAGGAATTTTAGAAGTCATCGTCCAGTTCAGAGCCGTATCAGGAATAATCTCCTCGATATACTCTTCTTTAGGAGTAACCATGAACTGCAATCCGTCAGCATACTCGTCAGCAGCACCGGCACGCACTAACAGGGTCATGGCAATCGAGTCACGCACCCAGAATACGAACTGCTTGTACTCATTGTTGGTGATTTCCGTTTCGTCCATCCAGAATGCGTCAACCGTTGACATAATCTTGTTGTCAGGCATGGTGAAGAGGTTGGACTGTGTATTCTCACCCTTCATGAAACTACCCTTGCGGATAAGCAACATGCCAAAGGGATCAGCCTCCGAGAAAGTCTTCGCCTTACCGGCACCTACCAATTCACCGGCGGGTTTGTTACACCCCACAAGCGCTATCAACAGCGTCAAAATCGGCAGAATAGTTTTAAATTTCATATTGATCAATATTGTTATAATTTCGTGTTATTATAAGTACCTCACGCTTTTGTATCGGTTGGTACGTTTTGGCTTGAGTATATCAAATCCGTATGCCAAATACAATTCGTGCGAGCCATAGCTCTCGTAAATCAGTTTGGATGTCGGCAGTTCGTAGGTATATCCTATCTGCAAGCCGGCAATAATATCCATTCCAAGTATCAGTCCCACATTCCCCAGTATCCTGTAGCTTGCTCCGAAACGGTATCTGTCCTTGAGTTCTGCTATCATGGCAATGTTTATATCCCACTCGCGGAAGTCGGACATGACAAGCATCGAGGGTTTGAGTACCCAATTTTTGTTGCGCAAGCGCCAGTTGTAACCACCCGCCAGATACATTGTTCCTTTGAGGTGGAAATCCGATTCATCGCTCCAATGGAGTGTCGGATATGTCAGGTGACTCATACTTGCACTCACCCACCATGTTGGTGCCGAATACCAGATTCCGAGTCCCAAATCAAAAGTCATTCCGTTACCTCCTTGCCCGGTAGGCAGTGCCGGATCGGATGACGAGAAGTAATCGGCATTCAGTTTGCTCAGGTTGACGCTGTCGTTGGCGAAACTGATATTTACGAAACCAAGATCAGCACCTATCGCCAGATAACCATTACCTAACTTCAATCTGTATGCGTACTGGGCATGTAATGCCTGGTTGGAGAATAATCCGAACCTGTCGTTCAGGAACCTCACTCCTGCAGCATGTTTTGTTTTACCTATCACGAACGGCGATGCGAAGGAGAAATATGTGGTCATCGGTGCATTCTTTATTCCGGTGAACTGCATGCGGTGCATACCCGCTACCTTCATCAGGTCGTCGTCACCCGCCGCTGCGGGATTGTAGGCTGTGGGCAGGAACATATATTGACCTATCTGCGGGTCAAACTGCGCCTGTACGGCAATCACGCCACACACCATCGCTCCCAGCAGCAGAACTAATCGTTTCACGCTCACACCAACAGATATTTGTTCGGACAGGGTCACAAGGAATCAGTACTCCTCCTCGTCGAAGAAAAAGTCATCCTTGGTCGGGAAGTCCGGCCACAAATCCTCTATAGACTCAAATTCCTCTTCGTCGTCCTCAATCTCATTGAGGTTCTCAATCACTTCCATAGGCGCACCCGTGCGTTGCGCATAGTCAAGCAACTCGTCCCGCGTTGCAGGCCAAGGTGCATCTTCAAGTTTCGATGCCAATTCCAAATTCCAATACATATTCGCAGTGTTATATCGTTTGTTTATACGTGATAAACAGGCCTTTGGTCCATTAATCCGACTGCCGAAATTCACATACCATCATACGCAAAACGGTGCGCTTTTAGGCGCATTAAACATACGTGGTATACAAAATTCCGCGCAAAGGTACAAAAAAATATCGAAATATGCAAGTTTTTTTCACTTTTTTTTTATTTTTTCCACTCAACTGGCGATTTTTTTTGCAAAATGGTACATTTACGGGCTAAAACAAAACAATAATCCGACAGCCTGTTTACCCAACGGATGGCGATTGTTGTTTGCGTTTTTTGTTCAAGATCACCGTCTGCATGCTCTTCTGCTTCCAGCAGTCGTACCATCAGGCGCTCGAGACGCCGGGTTACCGTACGGCAGATATGCGCCGCGGCAATCACCTGACTGCCCGCCGGTAGAATAAATGCGTGTTGCGGCGGCAACTCAGTCTGAATTGTATCAATCCACCGCTCCACCTCCGCCACATCTGCATCGGCAAGCCATTCACCCGGAGAAAGCGACAGTAACGCGCCAAGGTTGAACAGTTTGTTCTGTATCGTACTCACCTGGCTTATGTGCACCGTGACATCTGTTAGCGACTCGTCGGGAGGCAATTGTTCGCCCAATTCTGCAAGCAGTGCTCCGAGCCATCCAAAGTAAGAATTGAGTTCATCGCTGGTGCCGTAGGTTTCTATTCGAAGATCGCTTTTGCGTACCCTGTCACCGCTTGCCAGTGAAGTTGTCCCGTTATCTCCTGTTTTGGTATATATCATGAGTTGTTGATAGTTGATATTTTTCTTGCAAGACCTCAAAAGAAAGGTTACATGCGGATGCGGTAATTCTTCCGCAGGTAATGCCTGTTAAAGAACACCAGTCCCAAATGATAGCAATCGATGGTTGATGTTACCTGCTTCATAGCCTGTATCTCGTGCCACGCCTGTTCCATTTCCGGGGAGTGATGAATATCATCCAGTACAAATATGCTGTGCTCACGAGCTGCAGGCAGCAACTGCCGGAAATACCGCAAAGTCGCCTCACGGGTATGATTGGCATCAATATATGCCAGATCTACAACTTTGGGGCAATGGTCACCGAGTGTATCATCAATGTTCCCTATCACAGGCTCAATGTTCGTCAGTTTCAAAGTCCGCCACACCTCCATCGCCACATCTGCCACTTCTTCGGCGCCCTCGTAAGTCAGGACTGCGTTCCTGCTGTCCGGTGCGGCAAGGTAGGCTGTGGTTATACCCAGCGATGTACCAAGTTCGACTATTGTCAAGGACTTGCCCTGTGCAGCAGTCAGATAGTTAGCCAACCGGAACAGCAGCTGTCCTGCCTTGGGCGACTCGAGATGCGTTCGTGCTACATCCGATACACTGCGCGTTATCACCTTCGGTTGTTGCCCCTCGCTCGCGCGCGAACCCGTACCATAATCATATTGCTGCAATGTTTCTTTGCTGCGCAGGAGCCGTTTTCGCTGTTGTTCGATATGCGCGTAAGCATAATAGGCGTTTTCGTCATAGATAATCATCCGCACGATATAGAACAGGGTTGGCGAGTGCACACCTTCGCCGCCGCTATGCCACGCTGTCAGGTTATGACGGACGTAGCTCCAAACACGATATAAGGCATTGTCGAAAGACACTTATCTGCGTGTGCTGGTGCCGGTAGAACGTGTATCGGTGGAGGAACTGCCACGCGTACCGGTACTTGTGCCGGACGAGCGTGTGCTGGTACTCGTTCCCGACGTACGCGTACCGGTGCTACTGCCGGACGAACGCGTGCTGGTGGTTCCTGACGTACGTACGCGTGTAGTTGTAGTGGTTGTGCTACGCGCCGGAGTGGATGACGATTGTGTGGACTTACTGCGCGTAGAGGTTGACTGTTGAGCCGGTGTTGTTCGCGAACTTGAGGATGTTGTGGTAGCAGAAGATGTCGTAGTACGTGAGGACGACGAAGTAGTGCTACCTGATGTAGTCGCACTACCGCTGGAACGTGCAGGCGTAGTCTGCGTTGCTGATGTACCGCTGGTGCGGGTGGATGTGGTGGTACGTGTAGCACCCGACTGTTCAACAGCCTGACGCAACTGGCGTGCATTGGTTACGCGTGTGGCCGTCTGACTGCCGGAAGGCACATACGTAGCCGTTGTGCGGCGCGAGAAAGACTGCTCGGGATATTGCTGCTCATAGTCACCGCGGGAGATAGGACGCGACACTTCCACGTAGTTCTGATAGTGGTAATGGTCAACGTAATTAACGCTATGGCAATAGTGGTGGTTCTGCATATATGTAGCCACGTATGCCTGATAATGCCCCAGATGATAAGGCGCATGGTGAGCATATTGATGCGGGAAATGATCCCAGTAGTACGGCGAACGCCAGTACGTATATGTAGGACGGCCAAAGCGGTCGAACAACGGCGGACGTTTGTAGAACACAGGCTCGATAATATAATTCGCACCGTAAACATATGGCGAACCTATAATCTGCACATACGGCGTAGCATAGCCCATCTCCACAACCAGTGTTGCCACATCCTGATAGATATTGGCGGCGAGTACAGCCTGAATGAGCATCACGTGTGTACGTCCGTCAAGGGTCTCAAGCACGCGCAGGTAGTCGATGTAACCATCGTGATTGAGGTCAAGGTTGGAGATGATGTACGACTGTGAGTTCAGGATCATCTCAAACTCTTCTACGCTATATGCCTGTGCAAAAGCCGCAGCAATGGCTTGCAGATCGAGGTACAGACTGATATCCGAAGTGAGTGGTGTAACCTCGATGGTCGTAGTGCGCGTAGTATTCGTGCGCGGATAGGTGACCGTCGTGCTTACTGGCTGCGTATAAACCACTTGGGGCTGCTGCTGAGCAACCACTACGGTTTGAGCCGGAGCCGGAGCAACAGTGACAATACGCGTTATACCGCAAGCGGTTAACAGTAACGGGAGCAAAATTACAGGAATAACTTTGTTCATATATTCTTGATTTATTTTCACCTAAAACGCAGTTAGAGCACCTAACTGCGCATATTAAAATGATGTGGAGTATAGGGGACTCGAACCCCTTACCTTAACATTGCGAACGTTACGCTCTACCAGATGAG
>CALZOG010000021.1 GCA_945827635.1 uncultured Bacteroidales bacterium
CATCACCACGACCTCCAGCAGCGTCAAACGCGGTGACACCACCGTGATCATACAGTCGAAAACGATCGAGCAATACGATGCCTCGAAGAGGCTGTAGCTGATAAAAGGCAGCCGAGTTGCAGAACTCGACTGCTTTTTTTGTATCTTCGGCACGCCCCTAAAGGGTTCCCTCCGAAGATACAGCAAGGCAATGCCGGGCATTTAGCAAGTGCTCTCCCCGAAGAAAAATATCGCTACGCGATTACCTTTTTTTAGTAGCATAGCCGCATATTCGTGCAAGCCCGTATGCGACTCTGCTCCTAAAAAAATGCACTATCGTGCAATTTTTCTTCGGGGAGATTTGCAAATGTGCATTTTTTTTCGTATCTTTGCACGTTCTATCATCATTGCAAAACAGAATCAAAAAAGTATACACTATGTTATCCCGTTTGTACGGCGTGTTGTTGCCGTTCTTTTTAAGTTTTCTGCTTGCTTATCTGCTTGATCCGCTGGTAGATTTTGTGCAGAACAAGTGCAGGGTTAAGTTCCGCGGTTTGTCGGTGACGATCGTGTTGCTGCTGTTTGTGGGCATACTCACGTTATCGGTATATCTGCTTATTCCTGCCATCGGTCGTGAGGTGCAGTCGGCAGCAGTAAGTGTGGAGCAGTATTTTGCGAATTTTGATGCCGACAAGTACTTCACAGAGGCTCAGCAGCAGAAGATTCATGAGATGCTTGACGGTCTGAATTTAGAGTCGGTGTTGTCGTATCCCGAGGTACGTGATGCGCTTAAGGACCTTGCTCCTAAGATTGGCGGCTGGATAACCGGCGGTCTGAGTTGGCTGGCAGAGTTGGTGGTGATCCTTATCGGGCTGATGTATCTGATCTTCCTGATGATCGATTTTCCGAAGATACGCGCCAACTGGAGCAGTTATGTACCCGCTCAGTACCGAGACAAAGTCCGTGTGCTGGTTCATGACGTGGATCACAACATGAATGCATATTTTCGCGGTCAGGGTCTGGTGGCACTGATTGTGGGGATACTGTTCGCGATCGGCTTTTGTATCATAGGCATGCCGATGGGTATAGCAATGGGACTGATAATCGGTCTGCTCAATCTTGTTCCGTACATGCAGGCTCTGGGTATCCCTCCGTGTATCCTGCTGTGTCTTGTTCAGTCGGCGCAGACGGGTCGTCCTGTATGGGTAACGCTGCTGTGTATGGCACTGGTGTTTGTGGTTGTTCAGACCCTTCAGGACATGGTGCTCACTCCGAAGATCATGGGCAAGGTGACCGGCATGGGTCCGGCTGCCATCCTGCTTTCGCTCAGTATATGGGGCGCGCTGTTCGGGGTGATAGGAATGATCATCGCGCTGCCGCTGACGACACTCGGCATATCGTACTATAAGCATTATATCGTCAAACACTCCCATACTGACTGAAAAAAATACGAATTTTTGCAAAAAAAATCTATAACACTTGCAAATATGGGATTTTTTTTGTAACTTTGTCGGCTCTTTTGTTTGTAGCAGTATAATTATGCAAAATTTCGCCCTTATAGGTGCCGCCGGATATATCGCTCCACGGCACATCAAAGCTATCGCCGATACAGGTAACAACCTGATGGTGGCATACGACAAGTTCGACTCGGTCGGGAGGCTCGATTCATCGTTTCCCGACTGCTCGTTCTTTACCGAAAACGAACAGTTCGACCGATTCTGCTCCAAGCAGATGCGCACCGCTAACCCCTTGCATTGGGTCAGCATCTGCACGCCGAACTATACCCACGACGCGTTTATACGCTACGGTTTGCGCCTGGGGTGCAATGTCATTTGCGAGAAACCGCTCGTGCTTAATCCGTATAACATCGACAACCTGATGGAGCTGGAGCAGGAAACAGGGCACCAAGCCTATACGATCCTCCAACTGCGACTGCACGACAAGATACGTGCGCTCAAGCAGAAGGTGGATAACGGACCGAAAGACAAGATCTACGACGTGGACCTGACCTACATCACCAGCCGTGGCAAGTGGTACTACTCTTCGTGGAAAGGCGATGTACACAAGTCCGGAGGTATAGCCACGAACATCGGTGTGCACTTCTACGACATGCTACAGTGGGTGTTCGGACCGGTGCAAAAGAATATTGTGCACGTCATGTCGTTCGACCGCGTGGCCGGTTTCCTCGAGCTCGAGAAAGCACGCGTGAGGTATTTCCTCAGTATCAATGCCGCCTGTCTGCCCGCTAATGCCGTGCAGGGCGAGAAACGTACCTACCGAACACTGAACATCGATGGCGAGGAGTTTGAGTTCTCGCAAGGTTTCACCGAGCTGCACACCGAGAGTTACCGGCAGATCCTTGCCGGCAACGGTTTCCGCATCGGCGAGGCGCGTAACTGCATCGAGACCGTGGCGCAGATCCGCAAGTCCGAACCGATAGGACTGGTGGGCGACTACCATCCGTTGGCTCAACTGCCACTCGCACAGCATCCCTTCGGCTGGGACGAGAAGAGGTGATGTCGATAGTCGAAAGGCGATAGTCGATAGTCGAAAGTCGATAGTCGAAAGTCGATAGTCGAAAGTCGAAAGGCGATAGTCAATAGTCGAAAGTCGATAGTCGAAAGTCGAAAGACAATAGGCGAAAGTCGAAAGGCGATAGTCGAAAGTCGAAAGACAATAGGCGAAAGTCGAAAGAGGAAAGATAAATGAACCATAAGATTTACATATTTTTGTGCCTGCTGGCGTTGGCGTTGAGCTCATGCTTGACGTCAAAAAAAGTCAACTTGCTGCAAGAGCCTGACGGCAAGGCTATCCCGTCGTATGTGGACACTTTGTCGTTTGAGGACTATCGTATCCGCACCGACGACAGGCTGTATATACAGGTCTATTCGGTTGACGAGAATATGACCAAGTTGTTCAATCAGGGAATAAGCAACACCAACATGCGCTATCAGATGCGTAACGGCGGCGGAGACATGTACGGAACAAACGAACTGTACTCCTACCTGGTGGACGATAACGGCAATATCAACTACCCGATGGTAGGCGAACTCAATGTGCGTGGCAAAACGACACGTGAAGTCAAGCTCCTGCTCGAGGAGCGACTGGCAGGACTGGTGAACGGGCTGGGTGACTTCCAGATGATGTCTGTTGACGTACAGGTGATCAACCGGTTCTTTTCCGTGATAGGTGCCGTGCAGAGCGCACGCGTGCCGCTGATGAAAGAGAAACTGACCATCTACGAGGCACTCGCACTCGCAGGCGATATAGCCGATTATGGCGACCACTCCCAGATACGTATCATCCGCGAGATAGAGGGCGAGACTACCATACGTACCTTCGATGTGCGAAGCAAGGATATAATCAACTCCGAGTTCTATTACATCGAGCCCAACGATGTGATCTATATCCAGTATATGCCCGGACATACGTTCGGTATCAACCATGTGACCACTACCATCTCCGTCGTGGCAACTACCATCTCGTTCGGAGGTTTCATCTACGCACTGGTGCAGCGCTCCATCAACGCTGCCGAGCGTGCTCAAACATCAGGAGGAAAGTAAGATGAGAAAAACTACCTATATATTCAGTCTCCTGATCGCAGCAGCGTGTATGCTCAGCGGCTGCTACTCCAACCGCCAGATAGGTCTGCTGCAGGAGCGCGACGGTATACCTACATATGATTCTGTTCCGTACGAACCGTACCGCCTGCATGTGAACGACGAGATAGTGTACCGCCTCATAACTATGGATCAGACCCTGTCGAAAGCCATGGCTGCCGACCAGCAGGCCAACTATCAGTACGCTGTATCCTACCGCATCCAGTCCGATGGCACAGTGGATATACCGTTCCTGCAGCCTATTCGTCTGCTCGGGCTCACCGAACGCGAGGCACAGGACACACTGCAGGCGTACTTCAGGCAGATAATCCCCGATGCTGATGTCAAACTGGCATTGTACAACAAGTATTTCACCGTGCTCGGTGACCTCGGTTCGGGGCAGTACAAGATCTACAAGGAGCGCATGACGATCTTCCAGGCTCTGGCAATGACCGGTGACGTTAATAACAAGGGCGACCGTAAGCATGTGCGTATCGTGCGACCTAACGGCAATGAGCCGCCTGAGGTGCTGGAGTTCGATATACGGTCGAAGTCGATCATCGACTCCAAGTACTATTATATCTACCCCAACGACCTTATTTATGTCAGCCGCGAACCCGGCGCGTTCTACAAGTTACCGTCATACAGCGGATTCGTAGGACTGATAACCTCTTCGCTGTCGCTGCTCGTTTCCGTGCTGAACTATATACCGAATGTGAACTTTTAGAAAGATAAAAGACCGCTGCGCTGAAAGATAAAAGACCGCTGCGCTGAAAGATATTTGAAATCCTAAATTTGAAATCATAATTATGGCAGAGAATAACCCTTATACGAATCCATACGCCAATCCTTATGGCAACCCGTACGGCAATCCTTACGGTAGCCCCTACGGCAACCCCTATGCTGCACCGGTGGATGCACAGGACAGTGGCGATGGTGACGGAGGCTCGAACATCAACGTCATGGAGTGGGTGGTGCGGTTCTTGCATTACTGGTATCTGTTTGCGCTGGGTCTGGCTATAGCCGGCAGTCTGGCTATGCTTAAGAACCGCCGATGGATACCGTCGTACTATAGTTACGGCACGGTAATCATCAAGCAGGCCGGCGGTTATGGCGCAACGAGCCTGATGCGAGGATTTTCTATCGACGAAGGGGTGAACAATGTGAACAACCAGGTGCTTATGCTCCGTTCGTACGACCTGATCGGACGTACGGTGGATTCACTGCCGTTCATGAACGTGGAGTATATAACCATGGGACGCTTCAAGACCCGTAATATCTACCATAACACACCATTTGAGATCGTGACTACAGAAGTCAACGAACGCGCGTACAATTACTTGTTCCGCCTGGATATACAGGAGGATGGAACGTTAGTGGTATCCATCAACGAGGATGAAAGCGCAAACCCCTTCCGCGTCAGTACACGATATGGCGAACTGCTGGAGACACCCTACTTCAGCGGATACATTATGCCTACCGCCTGTATGGCAAGCAAAGGAAGGATGTTCTTCCGTTTCCGCTCACGCGAATCGCTGGTTACGGAGTTCCAGAACCGCCTACAACTCAACTTCTTGCAGCAGAGTTCAACCGTGTTGTGTATAGGTCTGACAAGTGAGGTGCCCGAGCGAGACTGCGAGTTCATCGATAAACTGTCGGATATATTCCTTATCCAGAACCTGGAGCGCAAGAATGAGCAGGCTGAAAACTCTATCCGCTTTATTAACGAGCAGCTGGTGGTACTTCAGCAATCGTTGGAGCACTCCGAAGGTGAGATGACTGCGTTCCGCCAGGAGAACCGCTTCGTGGATGTCGGTTCGTATGCTTCGCAGCTCATGTCAATGATCTCGGGCTACGACCAGCAGGTGCTGCAACTGCGTCTGAAAGAGACGTATCTCGACTATCTGGACAGTTACCTGCACGAGTCCATCGAGCAGGGCACGGTGATTGCACCTGCCTCACTCGGACTGAACGAACAGACACTCATGGCGCTGGTGGCACAACTCAACGACCTGCAAATCAAACGGGGCGAACTGACCGAGAAAAATGTGTACTACGCCAGATACACCAAGGATATAGAAAACGTCAAACTGACCATAGCCGAGGTAATCAAATCGATGCGTAAGTCACTGGAGATTGAAAAGAAAGACCTCAAAGAACGCTATGCCGAAGTGGAGCGAAACATCCAGCACCTGCCGGAGAAAGAACTGCAGATGGTAGCCATCGAGCGTAACTACCGAATAGACGACAACTACTACACGTTCTTCCTGCAGAAGCGTGCAGAAAGTGAGATACAGAAAGCCTCGAATACGCCGGATAACGAGATCCTTGACCGCGCACGAACCACCACCAAACTGGTGAACGAGAAAGTCAAGCAAAAAACAATGACCACTTATCTGGCTATAGGTTTTGTTATCCCGTTGCTGCTGATCATCCTCTCCGAACTGCTCAACGACAAGGTGCGTTCCCCCAAGGAGGTGGAGAAGCTGTCGAAGTTCCGCCTGATAGGCACACTGCGTCACGCTCGTTCGCAGAACCCGACACTCGTCAAGATATCGCCACGATCAGGTTACGCCGAGATGCTTCGTGCAATGCGAACGCGCATAGAGTTCATTGTCGGGCGCAAAGAGAAACTGGTTATTTGTGTCACTTCTGCCGAGTCCGGTGACGGTAAGACATTCATGTCAACCAACCTCGCGGCATTGTATGGCATGACCGGTAAGAAAACACTGCTGATAGACCTTGACATACGTAAGCCGAACATCCACACCAAACTGGCTATCGACAATGGTGTTGGCATAACCAACTACCTGATTGACGAGTGTGATGAAGACGAACTGATTCTGCACGACGAGAATTTTGACTTCGACTTTATCCGCGCCGGTTCTGTTCCGCCTAACCCCGGTGAGTTGATTCACAGCGACAAACTGCATCAGTTCATCGACAAGATGCGCCAGCAGTACGATTTCATCGTAATTGATACTTCGCCTATCGGTCAGGTACCCGACGCTTTGTCGCTCGTGGCTGATACAGATATCACCATCTTCGTTATCCGCTGCCTGCAGACGTCCAAATCGTTCTGCTCGCAAACCTTGGAGGCCTTGGAGGAAGATTACTCCGGTAAGATTCATCTGGTACTGTCGGATATACCTACCGAAGGCTTCCACTCAGGTTACGGCTACGGCTATGGCTACGGTTACGGTAAGCGCAGTTACGGCTACGGCTCGTACGGCTATGGTTACGGGTATGGAGCCGAACACTCATCGAAGGGCAAAGCTAAGAACCGTATGCCGTTCAAGCAGCGGGCTTGGCTGTTCTTGAGTGATATGATTCACCGCCGCCGTCGCAATCCGTATAACTATTATACCGAGGACGAATGATAAACCATACGACTATCGACTTTTGACTATCGACTATTGTCTTTCGACTATCGACTATCGACTATCGACTATAAATGAACATCTTAGAGAAAATAGAAGGCTTGGAGGGCAAGTTCCACGAGATTAACCTCCTGCTAACTGATCCGGCAGTGATAGCCGATCAGGCACGCTATGTGCGATTGAATCGCGACTATCATGATCTGGAACGTGTGCTTTCATCTGCCGGCAAGTATAAGCAGGCTGTACTCCAACTGGCGTCTGCCAAGGAGGTGTTCTTCCATGAATCTGATCCGGAAATGAAAGAACTGGCACGCGAGGAGATTGACTCACTCGAAGCACAACTGCCCGCACTCGAGGAAGACGTCAAACTCCAACTGCTGCCTCAGGATCCCGAAGATGGCAAGAACGTGGTGATGGAGATCCGCAGCGGTACAGGCGGCGATGAAGCGGCCTTGTTCGCAGGTGACTTGTTCCGCATGTACACGAAGTATTTCGAGATCAAAGGATTCAAATATACTGTTTCCTCTTTTTCGGAAGGTGCAGTAGGCGGCTACAAGGAGATTATCTTCAATGTGACCGGACAGAACGTGTACGGCACTCTCAAGTATGAATCGGGCGTACACCGCGTACAGCGTGTGCCTGCCACGGAGACGCAGGGGCGTCTCCACACTTCCGCTGCCACGGTTGCCGTGCTGCCGGAGGCGGATGAATTTGAGGTGCATATCAACGAAGGCGAGATCAAATGGGAGACCTTCCGTTCAGGCGGAGCAGGCGGACAGAACGTCAACAAAGTGGAATCCGGCGTGCGCTTGCGCTATATGTGGAAGAATCCCAACACCGGCGAGGTGCAGGAGATTCTGATTGAGTGTACCGAAACGCGCGACCAGCCCAAGAACAAGGAACGTGCACTATCCCGCCTGCGTACGCAGATATACGACAAAGAGCACCAGAAGTATATCGATGATATCGCATCGCGACGCAAGACAATGGTTTCTACCGGTGACCGCAGTGCAAAGATTCGTACGTACAACTATCCGCAAGGGCGCATAACCGACCACCGTATAGGGTACACAGTGTATAATCTGGCAGCCTTTATGGACGGTGATATCCAGGGCGTGATTGACGCATTGACGGTTGCGGAAAACGCCGAACGGCTCAAGGAAGCCAATCTCTAATCATGCTTTCTGCTTTCGACTTTTGACTTTTGACTTTCGACTTTTGACTTTCGACCATGTACCTGTTTTATGCAACCGATATACCTTCCGCAGCACAAGTTGGACAAATCATTGTGCTGGACGCGGAGGAGAGCACTCACGCCGTGCGCGTGTTGCGATATACGTCGGGGGACACGATTTATATAGCCGACGGTTGCGGAAAGTTGTACGAGGCTGTTATTACGAATCCGCATCCAAAACATTGTGAGGCGGAAATACGCAAAATAGAGCAACAGACCAAACATCACCGGGCAGATGTACATATAGCCGTGGCACCAACTAAGAATATCGAACGTATCGAGTGGGCCGTTGAGAAGTGTACGGAGATCGGTATAGATACAATCACTCCTATGCTCTGCCGGTACTCCGAGCGTAAGGTGATCCGTAACGACCGCTTGCAGAAGATTATCCTGTCTGCCGCCAAACAGAGTCTCTCGGCTTATCTGCCCCGGCTCAACGAACTGACTCCAATAGAAGATTGTATCGTAAATGCTACCGAGCAGCGCCGTTATATAGCGCATTCATCGCCATGGCTGGACAAGCGTGACCTGCGCGACGAACTGCGTGCAGCGCAGCAATCGACAACCGGCAATCAGCAATCTGCAATCGTGCTGATTGGTCCGGAAGGCGGTTTCTCGGATCAAGAAGTGCGATTGGCAATAGATCACGGCTTTGTGCCGGTCAGTCTGGGTGACGCAAGGTTGCGTACCGAAACAGCGGCAATTGTTGCAACCATGATGGTTAATTATGTTTGAACAAATCATAGCAATCGACAAACAGTGGCTGTTGGCGATCAACGGTGCTCATGCGCCGTGGGCAGATACCTTGCTCTGGCAGGTTAGTCAGGCGGTAACTTGGCTGCCCTTGTATGCACTGCTGATTGTTTGTTTGTGTGTAAAGTTTAAGGGGCAGCGGATAGGTTTTCCCCATTCAGGCACAACAAAACAATACCGTCTGCCCCTGATTGTAATTGCGCTGCTATTGTTTGCTTTGGCTGTAGGCGGTGCAGACTTGATATGCGCCCAGTTGATCAAACCCGTTGTTGCTCGTCCGCGTCCTACACACGATGCAGAAATAGGAGCACTGGTACACACCGTGAACGGCTATCTGGGCGGAGCGTATGGCTTTTGCAGTAATCATGCAGCCAACACGATGGCGTGTGCGTTGCTCAGTTCGTTGATCTTCACACATGGCAAGCCTGCCCGGGCACACCTGTATATAACCCTGCCCCTGATGGCGTGGGTGCTGTTGAACTGCTATAGTAGAATGTATTTGGGAGTACATTACCCGCTGGATATATTGGCGGGACTGTTGGTAGGTTCGGTTATGGCTGGGCTGTCGTGGCTGGCAGGTCGAGGCTGTCTTTTTCCGCGCGATGAGCACGCGCTCCGTGCTGGCGGGGAATAGACTGCAGGCGTTCGAACTGTTTGGGAGTAAGCACACCCTTGAGTTCACTTAGCAAACTGTTCATCCGCTCTACTGCTTCCGTGCGACTGGTAGGCTTGACACGCGATTTGGCGTAACGCAGATGAATGCGATAGAGGGTGTCGCGTACTGTTGAGTCGCTGATATTCAGATCGCGAGCCAGCATCTCCGTTTGCTTCATAGCCCGCTCCTCAGCAGTGCGGCGCGGAACACAGGACTGCTCCCGGGCAAAAGCAGTAACTCCGGCAAAGGCCAGAAGTGCAAAAACGACAATGTGAAAATAGCGACTCATAACACTCAATAACAAGCAAAAATCGTGCCAATAAATCCAGAATGGCAAATAGCGCAGCGATTGTATTACTCTTCCGCTGCCAATCACACGGCAAGACCTGCCGTGCGTGTTGCTTTGGCAGGTATTGCTATTGGTGTTGCTGTGATGCTGATCACCGTATGCGTGGTAATAGGGTTCAAGCGAACGGTAACGGAAAAAGTTGCAGGTTTCGGCGCGCATGTTCAGATCACGAGTTTTGACAACAACAATACGTATGAGTACCAGCCGATATTTGCTCCGGATAGCCTGATACAGTTGCTTGCCCACATGCCGCACGTGGCTTCGGTCAATACCTTTGTTACCAAACCGGGACTACTCAAGACCAGTACCGATTTTCAGGGTATAGTGCTCAAAGGCTTGCCTGCCGGTGATGGTTGGCGGTTCTTTGCGGATAATCTGGTGGATGGCGTACTGCCTGCAGCACCGGGCGAAGTGCTCCTGTCACAGCAAAATGCCCGTCAGATGGGATTGTCAACAGGCGAATCGGTTCTGTGCTATTTTGTGGGTAATGCGCTTAGGGTGCGCAAGTTCACTATAACAGGTATTTACAATTCGTCGTTTTCCGATTACGACCGGTTGTTTGTCCTTTGTCCGCAATCGACAGTAGTACAACTTAACGGTTGGAGCGAGCAGCAGGTTTCGGGTATCGAGATGCGTCTGGATAACCTCAGATATCTGGACGAGGTATTTGATCACGTGTATTTCAGTGTAGCCAACCGATTGGATGAAGAGGGTAGTGCTTATTACCCGCAGAGCGTGATACAAATGCACCCGGCTGTATTCTACTGGTTGGACCTGTTGGATATGAATGTGTGGGTGATCGTTTTACTGATGTTGGCCGTTTCGGGCTTTAATATAGTGAGCGGATTGATTATACTGATTCTTGATGCGATACCCATGATTGGTATCTTGAAGGCACTTGGTGCAAACAATCGTTTTATCCGTCGTATTTTTATTCATGAGGCAACTATCCTGATCGGTAAAGGAATGTTCTGGGGCAATCTGATAGGCTTGACGTTAGCCTCTGTGCAGTATTTCTTGCATCTTATACCGTTAGACGCAACTACGTATTATGTCAGTTATGTGCCTATAACTTTCCCGTGGTGGGCGCTGATAGCATTGAATCTACTTATCTTGGGCGTAAGTCTGCTTACGCTGCTTGCCCCTACAACTCTCGCAACGCGTATATCGCCCGCGCGGGTAATGCATTTCGAGTGACAGGTCGGTGAACAACCGGTGATACAATAAGAGCGTGCTTTAATGCACGCTCTTTAATTGTTCAAGCATCTTATTGCCAAGTTCGGATTTCTTGCGGATGTGTTCCAGCACAGCCAATACAAACGAGTTGCTCTCGAACTTGCCGCGTACGTTTTCGAAGTCCAGGCTGTTCTGCTCATCGTTGCCGTCCACACCGAATCCCGTGCGGGCGTTCAGGCTGAATTCTTTCTTGGCATCGTTATATACCATCTGATCAAGACCTACAACAGCCTCTTTCCACTCCTCGATAGTACGTATAATGTCGGCAATCTCAATCTCGTCAACCTTTTTGCCCCATACTTGTTCAAGTTTGTCCAGTGCCCAAGTCCATTCGTAGGAGTAATAATTGGCATGTATGCCAGTGAGCCGTTGTTGTGCTTCCGTCAGTGAGGTGAGTGCGCCTGATTCGATGTCGTCGAGCAACTGCGTGATCTCTGACTTGGGAGCCAATAGTCCCGAGCAGTCCACCCATTCGCCCAAGCCGATGGAGGAATCCGGATGTAGTGCTTTGCGTAACTCTTCGATGGTATGCCACTCGGTTTTACCAAGGCGGGAGATAAGCGAGTTGCCCAAGAACTTCTTGATACCAATGCCGTACAATTCTATACCTTTGCGTAGCGAACTGTTGCGTATCTTGCAGTTCTGGTACGAATAGACCTCTGTGCCTTCGCCTGACAGGTGCATTATGTCGCGCAGAACCTCTTGCCCCTTGTACATCTTTTGAATGGTGTAGGGCGAAAGCAGGTTATAGTTGATCAGGTCGAGTTTGTGCGGATCTTTGCGGTTGTCACGTTTCGGCCACTTCTGTGCATCGCGGATTGTACCTACCGAGCGCAGGTTGACCGCCGGCACGATATAACTCTCCGTGGTATTCTCTATAAGATACGAGAACGGCAGAGCAGAGGTGTCAGAGTGCTTGGTGTGGCGTCCCATGACGAGCGTAAATGCACCTACCTTGGCGGGCCAGAGCAGATAGGAGTCGGATGTCGTCTTGGCTCCGCGTTCTGCCACGCCCTGATGGATAGGTCCGAGTTTGTACATGTGGTTCGACTGGTTACTGCCGGAACCTGCGTTCAAGAACGAGAACATACCTGCAATCAGTAACGTTGACTTATGGTGTGTCACCGTATAGGGACCTGCGAAAATGGCTGTTGCCTCACCGTGGAAACCTTGGCAGTTGCTAAAGAACAGTGATTCCAAAGCAGAGTAGTGCTTACCCATTTCGCAACCTTGACCTATAAAGCACTTGCTAACCAACGTGCTATCCGTGATAGATACGCCGGAACTGATAATAAAGTCATTACACTTCACGCCGGAACCAATCTTAACCGGTGCTTCGGCGTTGGAGTTGACAGAGCCGTTCTTGAGTACGGATGCACCGGTGATCTGTGCATAATCGCCAATGCGGACGTTCTTGATGCTACCGCAGTTGATGATTCGTACGTTATCACCTATATACCCCATCTCCGAGCGTTGGCTCTCGGCATAAGCGTCTATCATTGCAGTGAGTCGTTCAATCATCTGCGGGCGGTGGCGGTACAAGGTAAGGAAGTAAGCCAAGTGCGCCGACAGACCGTCGAAGATCGGGATCTCACGTCCTCCTCCCTCGTTCATAACAGGCACACGTACTCCGTTGCCGAACGTGCTGCTGCCGTCAACCACAATGGAGTTGACATTCTCGATGCACGTGTTGTTACCTACGCGGTAGTTAGCCATGTAGTTGTGCACGTTGTAGATGTGCACGTTGTCGCCAAACTCGCAGTTGTGTACTGTTGAACGGTATATACCGCTGTGTATGGACAGTCCACCGGGTAAGGTATAGCCGGCCTCCAAACGCCCGATGCGAATCTTGCCGGAGAAATATACGTCCTGAACATATTCAGGGTGAAAAGGCTCGGCAACCTCAATCAGCGACCAATCGGTAGCAATACAATGCTGCGCTTGTAATTGCTCAATCTCTGCTTTAGTTAGGGTTCTCATCTAATTACAAAATTTTCAAATCTTCAACTATTCAAATTTTCAAATATGAAAGATTATTTCGTTCACACAAACTTGTATTCCGTTACTTGCCGGTACAACTGTCCCGGGCGCAAGATAGGCGACGGGAAATCTGCATGGTTGATGGCATCGGGGCAATTCTGAGCCTCGAGGCAGATTGCGTGTTGAACGTCGTACAACTTGCCGCTCTTGCCGATGTTCTGCTCAACATAGTTACCGGTATATACCTGCAGTGCGGGAGCCGTGGTGTGCACTTCCATTGTGCGTCCGTCTGCACTGACTGATGCAACCTTTCTGAGGGCAGGGTCTTTCTTGTTCTGCGCACGCTCTTCTTCCGTAGCAGGGCGTGTGATGAAGTTATTGTCGATACCTCTGCCGGGTGCAAAGAACGGGTCGCCAATGCGGTCTCCAACACGTATCGGTTCGCGAAAATCCATCGGCGTGCCTGCTACAGGGAGCACCTCGCCTGTAGGGCAAGCGGTGTTATCAAATGGTGTATATTCGTCCGCCAATACTTGTAGAGTGTGGTTATCTACTCGACCGCTGCCTTCGCCGGCAAGGTTGAAGTACGCATGATTGGTGAACCCGCACAAGGTCGGTGCGTCGGTTGTGGCTTCGTAGGTTATGCGCAACGCATTGTCACGTGTTACTGCGTAGGTGACCGTCACATCCATATTACCCGGATAACCTTCCTCGCCGTCCATAGCACGGTAATGCAAGGTCACAGAGTAGGCTGTTTGTCCTACCACTTCCCAAACCTTCTCATTGAAGCCCGACACGCCGCCATGCAGGCTGTTTGTGCCGTTGTTCACGGGCAACTGATATTCCTTGCCGTCCAGAGTAAACTTGCCGTTTTTAATTCGATTGGCTACACGACCGATCACGGCGTTGAAGTACGTTTCCTTGGTTCGCCACTCGTCCAAGGTATTGAAACCAAGTACTACATCGGCTTTCACGCCTTGGTTGTTAGGTACAATCAGTGAAACGAGTTTGGCGCCGTAGTTGGTGACTTGCGCCACCAACCCCGACGAACTTCTGAGTGTGTATAATCCCACGCGCAACTGGCGTTTCTTGCCGCCTTGTACAACGGGGATAATTGTGTTGAATGATTGCTCGTTAACCATATTACTCCAATCTTCTTGCTCCATCTGAAATCTCTGCTACATAGAACTCCGGCTTGATACCTGTAATGCGCTCGTAGTTCTCTCCTACTTGCTTTTTGAAGAGTTCGATCGCTTCATCTTTAACCAGCGAAACGGTGCATCCACCGAATCCTCCCCCGGTCATACGGCTGCCGAGTACGCCGGGCACCTTCCATGCCTCCTCGGCCATGGTGTCAAGTTGCAGACCTGTCACCTCGTAATCGTCCCGCAGGCTGACATGGCTGGCGTTCATCAGTTTGCCAAACTTCTCAATGTCGCCAGCTTTCAGCGCCTTGACAGCATCGGACGTACGTTGTACTTCGCCTACCACGTGGCGCGCACGCTTGTGGGCTACGGGGTCGGTTATGGCGTTCTCAACCTTCTCAAACTCTGCTTCGGTCAGTTCAGCCAGGTTCTTTAACTCAGGCTTCACCTTACGCAGTTGTTCCAATGCAAGTTGGCACTGTGCTACCCGGTCGTTGTATGCGCCTGAATCGAGGTGGTGAGGTGAGTGCGTGTTGGCAATCACAACTTTGATACCATTGAGTTTAACGGGCACGTGCTCGAACTCCAATGTGTCGCAGTTCAAGTGGATAGCATGGTCCTTCTTGCCCCATGAGGATGCAAACTGATCCATAATACCACAGTTGACACCGGCGAACTCGTGTTCTGCCAGTTGTCCTATCTTGGCAAAGTCGGTGTGGTTGTAGTTGAGTCCCAGAAAATCGTTGGCAGCAAAGGCTGCGACAACCTCCAGAGCTGCACTACTGCTCAAGCCTGCACCTGCAGGTACATTGCCCCAAATGAGCACATCCAGTCCCTGGTCGAACTTGTGACCTTGACGAACATACCAGGCAAAGCAGCCCATCGGGTAGTTCACCCACGATTTGCCGGGCAGCGGCTCGGTGATCTTATCCACGGGTACTTCTACCACCTCGGGCATATTCAGCGATTTGAAACGCATTGTTTGTGTGCCGTTAGGCGCAAGCAGCAGATAGGTTCCGAACGACAGTGCGCAAGGGAACACGCTTCCGCCGTTGTAATCTGTATGTTCGCCGATCAGGTTAACACGTCCCGGTGAGAAATACACCGCGGTTGCCTCTTTGCCATACGCCTTTGCAAAGGCTTGTTTCATTTCTTTAATTTCCATGATATTATTGTTTTAGTATGTTAAATTGTCGGTTCAAAATAAGTGCTGTCTGCATTTACAGCGTACAAAAGTTTGCAAAGTTACAAAAAAAAAATGAATTTTGCAAATGAATATTGATATTTTTAGCCTAATTTGATTTTTTCATGCTATAAGTAATTATATGTTAGTTATCGCTTCTGATGAGAAGCTCCAATATAGCCTTGCATGATGCGTATATATCCTGATATGCCTGTTCGAAATCGCCGGTGTACCACGGATCAGAGATATTTACCATTCGGGCGTTTACAATTTCGCCATTTATCAGTTGACCGTCTATCCACTGCATCATGAGTGATACTTTGTCTTGACACTCCACTACCTGATATTTGCGGGGATCCTGTCCTGTGTCACCAACGATCCACTGCAGGCGACGGATGTTGGCTTGGTCGGCACAAAGGATGTAGTCGTAATAATCGTATTCGGCACGTGTTATTTGGTGTGCGGCGTGGTGCTCGAACGGAATACCTTTCTCGCGCAGTTTGCGTTTGGCGGGAGGATAGATATCGTTGCCTGTCTCTTCGGTGGAGACGGCTGCGGATGCCACTTCGAACATCTCAGCCACTCCTCTTTCGCGGCAGAGGTGCTTGAATATGTATTCCGCCATTGGCGAGCGGCAGATATTGCCGTGGCAGATGAACAGAAGTCTAATCTTGTTTGCTTTCACCCGTTCCTGTCATTTAATTGTTATGCGTCCTTGCGGGCGGCGATAGGCCTCGTTGATTGTGCCGCCCATGGCCTGAATGTATGCGCAGACAGCGTCCACGTCATTAACCGGCTCGCCTTCAACAGGCAGCAGGCGCATCTTGGCGAACATCCCCGAGGCGCCTGAGCAGGCAATGATATAACTTTGTCCGCCGATGGTATAAACGGCATTGGGGTTAACCTGTTGCCATGTGCCGCGTTGCTCGTAAGGCAGTTTGTCGGACTCGCCGTCGGCAAGCATAAATACTTCCATCTTGGCAATGCGGCGGGTTTTGCCAACGCCGTTGAACATACGGTTGTCGTCCCAGATAACAGAAGTCGGAACGTGCGGGTTGATAGTATAGCGCAAACCGCTCACGTGCATGAAGTCGCCATTCTCGCGCGGCAGGTTGGCGGCAGATACTTCAAACGCGTCAAGCAGTTGCTGCCCGGTGCACTCTACAACGCGCATGGTGTTGTTGAACGGCCATATACTGACAATATTGCCAAAAGTGATAGTCTCGTTGTACAATCCTGCGCGTAATCCGCCTCCGTTGCACACACCGATGTTGGCGCCAGTAGTGTAACGTGCCACGTCTGCCATAAAATCTCCGAGGTTCGTCTCTTGCTTGCGCACGAGCCGGTTATCCTGATTGTCGCGGTCGGCGAGGGCGAAGGCAGTAGTGCCGACAGGCGCATTGACGCGTGCCTCCAGTTCCTGTTGAATAGCCAGAACGGTGTCCTGCACGGCCTGATTAACTCTGTGGCAGTCGGATATGGGCAACAGTTCGGTGGTGACGCGGTTGTCGGTGTCGATAGTCAGGCGACCGATGTATGCGAACTTCGTGCCGGTGGAGGTGAGCGTTACGCTGTCGCCGCGGTCGTTGACCAGTCGCTCATTGAGTACGTGGTGGGCGTGACCGTCCAGAACGACATCAATGCCGTGCGTGGCGGCAATCAGTGCGCGCGAGTAGGCTACCTCCGGATCATCGCCGAGGTGCGAGAGTACGATTATGATCTCTGCGCCTTCTTCGCGCGCATCGTTAACAGCCTCCTGAACGCACTCGTATGTATCGGTCTGGTGGAAGTTATAGAGCAGATTGCCGTTGTCGTCGATGAAATAGGTCGGAGTGGACGAACGGAAGGTAGATGGCGTGGCAACGCCAATGAAACCGACTTTCGTGCCTCCGAAGTCTTTTACCTCATAGGCGGGGTACAAGTCATCGCTGTCGCGGTCGTCGTTATCATCATTGTCCTGTTCGTAGCGCGAGAAGTTGCAGCACAATGTTTTAGCCGTGAGCATTTCGGAGAGGTGCTGCATTTGCGGTACGGTGTAATCGAACTCATGGTTGCCGATGGTCAGATAGTCGTAGCCAACGGCGTTCATGATTCGTACGATGGCTTCGCCTTTCGTCAGACTTCCCACGGTGTTGCCTTGCGCAAAATCGCCGCTGCTGACAATAGCCACATACGGTGTATGCTGGCGTTCTGCGTCACGCTGACCGGCAAGGCGTGCGTATCCCTCAACGGCACAGTGTGCATCGTTCTCGTACAAAATAACGATTGGCTGCTTGCGTTGGCAGCCAGCCAGAGCAACAATCAGCAGTAGGAACAGGAGTTTGCTGGATTTCATATAATCTGTCATTTGTGAGTTGTTTATTTTGTGATTTGTGAGTTGTTATTTGTCATTTGAGATTTGGCGGTGTTGGGAGCGTAGCCACTGCTTATGGTTGCTTTGCAGTTGTGCCAGCGTTTGCGGTGAGACGAACGTGTCGCACAACCGTTGCCAGATATATTCAACGGCTGCTGCGGAAGGATGAACAAGATCGTCGGCATAGAAACGGTAGTCGCGCAACTCGTCCAGCACAATCTCGTAAGCAGGGAAATAGGATACCGAATCGGGAAGGTCCTGTTGCAGTTGGTCGATAGCCATGAGTAGCGTGGCTTTGCTGAGTTGGTTGGCATGAAAGCCGTCGCGCTGGTGGCGGATAGGGCTGACGGTGAATACCCAGTGCTTGTCGTGCATAGAACGAATGAGCGGTCGCCATGCGGAAACAATCTCGGCAACCGTCAGTCGTGTGCGAGTGAACTCACGTTCGGGTAACTTGTGGCAGTTGGCTACCACCTGGCCGTTGCGGTAATAGACGTATGAAGTGCCGAAAGTGACGAACACGATATCGGCTTCCGCCAACGCCTGGTGCAGTTCGGCTTGCGATTGCAGGCAACGGCGAAGGACTTGTTCGCTGTCAGTGCCTGAGAATGAACTGTGGTGAGACATGGAGTGGAACAAACCATCGTGTTCCACCAGTTCGACCCGCATATCGCCGTTCAATGATTGAATGATAGACAGCGGGTTGTAGAGTACTCCTGTAGGATTGCAGGTGGCGTGCAAGCCGTGTGACTGCATCAGTTGCCCGATGTTGTCGGTAAAACATGAGCCGACAAGCAGAATACGGCTGTCGGTGGTGAGTTGCCACGGGCTCTTGGGAATATCTATCTCTGTGCGCCAACGCATAACTATGATTGCCGGTGTTGAGTTCTAAATGATGATTATATATGCGAGTCTAATTGCTCAATTGCTTTACTCCGACCAGTCGCTGGTAGCGTGCGCCGAATGGTTTGTAATAGACAAAAACGGTATATTCGTTTCGCGTTTCCCAGTGTGAGCCTTCGGTTCGCAGGAGAGTTGCTGATTGGGCACCTTTGGGCACAAACCAATACTGGTAATCGTATCCGCCCTGTTTGACAGGTGCTGCGAGGTGGTAGCACTTATGCTCGTTATCATAATCCATGCGGTTGCGCAGCGTGAAGTTGTTGCCGAACAGGTCGCCTCCGACATAGACTGCTCCATCAAAGAACGGCTGTTCAGCCCTTAGGAACCAGTGCACCCACATATATTCGGCTTCGGTCTCGACGTCTTGTACTCGTTCGGCGTGTACTCGGAACTGGCCGTTGACATCAAACTCGTGGGAGTATGGCAGTCCGGCGCGCAGTTCGTCGGGATTGAGCAATGCGTGGTAATCGCCCATCTCATATACAACACGGTCGATACCTGTGCCGGCATAATAGGTGGAGTAGGCGTCGAAGTGGCGGTACTCGTCGCCGCCCTCAAAGATAAGCGGCCGTGCGTGTTGCCAGCGTAACAATTTGCCGTCCACGAATGTCGGTTGGGGTGCAACGACCTGATTGTCGGTGCGTCCGTTCTGGCGAACAACAATAAAATAATCGTCACGGAGATTGGTGCTTCGTCCGTCAGTAGTCACCTCCAGTTCCAACTGCTGGTAGCGTCCGCTGAGTTCGATATCGGTGGTGGACAGTATATCGCCATTGATGCGCACGAGTGATTCAGAAAGGTATATAGGCACGCGCGCGATCAAGTTGTCGGGGTTTCCGTCCTCGTAGATGGTGATCTCGTAGCGCCCGCTGAGTTTGAGACGCATGTCGTCGTTCGGGAAGAGAAAACGGTAGTGGGTGTAGATCTGTTGGGTGTTGAGCGAAGGCGAGTAGTCGGTTATATCCTGCGTGGTAAAGCCATCGATATAATCGATTGTGGTGAGATTGTCCGGCGTGCCATCGGCGTTGGTGTGGCGGACCGTGTAGGTGTACTGGCGGAAATCCTGACTCATTTCGTCGAAAGAGATCTCGAGCAGATGTCCGTTGGTGTCACCTTCGGCGCCTACGGGGAACTGACTGCAAAACAAGAACGGTCGCTCGGGCATAGAATAAGGCTCGCCTGATTCGGCGTTGATATATTGCACGCGCAGCGAGCGAATCTCGCCGCCATAAGCCACACCAAAACCTGCGCAAAGAGTTGCGCACAGGGTTATGGCGAATAGTATAGATGTGTTAAATCTCAAAATTCTGTTTGTTACTTTCGTCAATTGGCTTTTAACTGATGTTGTTTTGTATAGTCAAGATACAAAAATTATTCCAAAAATGCCAAACTGTCGCATTTTTTGTAAAAATATTTGCAAATGTCATTTTTTTATGCTACTTTTGCACCCGCTTTTCGTCAGAAGTAGCCGTTACTGGTATTTCTTTCGTAGAGAGCCGCCACTGTGGCTCAGTTGGTAGAGCAACGCATTCGTAATGCGTGGGTCGCCGGTTCGAGTCCGGCCAGTGGCTCAGAAAAAGACTGCTTGGGCAGTCTTTTTTAGCACTGGCGGCCTCGCTCCCGGCGGTTCTTATCTCGCTGCGCTCGAACGATTAATGCGCCAAGCGCATTTTTCGAGTCCGGCCAGTGGCTCAGAAAAAGACTGCTTCGGCAGTCTTTGTTAGTACTGGCGGCCTCGCTCCCTGTTCCCCATGTAAAACATAGGCTTATAGTATATATACTATGTATATATACGTGTTGCGAAACAAAATGTAAAATGAGCCAGTTATCCTGCGGTTATCCTACGGTTATGTTGCGGTTATCATGCGGTAAGGGTCCGATATGGTATCGAAAACGGAGTGGAAACGGAACGGAGATGGAGCGGGAATGGAGCGGGAATGGAGCGGGAATGGAGCGGGAATGGAGTGGGGGATGGGTGAGGGAGGATGGATAGGGTGCGAAAGTGAGATGAAAAGAAACGTGTTGAAAAATGCAGGTGTTCAGAGTGAAAATTTGGGGAGATTGGTGAAAAAATACATTTTTTTTGAAAAAAAAGCAATAAATTCTTGCAAATTTAAAAATATTTTAGTATCTTTGTGCCGTTTTTTGCGATAGACGTATTCTTAAGTTACGAAAGGCCACAAATTTAATAAGAATGGAAAATACAAATCGCTCATTTGGGCAACTATTCAACCTCAGCTTCGGATTTTTCGGTGTGCAGATAGCTTACGCTCTGCAATCCGCCAACATTTCCCGTATCTTTGCCACGTTGGGCGCTGATCCTCACCAGTTGTCGTTCTTCTGGGTATTGCCGCCGTTGATGGGCATGATAGTGCAGCCGTTGATAGGCAAGTACAGCGACAAGACGTGGACGCGTATAGGAAGGAGAAAACCTTATCTGCTGGTAGGTGCTCTGATTGCTGTGGCTGTGATGGCATTGCTGCCGAATGCAGGAGACTTTACGTTCTCGCAGGGATTATTCTTAGGACTGAATGCCGCGATGTGGTTCGGATTGTTCAGTCTGATGTTTCTGGATACGAGTATCAACATCGCCATGCAGCCGTTCAAGATGATGGTAGGCGACATGGTGAACGAGGAGCAGAAAGGTACGGCGTATGCCATTCAGTCGGCGTTGTGCAATGCCGGACAGGTAGTAGGATGTGTGTTCCCGTACTTCTTCTCATGGATAGGTATAAGCAATCTGGCTCCGGAAGGTGTGATACCTGATTCGGTTAAGTGGTCGTTCTATATCGGTGCGGCGATCCTTATCGCGTGCGTACTATATACATTCTTTGCTGTGAAGGAGATGGATCCTCAGGAATATGCGAAGTTCCACGGCATTGATCCGAAAGCAGAGAAGAAGGAAAAAGATCCGGGCTTTGTTCGTCTGCTGATCGATGCTCCTTCGACGTTTTGGACAGTCGGTCTGGTTCAGTTCTTCTGCTGGAGTGCGTTCTTGTTCATGTGGACCTATTCGAACGGCGCTATTGCCTCACAATGCTTCGGTTGGGATGGATTGTCAACGGCTGTTGCAGAGTTCCAGAACGCAGGCGACTGGGTAGGAATAGTATTTATGGTACAAGCTATCGGTTCGCTGCTGTGGGCAATGGTGCTGTCGCCTCTGGAGAAGCTCGCCGGCAACAAGGGTGCTTATGCCGTGTCGCTGGTGGTAGGTGCAGCGGGATTTATCTCGACGATGTTCGTGACGAACCAGTACGTGCTGTTTGTATCGTACGCGTTGATCGGCGCTGCTTGGGCCGCGATGCTGGCGTTGCCGTTCACGATCTTTACGAACTCGCTGAAGGGTGAGAACATGGGCTATTATCTGGGCTTGTTCAACTGCACGATCTGTCTGCCGCAGATTTGCGCGGCGCTGGTAGGCGGTCTGATCTTGAAGTTCTGCTGCTCGGGCGAGCAGGTAGGAATGCTGGTGGTAGCCGGTATATTGCTGTTGTGCGGTGCTGCGGCTGTGTTCCTGATCAAGGAGAAAAAGGAGTAGGGGGTAGGCGAGCAGTTGACCAGGCTACTATGCGAATAGGAGGAGAAACGAAACAAAAAATAATACTATATATTATGAAGAACAAATCTACAATTCTAATCATGGCTTTGGCCATCATGACAGCCTTTGTGGGCTGTAAAAAGAATGAGATTGACATTGACAATCAGCTGAAGGAAATCACGGATGAGAGTTTCCAAGGTCTTGAGTATTGCAGCCATGTTGATGTGAACGGCTACAGTATGGATGTCATTCAATTCCACTTCAATCATTCAGACAACACGGTAGAGAAGGCGACTTTCTCGTTTGGCGATGGTCGTCCTGAGGTTTATGAGACGAAGTCTTATTCGTTTGAGTGGGATGAGTTTACGAATTCAATGTTAGGCAGAAAGGCGCGCCTTGTATCAGATGATGAAGTGCTGAATCTGCTCTATCTTAACAAATTATTTGTATTATCCGATACGGTGAAGCTGACGGATGCTACCGCTCTGGCAGATATAGCCTCTTCGGTATCGGAGAATATTATCAATTCCGATTGGGCAGCATACGATCCGATCTATGTGATGCAGGATCGTTGGACGATGGATACAACCTGGTATGTAACCAGGCGCGAGGGAAAGAAGATTGTTGTAGATACCATTACGGGTCGCTACAAACATGAAGAGAAAGTGGCAGTAGGTGTTGCATCGCAGAAGATTTCGTATCTTCGCTTCTATGACGATGCAAGTACTCACAGGAAGACATTGGCTTGGTCAGAAGGTGAGCAGGTGAATGTTGTTACTCCCGATACCGTGATTTTGCCGCAGAAACAGAATGCAAGCAAGAATGATACGATCATCACCTTCAGGATAGACGAGATGCCAGCAACGCGTATGTTTGTTGACACCGCCAGCCACTGGAGTTTGGCATCGGTAAAAAACGGTGCATTTGAAGTGATCTATAAGCAAACCGATGCCAGCGCCGATGCGACGCTGCAGATGTCCGGTTATACGGATAGTACGTTTACATTGGATAACGCGATTTATCATAACCTGAAAAAATAATAGAATATGAAAAACAATATATTCAATCTTCGCGCTCTGCTGATTTCGTTTATCCTGTTTGCGGGAGTATCAGCCTTCGCTCAAATCTCGGTACGCGGTACAGTCATCGATGCATCCAATGACGAACCGATTATCGGTGCGTCCATCCTTGAGATAGGAACGACGAATGGTACGATAACCGACTTTGACGGTAACTTTGAGTTGCAAGTTCGCAGCGGTGCCAAGCTGTCGATCTCGTATATGGGTTACAAGACCCAGGAACTGGATGCTGCTCCTGTTATGAACGTACGTATGGGTGAAGACTCCGAGCTGCTGGAAGAAGTAGTGGTAGTCGGTTACGGTGTAGTAAAGAAAGGTGATGCGACGGGTTCGGTAACCGCGATCAAGCCAGACGAGATGAACAAAGGTCTGACGACCAACGCTCAGGATATGCTCCAGGGTAAGATTGCCGGTGTGAACGTAGTAGCCGCCGATGGTACTCCGGGTGGTGCCGGTTCGATCACTATCCGTGGTGGTGCATCTCTGAACGCGTCGAACAGCCCGTTGATTGTAATCGACGGTCTGGCCATGGATGATAACGGTATTCAGGGTGTGTCGAACCCTCTATCAATGGTTAACCCTAACGATATTGAGAGTTTCACTGTATTGAAAGACGCTTCAGCCACCGCTATCTATGGTAGCCGTGCTTCGAATGGCGTCATCCTGATCACGACGAAGAAAGGTTCGAAAGGCAGCAAGCCGACAGTAAGTTACGCAGGTAACCTGTCGATAGGTACGCTGACCAACCGTATGCAAGTGCTGACCGCCGACCAGCTTCGCGGTTATGCCACCGCTTTAGGACACAACGAAGACAAGACGAATACTTTAGGCACCGCCAGCACCGATTGGCAGGATCAGATTTACCGCACGACTGTATCGACCGACCACAACATCTCCATCATGGGCGGCGTGAAGAACAGCGTGGTAGATATGCCTTATCGTGCATCGGTAGGTTATACGCTGCAGAACGGTGCTATCCGTACCTCTCAGATGCAACGTGTGACGGCATCGGTTAACCTAAGCCCGTCGTTCCTGGATAACCACTTGGCATTGAACATCAATACCAAGGGAATGTACATCTACAACCGCTATCCTGCCGGCGTGGTAGGTGCAGCTCTGTCGATGGACCCGACCATGCCGGTTAAGGGCCAAGCCGTAAACGCCAATGGCGATGTGCTCGTAGCACAAGATGTACTGGATAATTGGTTCGGTGGTTACTATCAGCGCGTAATAACTCCGGCAGGATATAACGATGATAGTTGGCCTTACACGAAAAATGCACAGACCACCAGCAACCCTGCAGCCTCGTTAGCTCATAAGGATGACCGTGCGAATGCAGGTTCGTTTGTAGGTAATGTAGAAGCCGACTATAAGATTCACGGATTCGAAGACCTGCATCTACATGCAAATTTCGGTGCCGACTACTCGTATGGTAAGCAGAAAACCGTATTGCCGGATTACAGTTATGACAATCACTATTTCGGTTGGAATGGTTGGAGCGACATGAGCAAGTACAACCTGCAGTTCTCGGCATATGCTCAATACGGTCATGACTGGGAGGAGAGCAATCAACACTTTGACGTGATGGTCGGTTACGAAAACCAATACTTCTACCGTCACACCAATAGCGAAGGTTCGGGCTTCTACCAGACCACGAACAATGATGCAGATTTGGCAGGGCAGCCCTATAACGTATATGTATCGGAATATATCACCGATAATGCGCTGCAGTCAGTTTATGGTCGTATCAATTGGAATGGTTGGGACCAGATTCTGTTAACCGCCACGTTCCGTGCCGATGCATCGTCGCGTTTCGCTAAATTGAATTCGAAAGGCGAGAATGCCCGCTGGGGTTACTTCCCCTCAGTAGCCTTGGGTTGGAAGATCAAAGAGACCTTCCTCAAGGATGTGAATGCAATCAATGACTTGAAGCTCCGTTTAGGCTATGGTATCACCGGTCAGCAGAACCTGGGTGTAGATTATTACTACCTGCCGACCTACACCATCGCTCAGGATCATGCATATTATCCTGTATTGGATGGCGGTGTAACCAATCCTCTGTATGCAGGCGTTGACGCCAACGGCAACGCAGTGTACTACACCAGTCGTCCGGGCGTATATAATACGGACCTGACTTGGGAGAAAACGTATACTAGTAATATCGGTATTGACTTTGCGTTCCTGAACAACCGAATCAATGGTAATATTGACTACTATCACCGTCGTACCAAAGACCTGTTAAGTACAGTGAATGTATCAGCCGGTTCGAACTTCAAGAACCAGATGCTTGGTAACATCGGTAGTTTGTACAACCAAGGTATAGAGTTCGCTATCAATGCCGTGCTTGTAGATACGAAGAACTTCAAGTGGGACTTGGGTTACAACGTAGCATGGAATCAGAACAAGATTACGCAATTGCTGTCGGATGATGAGGACTACTTCGTTCCGGTAGGTGGTATCAGTTCCGGTACAGGTAATACAATCCAAGCGCACAAGGTAGGCGAAGCCGCATACTCGTTCCTCGTATATGAGACAAAGAAGATGACCGACGAACAAGGTGTGACACGTCATTATTTCGTAGATCGCAACCAAGATGGTCAGATCAACGATAACGACAAGTATATCTACCACAGCCCTGCAGCTCCTGTTACGATGGGTCTGCAGACGAAGTTCCAATTCTACGGATTTGACTTGGGCATCACGATGCGCGCCAATATCGGCAACTACGTTTACAACGATGTATTGGCCGGCAACCTTCAATGGGTAGAGGCCGACAAGGTCTTCCAGAACCAGAACGGCGGTTATCACTCCGTGCTGAAATCAGCATTTAATTGCTACTATGGCGACAACATGCGTAGCGATGATATCCGCACGTACGTTTGGAATAAAGAGACACAGGCATACGAAGTTGGCGTAGACAAGGGTGCTCTGATAAAGAACTCGAACTGGTATGCATCAGACTTCTTTGTAGAGAAAGCTTCGTTCCTGCGTATTGATAACATCACGCTCGGCTACAGCTTCAACAAGACAGTACAAGGCCGTGCTTACATCACCGTATCTAACCCCTGCGTATTCTCTGCTTACAAGGGGCTTGACCCGGAGGTAGGCGGTGGTATTGACAACAACATCTATCCGCGTAGCATGACTACCGTTATGGGTGTGAGCCTCCAATTCTAACATGTATGCCGATTAATTGAATTATGAAAACTCAAAAATTATATAGCGTTATGAAGTACACTAAAATATTCTTTGCTGCCTTATTAGGTATGGGAATGACGGCGTGTTCGCTTGACAGAACTCCATTGGATCCTAATACAGACACTAAATTTAATAAAGATGCAGTGTTTGCTAAATGCTACGCTACATTCGGCGTCACCGGACAAAAAGGACCGGACGGCAACGGAGATGTGGATGGCATTGACGAGGGTACATCTTCCTTCTATCGTATGTTCTGGGAACTGAATGAGTTCTGTACGGACGAAGGTTGGTGGATCTGGAACGATGTGGGATTGGCGGATATCCGTACCTTGACATGGAGCTCGAGCAACGACTTGGTGTACGGCCTGTATTCGCGTCTGAACTTCGATATTACACTGTGCAACTCGTTCTTGGATAATACAGCCGAATATACAGATGAAGTAACATTGGCTCAGCGTGCAGAAGTACGTATGCTTCGTGCGATCAACTTCTACTATCTGTTGGACATGTTCTATCGCGTGCCGTTCTCTCTGACTGTTTCCCCCAACAAACCGATGCCAACAACGCGTCCTGACCTGTTTGCATGGTTGGAGAACGAGTGCTTGGAGCTGGCTTCCGACCCGTATATTGTCCAAGCCGGACAGCGTACCAACAAGTACCGTGTCGATCAGGCATGCGCATGGTTTTTGCTGATGCGTCTTTACCTCAATGCAGAAGTGTATAATGAGTCTGTACTCGGTGCTCGCGATGGTGAGGCACGCTATGCGGATGCCAAGCAATATGCGAAGAAACTGATGGATAGTTCCTACAAGCTGCACGGCTATGACAAATCTGCAAAGGCTGCCATAGACTTGGCTGCAGAGCGTACAGCTGACCATGTGTACTACTCTGCTTACCAGCAGTTGTTCATGGGTGATAATGATAGTAATGGTGCGCAGGATGAGGCGATCTTCATGATCTACCAGGATGCAATCCATGCTCAGAACTGGGGTGGCTCACGCTTCCTTGTCAGTGCTGTACGTGATGCAAACTATGTACCTTTTGGCTCGACAGATACATGGTCGTGCTTCCGTTCGTCACCTGAGTTCGTATATTACTGGGTGGACAAATCCAAAGCATCTTCGATATCGTTGAACGAGTATCAGATGCCGGTTGCTTTAGGTGACGACCGCGCAATCATGGCGTCGAAGACAACCGCAGGCAAGAAGATGTCCTTGACCGGCAATGAGGCAGCCGATCTGTATGCATCTTGGTCAGTTCTGAAGTTCACAGGTGTATATTCGACTTCCAAGACAGCAACATTGAAGGACATAAACGGAAATGACTCTATTGTAGAAGCTCCGTGGGTATGGGCTTCACCTGTTGGTGAACCGCAATGGCCTGATACGGATATCCCATTGTTCCGTTTGGCTGAGGCGTATCTGACCTATGCTGAGGCTTGCTACCGCACAGGTGAGTTGGCTCCAGCCATTGAAGCTGTCAACTGCTTGCGTCGCCGCGCTAATGCACCTGAGATAACCACCTTGAACGACGAGTCTCTGTTGGTTGAGTGGGCAAAGGAGTTCTGGTGTGAAGGTCGTCGCCGCACCGACTTGATTCGCTTTGGTCAGTTTGCAGGAGCATCGTCCACCATGACCTGGGAAGGACACAAGGCAGGCAAGGATGCTAAATACAATGTCTATCCTATTCCTGCTAAGGATGTTACCGCCAATGAGAACCTGAAGGGTCTCAACGAAGAAATAGGTTACTAGTAGAATAAATGGTTCGTTAACCAAATATATTAACTAACTTTATTAACTAATTAAATTAACAGAATTATGAAAAAGTTATTCGCTTTTGTAGCA
>CALZOG010000022.1 GCA_945827635.1 uncultured Bacteroidales bacterium
GTTTAGTAAGAGATTGAATGATGTGTAAAAAATCTTCTCCGCTACGCTGCATGCATTCTGAATAATCACTCGGGAATGCAGTCGGAGTGACATCCGTAAATTGAGTAGCCAAATCGTTGACATCATGCGGAGAAAAGAAACTCGCATTCACAGGTGCTTGTTCTTTATGTACATTTAGGTTAGACAAGAATATAAATTTGTTTAGGCATTTGGCATCCTCTACCACCGTACTCCATCCTTCAAATAATGAGGGCTGAACAAGTGCATATGAATGTTTCATCAAGCATAATTGTTCTTCTCGTCCGATAAATCCCAATAGAAGAATGTCTTTTTCCAGATGATAGTCAGTTATGAAGTTGCGAATGTCCTTTATGTATTCTGGATTTCTATAATCGGTTAAATTTCCCGTACACACAAGTTGCTTATTGAATCCTTTTTGTTTGGCAATGTGGTATGCTTTGAATAAAAACAAATGATTTTTGTGCTTCCAAAATTGGTTGGCACATAGCATATAATCTCTTGATATGCCGAACCGTTTTTTCAAAATTGAAATCTCTATGTGACTGAAGTCAGGATGAGTGACTGAAAAATGTAGAACAAATGTTTTTATGTCAACGGCTTCGGGGTAAAAACGTTTCCAATCATTGAGGCTGTCATAGCTGCTAAATACAATAGGACACTTATTCTGGATATAGGAGCGTTGCTGTTTTTCCCGATTGGCTATATCCTTCTCAGGGAAGAATTCAGGAAGATAACGTTCCTGAAAATCAGGAATCCACCCTACAACTTTGCTTTTGTCTGCTATGTATGACAATTGGGTAACAGGGTAGATAAAAGCACATTTCTCATAGGCATACCCGTATGCATCAGCATCAGGAAGTGAAATCTTGAATATCTGTTGAACCCGATAATGTAGAAAATAGTATAAATGGCTATGAGATTGTTTAATGAAACGGGGCTTGAGATATGGATATTTTGTAACACTTCGTAACTGTTCATACTGTGCCTTATCATAACAATATACTATGACTTCGGGCAATCTGCTGTCCTCGCAATGCCGTAATGCGGATAATATATTCTGTACATAATATTCTCCCGCCACCCAATTGGGATTGGGAGTGTACAAAATGCCGATGCCTATACGTTTCGCGCCCATTCAATATATTCTTTAAGTCCCTGTTCTAAAGAATAGGAAGGCTCATATCCCCACGAGCGAATAATAGAATTATCTGCCTCCCAAAAGCGGGGATCTCCCTTGCGAACGTGGCCGTTAAAAATGATGTTTCCTGAATAACCGGCCAATTTTGCGAATACAGAGGCTGCATGATATATACTCGTCTGCTCGCCATTAGCCACATTAATCGCTTCGCCGTTGAATGCAGCGTGCATAATACAGAGTTCCACCACCCGAGCTATATCGCGGACATGAATGAAATCCCGCGACTCATCGCCTGTACCCCAAAATACGGTTTCTTCGCTGTTGCTCATTTTCTGATGCATATCCCAAAAAATCTGTTTCTTTAGCCCGGAGCCGAAAGCAGAAAAGATGCGTAATGAGCATGTTTTTTCTCCATATAACTTAGCAAACTCTCGCAAGATGTATTCTGCCATCATTTTGTGATGCCCATATGGGGAAACAGGATTTAATGGTGCGTCTTCTTTGATAGGCAAACAAGTCGGATTCCCATATACAGCAGCACTTGACATGTTGACAAACCGGCTTCCGCTATTGTGCTGGTGGATGGCACTCAATAAAGCAAACACGTTGGACGTGTTGAGTACGAAATCTCGCCTTGGGTGTTCGATACTATCTGGTACACTTGCAGCACCGCTACAATTGATGCATACTTCAAATTGCTGCTGCTCAAACAAGGCGTTAAAATCTGCGTTTGTAGCATCAATCTGGATGTATTGTTTTGCTGCATAATCAGTCACTACATCGCATCCCCACACTTCATTTCCGCATCTTTGTAGGTGAGCCGCAACGTGCGAACCGATAAAACCTTTTGAACCGACAACAAGAATTTTCATAATCAGCTACGTACTATCTATGTTATTTGGTAAACGACTGATTTCAGATGGTATTGGCTTTTCCCGATTTGTTGCCGTTAGACAATCTCCTTATTTCTTTGGCAGGATTTCCGGCAACAACAGTCCATGCCGGCACATCCTTTGTCACGACACTACCTGCACCAACTACGGCTCCCTCGCCAATAGTCACTCCTTTCAGGATAATAACATTCATCCCTATCCATGCATCATCGCATATTTTAATAGGCTTAGTCCGAACATTGCTCCAATCTTTGTGCTCAATGAAGTTCCGTCCGTTTCGAATATCGTTCAATTCATCATCAATATCTTTACGACGATCCCAGTAGTTCATGGAATGTGAATCATGGTCATAAATTGTTCCTCCCCATGCGATAGTCACATGGTTCCCGATCTCAATGTTAGAACGACTGATAAATGTTCCTCCGCCTATATATGAATGTTCGCCAATAGACACATGTCCCTCTTCGGACTCAAAAATATATGTGCCGGAAACAATACTATTTTTCCCTATTTCTACATATTTCCGTCCTTTGTAAGGCTTGTCAGTTCGAATCGAAAAATTATGGAGAATGGCGGACGGATGAACAGAACAATATGTCTTTATGTTGTTCGTATTACCTCTCGGATGGATAATCCGCCAGATAAATGCCTTTATAAGATATACTACGTTCATGTTATTCCGTGGTAATTTGCGGTCTTAATATTATAAAGCCATTGTTTCCACCGTTGTATTTGATAAATTCACTTCCTGTATCCGTTATCGTAAAATGGCACACATCTTGCCCATCAAACAAGCAGCAATTAGGAATGTGGAGATCAATGCGGAAGAAATAGCCTCCAGGGGACAGCAATTCTGCCGGATAAGTTATATGAAACGTATGTGAATCTGTTTCCGCTAAAGTATCTAGCGAGATTTCGTTGGTGCACACTCTGACGTTTCTGTTTGTGATGATACAGAAACTCATAACAGTTTGTCTGTCAAAAAAAGCATTATCACTTTTACGGATAGTTATTGATAACTTGATATTTTCGTTAAATGTGAATATACCTTGTCGGTTACTATCATTACCACCAAAACAAACATGTTGGATAAATACAGGATGGCGTGAACTATTTTGAGTAAAAGAATGTTCGTTGTTACCACTATTGAGGTAGGAACTGACAACAGATTGTGCATCTCCTATTTGCTTGGTGATACCATTTTCAAGCAAAACACAAGTGTTGCAAAGGTTCAAAACAGAATCCATATTATGACTGACAAACAAAACTGTTCGCCCTTCGCCTTTGCTTACGTCCTGCATTTTGCCTATCGCTTTCTTTTGGAACTCGGCATCACCAACAGCAAGAACTTCGTCCACGACAAGAATCTCCGGTTCGAGAAAAGCTGCAATAGCAAATCCTAATCGCACGGTCATACCACTGGAGTAACGTTTGACAGGTGTGTCAATATATCGGGCACAGCCTGCGAAATCAACAATCTCATCCAATTTGCGAGTTATCTCCTGCCGCGTCATACCCATAATGGCACCATTCATATAGATATTCTCACGTCCTGTCATCTCGGGGTGGAAACCCGTACCCACTTCCAATAGCGAGGCTATACGTCCTTCGTATGTAATCTCACCGGTCGTGGGAGAGGTGATATTGCTCAATAGCTTCAGCAGTGTGGATTTGCCTGCACCGTTCTTGCCGATGATTCCGACAACATCGCCCTGCTCCACTTTGAAATCAATATCCCTTAATGCCCATACGTACTGACTATTGCTTTTGGTCGTGCGGTCGTTGGTCTGACCTATCTTCAGATAGGGGTCTTCATGGCGCAGGATTCGCGTCTGCCACCAGCGGTTCAAATCATGACTCAATGTGCCTGTGCCAATCGTGCCCAAGCGGTACATCTTTCCTACATGATTAAATTCTATAGCGTTCATCTGATCTGTGGCTAAATGGTATCCATAAATGTGCGTTCTTCACGCGAGAAAATCACAATGCCGGCAAACAGACTGACAACCATGAATCCGGCACTATACAACAGTCCTGACCAACTCAGTGATCCTGCACCTAACCAACCGAACTTGAAGGCTTCGAATATCGGAGTAAGCGGGTTAAGTTCAAGGATAAACCGATATTTAGCAGGTGCAACCGATAGCGGATAGATGATTGGCGTGGCGTACATGAACAGTTGTATGCCGAACTGAATCAGAAACTTCATGTCGCGGTACTTGGTGGTAAGCGAGGAGAATATCAGTCCCCACGATGTGGCATGCAGAGCTAACATGGCAACCAGTAGCGGAAACAGTAGTGCTGACCAGTTGACATGAACGGAAGCATCGGTGAACAAGGCGTAATACAAATACACAATCAAGAAAAGCACAAACTGGATAAGCATCTTGATCAAGTTGCTAAACATGCCCGATATCGGCACAACCAACCGAGGGAAGTACACCTTGCCGAATACATTGGCATTGGTTCCGAATACGTCGCTTGAACCATTGAAGCACTCTGAGAAATAGTTCCATAGCAGTATGCCTGCCATGTAGAATAGCGGCTGCGGAATGCCGTCGGTGGAGATACCTGCCAACCCGCCAAACACAAACATGTAGATGATCGTAGTCAGCACAGGTTGAATAACGTACCATAGTGGTCCGAGTATAGTCTGCTTGTACTTGGTGACAATATCGCGATGAATGTACATATATACGAGGTCACGATAGCGCCAGACACCTTTCAGATCTATATCAAGCAGGTTGTGTTTAGGCTTAATGATATGTCTTGCCATGAAGTGCTATTTTTGTAATGACTATATTGTGATGTAAGTGTTGACCGTCGGCTGACCGTCGGTTGACCGTCGGGATACGTGACTAATTGTCGGCTTGTTCGTCATCATCCGCATAGCCGTAGTGTGTGCCGTAATGGTTGCCATAGCCGTAGCGGTAGCCATAACCATACCGGTAGCCGTAACCGTAACGCGAGCCGTAACGATGGTAACCGTAGCGTGAGAAGGCATCGGTGGTGCCGTTAAGGATGATGGACATCTTCTTGAGGCGCTCCTCGGTATAATATTTTTCCAACTCCGGCAGTGCCTCACGCTCCAGCATCTCAGCGCGGATGACGAAGATGCTCATATCGGCGAGCGGCGAGATGATCGTTGCGTCCGCAACAATCTCCACCGGCGGACAATCCAGGAAGATATAGTCGTACTGCTTGCGCAACTCATCAAGCATCTTTTTCAGTGTGGGGCTGTATAGCAGTTCGGTGGGATTGGGGGGGATAGTACCCACAGGCAGAATTTCCAACTGGTCATTTAAGTTTGAGCGTTGGATGAGAGTCTGATAATCTTCGCGGTATCCGCCCAAGATGAGCGAAAGCCCTTCCTTAGGCTTGTCAACGAGGGCAGACAAGGATGTCTTGCGCATATCCATATCTATGACGAGTACGCGTTTTCCCTTGATAGCTAACGTCAAAGCCAGGTTGCAGGCGATGAACGTCTTGCCGCTGTTCGGATTGAAGGAGGTAAGCATGATGATTCGTCCGCCATCGCCTGCGGCTGCCATAAACTCCAGATTCGTGCGGATGACACGGAACGCCTCGTTAATCACATCGCGGCTCTTGTCTTTCACCAAAATGTGCAGGGCCTTATCTTCTTTCCGATCCTGCTTGGGTCGCAGCTTGTATGGCACATATCGCATGACACATCGGCGAACGCGCTCCTTGAACGTCTTCTTCTGGTACGCCATCGGGATCTCGCCAAGGAAAGGTATAGACAGGTTCTCCAGATCCTTTCGTCCGCGCACGGTATTGTTGAGCAGTTCGCCCAGTACCAGAATAGCTGCCGGTAGAACGATGGATATCAGCAGGAAGAGCAAGTAGATGTTCCTGCGTACGGGCGAGGTCGGCTCGTTGCTGCCTGATGGCGGTGTAACCACGCGGCTGTTGTATGCCGTGAATGCTTGACTCAGCTCGTTCTCCTCGCGCTTTTGCAAGAGGAAGAGATAGAGTGACTCTTTCACTTTTTGCTGCCGCTCGATCGAAAGCAGGTACTGCGACTGGTTCGGACTGGCAGCAACTTTGCCGACGTTGCGTCGCAGACGTTTCTCCGTCATCGAAATCTCTGCGAGCAGTGCTTCGATATAGTTGTCGATGGATGTGAGCAAGCTACTACGCAGCACCTCCAGCTCTGCATCGAGATCTTTGACCAACGGGTTTTGCAGACTACTGGCTGATACGAGGCTGTTGCGGCGTAGGAGCGAACTGTTGTATTCGTTGATCTGCGAACTGATGTTTGCTCCGTCAATGCCTTGCAAAGCAGGCAGAAGTTGGTATCTGTTCGACTCGTCGCGCATGTAGTCACGCACGTTGCGAGCCATGTATAGCTGTTGGTCAAGGTTCGTCAGTCGGATGTCAGCGGCATTGGCCTCTCCAAGGAAAGTGGTAGCGGAGGCTTCCGCATTGCCCAAGATGAGATGTTCGCTCTTGTAGGAAGAGATGTTGCTTTCCACCTCTTGCAATTCGCGTTCGATAACCGCGATACGCTCTGCAATGAACTGGTTGGTTGATATGGCGACTTGGTTGCGGTCGCGAATCCAATTCTCCTTGTAGATGGCGATGATGGTGGTCAGAACTTCTTCTGCACGCTGTGGCTGTAGGTCAATCAGCGTGAGGTTGATGATGGTGCTATTGTCCGTTGCAGTCGTGACGGTAAGCTTTCCCTGATAGGCGTTCAATGTCGATTGCAGCAGATCGTGGTGCACCTCTATGCTTCGGTCGGGCGTGTAGTAGAACCGTGATGGCTCAACGCATACGCGTCCCAGCGGCGTGGATAGCGTGTCGTACATCTCGCCTTCGATCTCAACGTCCTTGAACTCCATATTGTTCCGTGAGAAGTTGAAGAGTTTAAGATGTCTTTGTTTGTCAATATCAAGGAAAAAACAGGTTATGTCACCATCAGTCACGTCGGGCATATCTACGCGTATCGGGAGGTTACTGCCATATAGTGTCTCGGCGTGGAACATGCCCTGTACGTCGTAGTGTTGCTGCAAGTTGAGCCGTTGTACCACCTCTTGCATGATAGCAGGTGACTGCAATTGGTAGATCTCGTTGTTCAGATCGGTGTTGGTGGCAAATATGCCTACGTTGGCAAAACCGCTGGCATCCGTGGCTAATGATTGACCTTTGGCAGCATCTTTAATGAGTATAGATGCGGTGCGCGTGTATAGCGGTCGGGTACTACGGATAACATAATAGGCCGCTGCCATGCCGATGGCAACGGAAATGACGAACCAGTACCAATGACTGAGGAATACAACCACCAAGTCCATCGGTTTGATTCCTGACGTGTTGCTTTTTTCCAGGGTTGTTTGGGGAGTATTTTGTGGTAACATAATCTCTATTAATGAATATCAACTGTCAACTATTTCGTCAGTGCAATAATCACTGATGTCAGTGAGAGAATACTTGACACGATGCCCGTCCAGAACGTAGGCGTAACCAGCATCGTTGCGTTGTCGTAGTACCCGCGGGACTTCTTCTTATTCGGTGCGATGTAGATCACATCGTTCTGTTGCAGGTAATAGACAGGCGATGCGTAAATGTCTTGCGCCGAGCATAAGTTCACGTTGTACGCAGTCACTACGCCGTTATGGTTCCTCAGTACCTTCACGTTCTCTCGCACACCCGTGATTTGCAGGTCGCCCATGTCGGCCATAGCATCCAGCAGGGTGTAGTAGTCCTTGTTGATGTAGATGCGCTTACTCGTGTTGGCATCACCTAATACAGTAACTGTCAGGTTCTCAAACTCTACAGTTACCACAGGGTCGCGAACCAACTGACGATCTTGAAGCAATGTTACAAGATACTCTGTCAACTCCTCGCGAGTCATCCCCACCACGTGGATTTTGCCAAGGATGGGGAAGGTAATATCACCATTGGAGTCAATCGTGTAGCCCGATTTCATATTTTGGTTCGCTTGTATGTTCCCCGTGCTGTATAAGCTAAACAAGTTGCTTATTTCCGGGTCCCTAGCAGAGACATGGATGTTCACCTTGTCAGACACTTGCAGGCGAATTAGTACGGTGTCTTGGATTGTATCGCTGTCACCGGCTTGTATATCTTGGAAATATACAATCTGTTTCTGCCCAGAGCATGCAACCATCAGCACCACAAGCACCGGCGATAATAGATAGAACAAACGTTTCATGACTTAATCAATTCTATATATTCGGGATTTTCAACAGTTATAGCAATCGCGAGCAAGCTTTCCAGTTGAAGAACAACGCGTTTCTGACGCTTGCCCGCAATCTTCAGCAACCGGCCTTCTACGCCATTAAATTGGCCGCCTATGACTCTCACTTGCTGCCCCTGCGCCAATGGCAATTCATCAGGACGATAGTAGCAAATGTCCGATTCGAGTTGCGAGACAATATGAATAAACTGCTCCATTTCGTCATCCGGCACAATCATGACACGGCGTTTGTTTTGGATGACAAGTGTCTGAAATTGCAGGTATTCAAGTTGTTGCTTGATGGAGATTATTTCGTTCCATGAGGCGAAAACAAACACCAGATTGGCGATAGCGGGTTGCAGCGTGCGAATTTTCTTGCCCTGAATAGTCTTGACTACATATCGTTTCGGCACAAAACATCGCCTGCCTCGCAGTTGCAGTGCTGTCTCGGCTTTCTTCTCCTGCCGGTATGCAGACATCACATACCACTTTGGGCAGTCATTATCAGGATGTTCTGTTTGGTGTATGGGCATACCTTAAGTTCCTGCCGAATGCTGCTATGGGCAGATTTTCAGCAGTTTACGTTTGGCCAGCTGAGCTATTGACGAGGGGGTCCTCGTATGCATCGTTGACATGCGTATCACAATAAAACTCGCAAAGTTACGAAAAAAAAAATAAATTTGCAAATTTTATACAATAATTTGTAGAAATTTTTGACAAAATCTGTATATATACGCTTTTAATTTGCTTCTTTCGGAAAAAATCACTATCTTTGCAATCAATAATTTTACAAAAATGACGAACGTATCTACGAGACAATCTAATTTCGAACTTTTCCGTATAGTGTGCATGATAGGTGTCTTGCTTAACCACACCTTGCAGGCATTGTGGAATTTGCACGTGTCAGAAATATCTATGGCTAATGAGTTCCGCATTTTTTTACTTAATCTTTCCCAAACGAGCGCAAATTGCTTCATTCTCATTAGTGGATATTTCACGATTAGGTTGTCTTGGCGTGGTGTTGTCAAATATTATTTGCAGTGTTTTTTCTATGCAGCAATTATAGTCACCGTTTCTGCTCTCATAAATAGGTCTTTTACCTTACATGATTTTAGTCAGATTATATTTGCTTCTTCTGAGAATTGCAATTATTTTATCCGATGCTATTTCGCATTGATGCTCTTGTCACCGATTCTTAACAAGGCGATTCAAGCAATGACGGATAATGAAATGCGTATGGCTGTCTGTTTATTGTTGATAGTTGATGTGTACCTTGGTTACATGCACCAGATATGGGAGATCGCATCCGTTGGTGAGGAACTGATGCATATGGTAACTATGTACTTTGTAGGTAGTCGTATCTCACGAATTACAGTCAGCTATGCACCATGGGGATGGTTTGCTGTAGTTATGGCTCTGCTGATGACCGTGTTTCACATGATTAAGATGCGTTTTTTTCCGATATCAATCATTTATTCTCTGCATAACAATTCGCCGAGTGTCCTCGTTCTTTCTGTTATGTTGTTTCTATGGGCTCGGACTTGGAAATTACAAAGTCCAATAGTTAATTGGTTTGCTGGTGGTGTATTCGCGGTGTATATCATTCATAGTAACCCGTATTTCTCGCCATATTATTGGCAGATGATGAGGTCTGTTCGCGATATGGGTACATGGTACATTTCACCTGTACTTGTGGTTGGTACAAGTGCAGTCATGTTCTGCGTGTTTACTCTTTTTGACAAACTGCGTGCAGGTGTTTTCCATTCGTTGGAGTCTGCGATAGCTGACAAACTGAGCTGCTTCTTTTCTAAAATTTCTGGAAAAATGCTAAACGACTGATACTTACTTTTTTGCCGTTATTTTGTGCATGAAAGGTATCAGAACGGTGCGGCATAGGTGCACCCCTCTCTCCAGCGGGAGCAGCCGTAGCGGGTGCGGCCACGAATAATCTTTCCTTGTTTGCATAGCGGGCATTGCATGCCTGCCTGGTCGGCTTTGACTTCACGAACCACTTCGGTTGTCATTTGCTTGAGTTCTGCCAGGAAGTCACGTGCCTCATATTCACCGCGCTCAATCATGCGCATCTTCTTCTCCCATCGTCCGGTGAGCTCGGCTGACATCAGCAGGGGCGAGATAATCTTGGCTATCAGGTCAATACCTAATGCTGTGGCATGTACCGCCTTGCCTTTCCGCTCAATGTATTTGCGTTGGAAGAGCTTCTCAATGATCGCGGCACGGGTGGACGGACGACCTATGCCGTTCTCCTTCATCGCATCGCGCAGATCCTCGTCCTCCACGGTCTTGCCGGCTGTCTCCATGGCGCGAAGCAAGGTAGCTTCCGTGTAATACTTAGGCGGCGTGGTTGTCTTCTCTTTCAGCTGCGGCTCATGAGGTCCTTGTTCGCCCTTGACGAAGTCGGGCAGGGTCTTTGCGCTCTCGGCTGTATCTGCATTCTCCGTATTATCCGCATTGTCTGGATTTTCCTGACTCGTATTCTTTGTGAACACCTCACGCCATCCCGGCACAAGCACCTGTCGGCCTGTCACCCTGAAGTTTACCGTATCAGAACTCTCGCCTGCCGTTTGTACCTCGGCAAGCACGGTCGTATTGCTCACTTCGCAATCGGGGTAGAACGCCGCTATGAACCGCAGGGCTATCTTGTTGAATACTTTTTTCTCCTGCTCGCTCAGGTTATCCGGACGCTGACCGGTGGGGATGATTGCATGGTGATCGGTTACCTTCTTGTTGTCAAATACTTTCTTCGACTTCGGCAATGACCCGGGACTTTTCTTCCCGTCCGCTTTCAACCCCAACAATGGTTGCACTTCGGGGAAGAAATCTTTAATGCCCTCCAGTGTTTTGGGCACGTGGGCATATATGTCTTCACTCAAGTAGGTCGTATCTACGCGCGGATAGGTGGTCACGTGCTTCTCGTAAAGCGACTGAATAAGTTTCAGCGTTTGTTCAGCAGTGTAGCCGAACGACTTGTTGCACTCCACTTGCAACGAGGTAAGGTCGAACAGTCGCGGAGCAAACTCTGTACCTTTCTTCTTTTCTACAGAGGTAATTGTCAGCGGCTGATCCTTGATACTGTCAATCAGTGCCTGCGCCTCTGCAAGAGTGGCAAATCCCTTAAGATCGTCACTGTCTGCGTTTTCTGTCTCTTTAGCGTCCTTCGAACTATTCAGTTCCTTGAGGTCTTTAGGGAATACGTAACTGAATAGTGTATCCCGGTACAATGTCTTGAGTTCGTAGTACGTGCGCGGTACGAAATGCTCAACTTCCTGTTGCCGCTTGACAATCAGTGCGAGGGTAGGGGTCTGCACGCGACCGATAGACAGGATATGCCTGTCTTTTCCCACGCCTCGCGCGTATTTTAATGTGTACGCGCGTGAGGCGTTCATGCCGAGCAGCCAGTCGCCGATAGCGCGCATCAGCCCTGCCTCATACAGGTGTTGGTAGGCGGATTGGTCTTTCAGGTGCTGAAAGGCGTCACGTATAGCCTCCTCGGTCAGCGATGATGTCCATAACCGCTTCACAGGAACCTTGCAGCCTGCTTGCTGATACACCCAGCGCTGTATCAGTTCACCTTCCTGCCCGGGGTCACCGCAGTTGATAACCTCCGTTGCCTGCGACATGAGCTGCTTGATTATATTGAACTGCTTCTGCACGCCCTCATCACCGCTGACCTTGATGCTGAACCGCTCGGGGATCATCGGCAGGGCTGACATGTTCCAGCCTTTCCACTGCTCGTTGTACTCATGCGGATCGTATAGGGCACACAGGTGACCGAATGTCCAGGTCACACAATAGCCGTTGCCCTCCATATACCCGTCACGCCTGTTGTTGGCACCCAGCACCTTGGCTATGTCACGTCCCGCAGACGGTTTCTCTGCTACGCAAAGGATCATTGTATCTACTCTCTAACTCCTTAACCTTTCAATTTCACCTTACAACTTTCAATTTCCTCTACTCCACTCGTTGTCCGTCGATCGTATAGGTCGTGTTGCCGCGACGCAGGTACAGCGTGCCGTTGTAGAATACTTTCTGTGCGCTTGGCATAGTGCTGTTCGACCAAACCTCTTCAATAGCCGTATGGTCACGTGTTTCAATATCCGTGAAGGTAGGTGCTTTCGTCTGCTGACCGGTGAATACCTTCAGCTCACCGGGTTTGAGTACGCAGGTGGATGCGGTTGAGCGGTTTCCGCCTTCCAGATAGTCGTACCATGTACCTGACGGCATGCTTACGGCTTGATTGCTGCTAACATCGAAGTTAGCCGCTACAAACACATTGCTGCCCCACTGGATGGTACGCAATGCTTTGCCCGAACCGATGCTTACGGTCGGTGTGCCGGTAAACGCATCCGGCATCAACTGCGTACGCAGTGTGATGACTTGTGCACATTTGGTGAAGGCGTCGATGCGCTCTGCTTGCTTGAAGTACCCCTTGGCTGTCGGATTAGGCTTCGTGCCCGTGCGACCGTTATGATCTATCGAAATGTCGTAGCCGATCTCCTCAAACTGCCATAGCATGTGAGCGCCTTTCAGCAGCACGTTGAATGCCACATTTTCAGCTACACGACCCAATCGGGCTGCCTCGTTGGTCTGCAAGTCTCCGTTGCCATAGGTTTTAGCCTTGTACTGCATGCGTTCCTCGTCATGTGACTCGGCGTAGGATACATATCCTGCGCGGTTCGCTCCGTCAAAACCGTCACCGTCCTTCAGCCACCCCATCGCTGTTTGGCAGTAGGCATTGGTGATTACGTTGCCCGTCCAGCATTGCATGCCGTCCTTGATCAGTTGGTCTTGACCGTTGCCCCAGTGCTCAAGGATCATATACGCCCCGGGCGAGGTCGCCTGTACGCCGTTCTGGTAGTAATCCTTAAGGTTGGATACGGCATTGTTCGTGTTGCCGCACAAGCCGTGACTCAGGTCCAGACGGTAGCCGTCGATCTTGTACTCCTTCAGCCAATATGCGAAGGCGCGCGTGAACATCTCATGTGCCGGACCGAAATCATGGTTCCACTCCTCGCCGTAGCCGTTGTCGCCTTCGGGCGGGTTCGTGCTGAACCAGGGGTTATATTGCAGGTCATTGCCGTACGGATAGAGCTTCGCCATAGGGTTCGTGCCCTTCGTGTGGTTGAACACCATATCCAGAATCACAGCTATACCGCGCTTGTGGCATTCATCGATCAGGGCTTTCAGGTCTTCGGGCTTGCCGTAGGTCTTATCCACTGCAAAGTATAACGTCGGGTTGTAACCCCAGCTGATGTTTCCCTCAAATTCACTCACGGGCATCAGCTCTATTGCATTCACACCCAAGTTCTGAATATAGTCCAAGCGGTTCATCAGCCCCTTGAAGGTGCGGGCGGCTGTATAGTCGTACACCCACGCCTCGTATATGATCAGGTTCTCCTTATTCGGTCGCTTGAAGTTCAGCGTTGCGTCGCTCCATGCGTATTCGGCTTTCCCCGGGCGAATAACAGTCACGTATCCGCCGTCTGCACCTTTGGTCGGATAACTGATCAGCGTGGGGTCAACTTTCTTAGGCTCATATTGATCATCCGGGTGGAGTACTTTCTCGGAATAGATATCACAAATCTGCTTCCTCACGCCGTCAGCACGCTCCACTGCGTATTGGAATCGATACTCTTTGCCTTTTGTCAGACCTGTCAGCGTGATCCAGAAGTAGTTACCGTCCTTATATAGTTGATAATCTTTGCTCAGTTTCCAATCCGTCATATCGCCCAGCAGGAACACGCGCTTGGCGGCTTCAGTCTTGCTTGCGGCGTACGTGCACAAGGTCACCGACGTGCCGTCCTCGCCGTAATAGATACCATTGCTCACACCGGCCGGTCGTGCTTTCGTGGTGGGCGTTACACCTTCCACCGCCTCCCAGATGTCCGGTGCGGTCGCCTCGCCCAGCACAACAAAGATGTCACCGCTGGCTGCCTTGCCTTCTTTCTTACCGCCGGGATCGTCATGGAATACGAACGCAAGCTTCTTGATGTTCGTACTTTCCGGCACGCCATAAAACGTAAAGATGTTGTCAATCGTCAACTGCCATTTGCCATCGTTGGTGGCGGTCAGCTGTGGCTGGGTAGCACCACGCCAACTGCCAATCACGTTCTTCCAGTCGCTGTCACTGGTCGAGGCAGAGGTGATCAGACCCGTGTGCGCATAGCATTTGGTAGCACCAATCATGCCGCCGTTGCCACCGGTAGGATCGAAGGTGATGGTTACTTTTCCCGTGTGACCTACGGGAACAGGATTAGGATCGGTTGTTACCTGTGCTACGAGTAACAATGTAAATAGCACGAACGAAAATGTAGTGAATAAGCGTTTCATATGTATGTCGATTCGTTATTTTTGAATAGTAAGGTGGCGCGCACTCAAGCCCGCCTATTGCAGTGTATTAGTTTTAATTATCAATTATTATCATTTATCAATTGTCCAAATACGTCGTATGTTCGCTTATCGCAGCGGATATACATCTTTCCGTCCTTGATGAACTTTTCACCTTTGACCGGCGTATCTGCCAGCACATCCTCCACAGGGCTCTGGCTGCGGTCAACACGCTCGGTGTTCTTGTCACCGCGGCTGCTGTTCGTCTTGTAATATACGCCGTAGTTTGTGCCTTTCGAGGCGAGCGTGAACCCTGCAGGTGTATCGTTGTAGCCCGAGTTAGGTCCTACCAGCAGACGTATCTCACCGTTCGTACCGGTGATAGTGGCTTTGTAGTAGCCGTTGCCTGCCTCATCGCTTACTGCTGACTCACTATGTACGCCGGTCTTGTAGCGGGCATTGATCATCTTCTTGATCGGGTCCTTGAACGTAACCCAGTGAGGGAAGAATACCAACGGCACACCCGGCATACTCAATAGGTACGCATAGCATTGCATGATCTTGTCTTTGCATACCGTCATCGAGTTCCCCTCACCGCAGAACTCATTGCCGTCGCGCTGGAACGAGTCGTGGCTGTCAAGGAACGTTACCGCGTAGCGCGCCTTGCCTGCACCCGGCAGACCCGCACCTTTCAGGGCGGCATAGTTGTCGGCGGCTATACCGTTGTTGAACGCCTGATACTTCAATGCAAAATCAAACGTCAGCGTGTTCCAGCCTGCATCATTCAGGTGTGACTGCAGTGCGTTTACGTCGCCGTCCCACATCTCCATCACCGAGAAGTACGCCTCGGCGGCTTTGTTGTAGTCGTTGATATGACTGTTGTGGAAGCCCTTGCAATAATCGTAGCGGAAGCCGTCAATCTTGATGTCGTTTTTGAGCCACTTCAGGTAAGCCTTGCACATCTCGCGAACCTTGGCGTTGTTGTGATCCCAGTCGCGCCCGGCTTCATAGTTCGCCTCGCTGCCGTAGCCGTCGTCTGCAGCGCCGGTGGCGGTACCCATGCATGCACCGGCACCCTTATCACTGTTCATCTCATCCGTGCTGCATATCCATGAGGCGTCAGGTGAAAATGTTCCGTATGTGCCAAAATCTTGTTTAGCAAAGGTACACCATCCGTTACTGCCGGCTACGTGATTGATCACAATATCAGCAACAACGCGAGCACCATTCTCGTGGAGCGTATTGATTAGTTTGGTAAGGTTGGTCTTTGTTCCCCAAGCGGACTCGAAGTTACTGTATTGTATAGGCAGGTAGCCTGTCCCGCCGGTAGATTTGCTCATTGGCGGAAGCCAGATCAGGTCGAACCACTGACCCATCTCCTCAGCCGATGTGCCGTTGTTGCCGTTGAGGTGATCAATCCACTTCGTACGACCGTAGCCTTTGTCCTGATAACTGTCCCAATAGAACGCCTGTAGCACTACGTCCGGACATTTGGCTGGTGCTGAACTGCCACTCGGCTGGGGCGTGACACCGCCGCCGCTGATGTCCTGACCGCTGCCGCAGTCTGAACCTTCACCAATATACAATTGGTCGGCTTCCCATTTCAACTTAATCCAGAAGTCATAGCAACCACTCGTGCTGACGGTGAACTTATCACCATCGCGGGTGAAACCTGCCACCGATGATTCGTTCAAATCTACAGCCCATGTAACTTTGTTCTCAGCGTCATACAACTGGCAGTAGTCGCCGCTCTTGACCTGAACGTGAGCCAGATACTGATCAAATCCTTCGCCGAACGGGTCTGCACCCTCATATGATGCGGCAAAATACGTTTTGCCGTTCACCAGAATGCCATAACTCTGCGCCTGTATCCCTACAGCGCACAAAGCAATAAGCAATAGTGTAAATGTCTTTCTCATCGTATTATGAATTATATATTTCACTTTTCACTTTTCACTTTCCCCGTTATGTCATACACTTTCTCCCCGTATCGGATGTATAGCGTTCCGTTCTCGATGAACTTCTCCGCCTTGCTGCCGGCAGCCTGTTGCACGCTGTTGACATCCATCGGCATCGGTGCTGTCCGGTTCACCCACATGGCATAACCGTCGCCTTTCGCTATCAGTTTGTATGCCGGATCGCCCCAACCCTGATGGTTCGTTTTGTCGCCTAACTGCAGCACCATCCAGCCGTACTTGCCTTTTAGCGTACACTGGTAACCGCCGTCCTCGGCATACTCGTCGCTTACCGGACTCTCCGAATGCACGCCGGCTAACTTGCGAGCCTCTATCATCGGTTTGATATCTGCTTTGTACTTGTACCAATGCGGATAGAACACGCACGGCACACCCGGCATACCTAATATATACGCGTTCGCCTGCAGCAAGCGGCTCTTCATATCGGCTTTCAGCGAGTTACCGCGACCGCCGAACTCGTTCTCGTTGTCCGGACGCATAAACCAGTCGTGACTGTCAATGAACGTCACGGCATACTTCGCATAACCTTTGCCCAACAAGCCGCTGCCCGCACATTTCTTGTAGTTCCGGCCGGCTATAGGACAGATAGCGTCCCAACGCGTCTGAAAGTCCAGTGCCATAAGGTTTCTGTTAGCCTGCTCAATGCCCCGGATGATCTTGTCGTCACCCGCGTAGCACTCCATGAACGCGATATACGGATCGGCGGTCTTGTTGTAGTTGTCGTGGTGCCAGTTGTTGAATCCGTCACCTTTGTCGTAACGGAATCCGTCATATTTCATTACGTTCCGCATCCATTTCAGGTATGCCTTGAACATGTCCTGTACATACACATTATCATGTGCCCAGTCGCGTGCACCGTCCCAGTTGTCACCGTCGTCTGCCGATCCTGTGGCAGCACCGTAGCAATCGCCTGCATCGGGATTGAGGTTAACCTCGTCGTTGCTGCATATATACGATGCATCGGGTTGGAACACACCATACTCACCAAAATCCATCTCGTAGAAGTCGCACCACGAACTCTTGCTCGCGCAGTGGTTGATCACAATATCCGCAATCACTTTTGCTCCGGCTTGGTGGAACGCGCTTATCAACGCTTCCAGCTCAGCACGTGTACCCCAGTTCGAGTTTTGGTTGCTGTATTGCTTCGGGTGATAACCCGTACCGTCGCCCATGGCGCTGGGCGGAAGCCACACCAGATCAAAGTACGAACCTATCTCCTGTGCCTGCGGAAGCAATGTAGCCCAACGCGTGTTGCCTACCAACTCCGCACCCGGAGCATTGTCGTTATACGAGTCGTAAAAGAACGCTTGCATCAGCACATCTTCGCATTGGTCCGGCACTGCCGAACCAAACGTCTCTTGAACCTCGCCTGTTATCGTCACGCAGATCTTCCCCTCTGCCACGCGAACGGTTATCTCGCCTTCCGACAGTAGCGCAATCATTATGTTACCGTCGTTGTCCTTCGAGTAACCCTTGCTGCTGCACGAGGCATCCACCTTCTCGTAACCCCAAATCAGTCCCGTCCAGTCACCCGAAGTGATCTTGAACTTGTACGTACCTGCCGACAGGTTCTTGAAACTGATCTGATTGTCAGTCAGTTTCACATGATTGCTCCAACTCACGCCCGGCAGACCTTCGCCGGTTATGTAATATTCGGTTGTCGCAGGGTCATAGCAACCCGAACCGTTGCCTATATATAGTTCGTCTGCTCCGTATTTCAGTTTGATATAGAAGTCGTAGCAACCGCTTACGCTCACATCAATCTTGTCCCCGTTACGCTTAAATCCCGCTACCGAATACGAATTGACATCCACCGCCCAGGCGGCGTTATCTCCTTTGTCACACAACTGACAATAGTCACCTTCGCTTACTTGTACATGCGCCAAGTATTGCGTGAACCCTTCAAACTCGCCTGTCGCCTCGCCTTCTATGAACGTCTGCCCGTTAACCAGTATGCCGTAAGGCGCCGCCCACGACAACACCGCCAATACTATGGCAAACAATGTACTGAATAGTCTTTTCATGGTATGTGATTTTTGCAATTATTCATTTTTTTGCCATTCGGTATGCACCCATTCGGCCGCTTTGTTTATGCCATAACCTGTGCTTGTACGAGCCGGAGCCGATCCTGCCTCCTCGCTGTGCCTGTGGAACGCGTAAAATGCTCTGGCGCCTATCCTGTATTCGTAAGCACTCAGTATCATATAGTATTCCGACAAAGCATGCACATCAAACTCCACCGTAATAGGCGTTTCAGGTATAACCTCTTCTTCCGGCTTGAACTCTCCCTGATCACTCGTCGTGCCCACTTGATACCGCGAACAACTCAGTGTCAATGTGTCGCTTACTGTCCAATGGCAGTCGTCGTATGATACCCAAATATCCTTACCCAATGCTATCATGTTCTTGCCGCGAAGCGTGGCATGCAGATAATCCACCCAGAATTGTGCATCGTTCATTGCACCGCCTGACAACATACTCATTCCACCCTTTGCCGGTTCAACGATACTCCAGTAACGCGTGCCGGATGGTGTCAACTGATAAACGTCCACAAAGTCCCACTGACCTGCCACCGTTTCTGCTGTTGGCTTGACATCCGCTGCCGAGAACTCCTCGTTCCAGAAACTTGGTATCGATTGCACGGCATGCAGATAATACTCCCCGTTCGAGTTCGTATAGCGGATCATACTTTCTGTGGCTTCTTTTATCTTAAAGCCCAAACCGAGTATTCCGTTGTTGTCGTGCCATACGTAGCGTGGCAACTTTTCCTTTATCTCGAACTGCCTGAACTGGTCGAACTGATACCGCACACTATTTCCAACCGTCGCGTACCGCCCTGTATAGTAGCGATATACGGTTTCGGATATGTCGTATAGTTCCAATGTCTTATCGCTTGTAAAACGGTAGTACACGCTATATTCCTCATCGCCTACCGGTGTCTTTTTGTCCGACACGCCCCACACGCCTACAATGCACTCAGCTGCATCAATATCTATTGGCTCTTCTTTTCCTTTGCATCCGTTTGCCGCCATTCCCACGCAAACCATCACAACCAATAACCGTAGTACCTTTTTCATGTCTATTGTCCTTTCATTTTTCATTTTTCACTTTTCATTAGTCCCTTTTCCTTCCCCTGTCCCTTTCCCTTTTTCTTTCCTTTTCCTTCTCTCCCTTTCCTTCAGGGAGAGGCTGGGGGTAGGCATTTTTCCCTTCAGGGAGAGGTCTGGGGTAAGCTTTTTTTTATTATCGTGCAAAGTTACAAAAAAATATTGATTTCTCCAAATCTTTTCCTTAAAATTTGCATTTTTCTTTATTTTTTCTTCCGGATCCCTTACTTTTCCCCTTTCTTTGGCCTCTGTCTTTATATCCGCCCGAATGTCATTCGGGTCGGCTCTGCCGTCCAATCCATTCCATTCCATTCCCATTCCACTCCCGCCCCCTTCCCGCTCCCTTCCCGCTCCATTCCCGCTCCATTTTCGATACCGTATCGATACCTTACCAAATGATAACCGCAACATAACTGTATGATAACCGTAGGATAACAGCCACGACTCTCATCTTTTTAACGTCCTACTATATAATACGTAGTATTATATACTATTTGTTCATTTTTGCCCTTTTCAGCAAGCACCAGTCAGCCACCTGTCACCCACCTCTATCGTACTGCCGTTAATTGTCATTTTTATTTTGAAATTTGCCGATTTTTTCTTGTCTCTCACTCATTTTTCTTCAAAAATTTGCAAATTCCAATTATTTTTCGTACCTTTGTGGGGCAAAATCTGCGTTTGTGCTTTGCCCGCACATGTATGCGCGCAAATTGATAAGGTGCCAAGCCACTCCATTCAAGGTGCCAAGCCACTCCTTTCAAGTTGCTTATGCACCTTAAACACGTAACAACCTTCTAAATAATGATAGATATGAAACGTGCATTTCTTCTTCTCCCGCTCTTCTTGGCGGTCGTTTCTCTCTCGGCGCAACAACCTGTACCGCTGCCTATTGACAGCGCGGTGCGTTACGGGCACTTGCCCAATGGCCTGACGTATTACATCCGTCATAACGAGGAACCCAAGCAACGTTGTGACTTCCATATAGCGCAATCCGTAGGCGCTGTCCTTGAGGAGGATAACCAGAACGGACTTGCCCACTTCCTCGAGCACATGGCGTTCAACGGAACGCAGCACTTCCCCGGCAAGGGCATTATCAACTATTTTGAGTCCATCGGTGTGAACTTCGGCGGAAACATCAACGCCTACACCTCGATCGACGAAACCGTTTACCGCCTCTCCGATGTACCTACTATCCGCGAAGGTATTATCGACTCCGCCTTGCTCGTTATGCACGACTGGGCGTGCGGCTTGCTCCTTCTCGACGAGGAGATCGATGCCGAACGTGGCGTTATACGCGAAGAGTGGCGCACAGGAGCCAATGCGCAACGCCGACTCTGGAAGCAGAGCAGAGCACTGATGTACCCCAACAGCCAGTACGGCAAACGCGACGTCATTGGCGATACAGCCGTTATCAACAACTTCGAGTACCAGGCGCTCCGCGACTATTACCACAAGTGGTACGGACCTGACAACCAGGCTATCATCGTAGTCGGCGATATCGACGTCGATGCCATCGAGGCAAAGATCAAAGCCCTCTGGGCGAATGTGCCCGAACGTGCCAACCGGGGCGAACGACCCTTGTACTCTGTTGACGACAACGACGAACCGATCGTTGCCATCGTTACCGACAAAGAGGCGCAGCAGACGCGTATCCAACTCTACTGGAAGCACCCGCAAACGCCCATCTACATGCAATGTACGAACATGTCGTACCTGCTTGACCGCTGCCGCGACCTCATCGGACAAATGCTTGACATCCGCTTCGAGGAGGCTGCTATGAAACCCGACGCACCTTATGTCGGCGCCGGAGCAGGATACTTCGAACTCGTCAAACTCCGCGACGCCTTCACAGCCATTGCTGTCGCCAAGGAGGGTAAGGAAACCGAAGCATACGCCGCTCTGCTCTACGAACTTGAGAAGATGCGCCGATACGGCTTTACAGAAAGCGAACTTGAGGTTGCCAAGGCGAACATGCTCTCCGAGTTCGAAAAAGCATACAATAGCCGCCAGACACGCAAGAATATTGATTATGCTCGCGAGTATATCCGCCACTTCGAGGACAACGAACCTATCCCCGGCATTGAGTTTGAGTATGAGTTCGTTCAGCAGATGTTGCCGCTCATCTCGCTGGATATGATCAACAGCATCGCCCAGCAGCAACTCATGGGCGACAAAAATATCATTGTCTGCATCACAGGTGTGGACAAAGAGGGCGTTAATATCCCATCTGAGCAACAGGCGGTTGAGATGTTGCGCGCTATGCCCGATCTCGCTATCGAAGCACCTGTTTCCGAGAAGATTGATCGTCCGCTCGTTGCTAAACTGCCCAAGAAAGGCAAAATCAAAAAGCAATCTGCCAACGCCTCGCTCGGCACTACCGAGTGGCTCCTCAACAACGGTATCCGCGTTATCTTCAAGACAACCGATTTCCGTCACGACCAGATCCTTATGGAGGCTTTCTCGCCCGGCGGCTTGAGCCTTGTGCCTACTGCCGATCTGCCCTCTGCGGCTCTCGCCACATCCGTCGTACAGATGTCCGGACTCGGCGAGTTCAGTTACACCGACCTGCAGAAAGCCCTTGCCGGCAAACAGGTCAGCGTCAGCCCTTCGATTGATGATTACGAGGAAAGCGTCAGCGGCTCTTCTACGGTTCGCGACCTGGAGACCTTGCTCCAACTCACGTATCTCACCTTCACGCAGCCCAGACGCGACGAGCAGGCGTATAAGACGATGATAGACATACTCCAGAACCAGATAAAGAACAAGCAGAAGAACCCCAAAGCAATCTTCCGTGACTCGCTATCGCTCATCTCAACCAATCACTCCGAGCGCACACTCATCATGGACGAGCAGTTCATCAGTCGCGTGGATCTGAACAAAGCACTTGCTATCTACCGCCAGCGCTTCGCCAATCCTGCCGACTTCACGTTTACGTTCGTCGGACAGATCGATCCCGAAGATCCTGCTACCAAACAGCTTATCCTTCAGTGGCTCGGCGGACTCAAAACCAAATCCAAACGCGAGCAGTTCGTTGATTGGAAGGTACGTCAGCCCGAGGGCGAAAACAAGCTCTACTTCCATCATCCAATGACTACTCGTACTGCCACCAATCGCATCGAGTACGCCCTCTACGACACGCCCTATGACCTGTCAACACGCCTGAACTTGCAAATGGTCGGACGCGTACTGGACACCCGCTACCTTGAGTCTGTGCGCGAACGCGAAGGCGGTTCGTACGGCGTTGGAGTGGGCGGCGGCACGCGCCGAATCCCTGTCAACGAACAGTACCTGATCATTCAGTTCGACACCGATCCTGACAAACAGGACCGAATCATGGAAATCATCTACGAGGAGATTCAGACCATCCTCCGCGACGGACCTCTCGCCAAGGATGTGGACAAAGAGCGCAAATCCATGCTCAAAGATCATGAGGAAGACCTCCGCGACAACAGCTGGTGGCAGTCGGCTATCTACCGCTTCTGCCGTGATGGTGAGAACCTCGTTGATAACTACGTGCCTGCCGTTGAAGGTATCACCCAAGAGTCCGTCCGCCAAGCTCTGCAGACTCTCGTCAATGCCAACAACCGCATCGAACTCGTCATGCTCCCCGAATAATCTCCGGTCGCGGAACTCTAAAAAAACAGGTTCGGATACATAGATTTCTCAATCTCTCGATTGTGCAAGCCAGGCTGACTATTTGCCACCTTTGGCTTGCATTTTTTTGTTTTGGGGATAAAATCAAAACTTTTTTGCCCGACTTCTTGCATGTTTGCAAAATTAGTCGTAACTTTGTGGGATAAATGATTCTTTATTAGTTAGGAAGCACGCGCACGTGTAAAGCGCAATGGATATTTCGGGGTGTCTCCTTAAGTAGAGGATTTTAATGTAGTAATTGTTGATAATTTACATGAAAGAATCTGACGTTATGTATACTGACAACAAAAAGAATGGTCGTCTTGCTGCTGTGCTGCTTGTAGCAGTACTTTTCGCGTGTGTTGCACTCCCCGTTGGAGCGCAGGACGCCGCTTCGCCCAATTTTTCAATAGCGGACGATACCCTTTCTGTAGAGACGGATCAAGCACCTTCCGTTGATAGCGCAGCCTTTGCTTATCAGCCGGAGTGGTACGTAGCGCCTATTATTCCCGCAGCCAAGCGTGCTCCGAAACGCGCCACTATGGCAACTAACTGCCTGACTGATTCGGTACAGACATACAATGTGGATTCAGTGTTGGTTGAGGTGGCGTCTTACGATTATGATGATGCCGGCAATGTGATCCGCTCGATTAAGTGGGCGTGCGAACCTGACGGCAAACGCATCGGTACGTTCAAGGAGGAGTATGGCTTTGACGCCAAAGGAACGCAAGTGATGACGGCTGTTTATGCCTGGGATAATACTGCTAACGACTGGCGCGGCACGGAAAAGTCGGAGTTTGTTTATGATAACGAAGAGCGAATCGTTTCCAACACCGAATATACATGGCTCAACAATGCCTGGGTGCCCCAAACGAAATATACATATACCTACGACAGCGAAGGACGTGAAGCCGAGTTTTATACCTACCAGCGCGACGTAAATACCAACCAACTCGTCTATTCCAAAGCACATATCCAGAATTGGAATGAAGCCGGCAAGAAGATTCTTGATATGCAGTACACCGCCTATAGCAACGGCGACTGGTCTGCCGGTACAAAAAAGGAGTGGGTGTTTGATGCCTTAGGCAACCAGACGGAGTATGTCTATTACGCCTCAATCGCCAACCACAACTGGGTAGGCTCAGCGCGTGAGCTATGGGAGTACAATGCTGCCGGCAAGAAAACCCTGTACACCAAATATTCATGGGCAAATAGTGCCTGGGTCGGCGTAAGCAAGGAGGAGTGGCAATACGTCGGCTCCACCCTTATGCTGAACGCCAAGTATGTGTGGTCGAACGGTGCTTGGGTGGGCTCAAGCAAAGAGACTTGGACGTACGCCTCCGCCAACATGAAGCATAATACGTTCATATGGCTCAATAGCGATTGGGCGAACGTTGAGCAGGAAGAGTGGGAGTATACCTCAGGTAAACAAACGCTCTATATCAAATCCTCCTGGACCGACAACGCTTGGCTTGGTGTCAGCAAAGAGGTCTGGGCGTACACTTCCGGCAAACAAACCCTGCACGAGACCTACACCGGCGTCAACAACGCTTGGGTGGGCACAGCTAAGGAGGTTTGGGGTTTCAATGCTTCAGGCTTGCAGACGCTGCATGAGGATTATACGTGGACCAATGATGCTTGGGCTATATCCTCGCGTGTAGTAGCAGACTTCGATGCCGCAGGCAATCAAATCCTTGACGAGCAATATGCCATCGAGTCCGGCGTGTTCACCGGCATAAAGAAAGAAGAGTACACCTTCAATGCCGCTAAGCAGAAAATCATCATAATCATTTCTGAATGGGATGGTAACGAATGGGTTTATAGCACAAAAACGGAAGCGGATTATCAAGGCGATAATCAGATATTGGACGCCAAGTACATTTGGCAAAACGGCACTTGGGTTGGGGATGGTAATCGTACAGAGATCGTTTACGTAGATGGTGTAGTATATTTGGTGATGAGTTATGCGTGGGATAATTCTTCGGCAGATTGGGGCTATGCTGCTCGCAGGGCGTATGAATATGATGATGCTGGACGATTGATAGGCGATACCACGCAGCATTATGTTAATTCTACGTGGGTCAATTATTCGCTTTCGACTCATGGCTATGATGACAGAGGACATGATACTTTAGCGATTGTTGCAGACTGGGATGGCGCTGGTTGGAACGTAACATACACAAGTACTGCGACTTATAGGTACAATGCTTTAGGAAAGTTACTCCTAATTGAGAGATACGAAGGTAAGCCGGGAGAATTGAAAGGAGTACAAAAGGTCGAATATACATATGATGCTTCTGGACATCAAATTTTATACATGCAGTATGAGTGGAAAAATGGTACGTGGGGAAATAAGAGCCGTTCGGAGCAGAAATACGATGAAGCAGGAAATCAAATATTAAGCCAAAGTTTCAACTGGTCCAAAAATGCATGGGTAGGTACAAATAAATATGAATACGCGTACGATAGTGCAGGTAGGCAGACTATGCAGGCGCGTTATACTTGGAACACTCGAAATAATAATTGGAAAGGTGCCAATCGCAATGATACTGAATATGATGCTTTAGGGAATATATCTGCTTCTATTTCGTATAGTTGGAGCTCAAGTGGTAATAAATGGGTCGCTTCTACTCGGGAAAGTTTTGTCCGTGATGATCAGTCGCGTGTGATTGAGTTCTTGACGTGTGTATGGATGGGAACAGATTGGGGAAATAATTCGATGAGTGCATTTGAATATGATAGTAGGGGGCAAGTGATATCTACTCACAACTATTGGTGGAATAACGGAGAATGGGTGCTGTACTATTTAGAGGATAGAGTGTACGATTTGGCTGACAATAAACTCCGCCGCGAGACAATTGGATCGTGGAATAATGGCGAACTGGAATCGTATGTAGACAAACATTTTTTCTATAATTGTGACATTCATTATTTCATCATCTGCTTCGCCAACTATGACGGAACTTTGCTGACATCCAATGAAGTAGAGCAAGGCACACTCCCTGTATATACCGGAGATACCCCTGTTAAACCCGCTGATGCACAATATACATATACGTTTGCTGGGTGGGATAAAGCAATTGTTCCCGCTGATGGTCATACAACCTATGTGGCTACTTTCAGTAGTACGAAGAACAAGTACACTATCACGTGGCTGAACGAAGATGGCTCGCAGATTGATCAGACAATGGTTGAGTATGGTGCGATTCCTACACATGCTGACCCGACAAAAGCCAACACCGCAGAGTACACCTACACCTTCGCAGGCTGGGATAAGACTCCTGTGGCTGTAACCGGTGATGCTACATATAAGGCCACCTTCAATAGTGCAAAGAACAAGTACCTCATCACCTTCCAGAACGAAGATGGCAGCGTAATCGAAGCCAAGGAATATGAGTACGGCGCAACGCCTGTTGCTCCTGTCGATCCTACCAAGCAGGCTACTGCACAATACACTTATACCTTCAGCGGTTGGGATAATACGATTGTGGCTGTAACCGGTGCTGCAACCTACAAGGCAACGTTCTCCTCTACTTTGAACAAGTACCTCATCACCTTCCAGAACGAAGATGGCAGCGTAATAGAGGCAAAAGAGTACGAATATGGCGCAACGCCGATTGCTCCTGCTGATCCTACCAAAGATGCTACGGCACAATATACATATACCTTCAGTGGTTGGGACAACACGATCGTAGTTGTAACCGGCGAGGCAACATACAAAGCTACGTTTGAGGCAACAGTTAATAGCTATATTATAACCTGGGTGGACGAAGATGGCACAACCGTTCTGTATGAGGGAGAGTTTGCGTATGGCTCAATGCCGGAGTATGGCGGTGCAGATCCTACCAAAGAAGCCACAGCAGAATATACATATTCTTTTGCCGGTTGGACTCCTGAGGTCATTGAAGTGGTCGGTACTGCAACATACACGGCAACCTATACCGCCACACTCTTCACGGGAGTGGACAATGCGGCAAATAACCAAGCTGCCGTGAAAGTGGTAGAGAATGGTATAGTATATATTGTACGCGCGGGAAAGAAGTATGCGATTACCGGCGTAGCAGTGGAGTGATTGCGGAAGCGCAATACTACTGCTGACAGCCAACATAGCACATATTGACCAAACTTGGGCAATCAACCAACACCAACATAGCACATATTGACCAAATTTGGGCAATCAACCAATAACAAATACTTGTATGACAGCACTACAGCTTAATGCAGACATATATCGCAGTTTGGGCGTGATAGCTCAGGATGAGACCGCTCTCACCAAGGTATCCAAGTACCTACGCCGTGTGGCGCAGAATATTTCTGACTACCCCGGGGCAGAGTTGGGTAATACTGCTGCTACATATGGTACATGGGAAGCGGTGCCTGCGACGTTGCGCGAGCAGATTGACGCTGCGCGTGCAGAGTCTGCAAACGGAGAAACGGTCGTTTGCCACGGCAAGGAAGGGGTGCAGCGTTATCTTGACAGCCTATGACGTACGATATTGAGTTTTCCAAACAGGCGGGTAAAGTGCTGACCATGTGGAAAAAATCCAACCCGAGGCTTTTTAAGAAAGCAACTGAGCTTCTTTTAGATATTTCGGAACATCCGCATACGGGTATAGGGCATCCCGAACCTTTAGTTGAAGGATCTGATGTGACATATTCGCGGCGTATTAGTGCAAAAGATAGAATAATCTACAATATCTATGATGATCAAGTTAGGGTGCTTGTGATTCAAGTGGGGGAGCATTACAACGACAAATAATCAATACGGTATATGTCGAAATATTGAGTGATTATTACATAGCAAACAAACAAAAT
>CALZOG010000023.1 GCA_945827635.1 uncultured Bacteroidales bacterium
TAGATGTCAAATCGAGTGCAAAGATAATAAAAATAATTTAAATATACAACCCAAAAACTAACAAAAATGAAAAAGTTCTTTACTTTTGCAGCAATGTTGATTGCTGCGGTGTCAATCAATGCGCAGGAGACCATTACTTGCGCTCAAGCAAAGCAGCTGATGCCTGCTCAGAAAGATGCTGAGACAGATGTAGAGTACATCGTTGTAGGCTATGTAACGAAATTATCGAGCAACCCGAGCCCCTCACGTACGGATGCGAATGTTATGCAGCAACGCTTCTATATGGATGACGTGAAAGGCTCTGCCGAAACCGTCAACTGCTACTGGTGTGATCTGCCTGAAGAGTACAAGGAGACAGGTCTGAACATAGGTGACAAGATTTCCGTCAAAGGCAAGATTATTAACTACAACGACCAGCCGGAATTGAAGAATGCACCTATCACAATGATTGAGCGCGCAGAAGTGAATATCGAGACCTTTGATGTATCCGTTTGCGAGGCTATCGAAGAGGGTAGTTCGCTCAACGATGGTGCTACCTCAGTGGATATATTCCGCGTATTCGGTCGCCTCAAAGGTGCTGATGCTGTCAACAACTATGGTCAGCACACATTTGATATGGCATGCGAGGATAATGATTTTAAGGCATATCTTTGTGCCGGTGCTGAAGGTCTTGAACTGGGCAAGGGTGACTCGGTAATGGTAACCGGTAAGTTGTATAACTACAACGGCACGATTGAGATATCCAACGGTAAGGTCGAGCTCCTCGAAAAGAGCACAATTGAGGTCGTAGTTGTCGAGGCCACCGTTGCTCAGGCTGTAGCTGCTGCCAAGAATCTTCCACAAGGCGGAACAAGCGACGACATCTATGCCGTAACAGGATATGTTGATTCGATTGCTACTGCTTACAACGAAGGCTATGGCAATATCTCGTTCTTCATGACGGATAATATGGACGCTCCCACTTATGACTTCGAGGCATATCGCGTTAAGGTTACCAAGGAACAGGCTGACAAGATCGATAAGGGCGTGAAGGTTACGGTTACTGCACCGCTCAAGCACTACTACGTTGCCGCTACGGATGAGAAACCAGAGATTGACTTGGCCGAAACGGTTGAGGGCGGTACATTCAAGTTCGCTGACGAGTCGGCGGTCATCAATGTTACCAACGCTGCCCAATCGGTTAAGCGCATTGAAAACGGACAGATTATCATCCTCCGTGACGGAGTACGCTACAATATGCTTGGAACAGAGATCCGCTAAATCCTTGAGTGAATGGTTCCAAGCCTTGCAATGTTTGTAAGTTCGAAAGAACCATAATAACAAAGGTGGTGCATCCGTGATGCACCACCTTTTCGTTTTCGTCATGCGGAACGATAACTTGCCTGTCAGTGTCGCTCCAGTTCGATAACTTCCAGATTGTCGATTTTCTGTCCGTCAATCGTGAAACGGAGTAGGGTTTGTACGGTTTGCCAACCGCTCTTGCCTGCTGCACCGGGATTGAGTGTGAGAAACTGATAGTGTTTGTCGTACTGTACCTTCAGAATATGGCTATGTCCGCATACAAACAGATCAATGTCGTCCCGATTATACGAATTGTCTTCGGCTGAACTATTGACCGTCTGTTTGGCTTTCAGGCTTTTCTCAAACCACGGAATAAGCCACGGGTTGTATTTACCCGGATAGCCGCCAATATGCGTCATTAGTACGTTTACTTCCTCCACGCGGAAGCGGTAGAACTCCGACAGGCTGTAGCGTACCTCTCCTCCGTCTATGTTGCCGAACACGGCACGCGTAGGACGGAACTCGCGCAAGGCGCGCAACACTTCTGCCGAACCTATATCTCCGGCGTGCCAGATCTCGTCGCACGGCTCAAAGTGTTCGAACACCCGTTTGTCAAGCAATCCGTGGGTATCGCTTAGTAAGCCTATCTTGGTCATAATCTGGTTAAATAGCGTATAAGAGGAATAGTCAGCAGCACGCTGACGATAGCTGTACAAGCAAAGAAGAACACATCGCGGATATCTATCACGCCGCGGGCGAGGCTCTGGAAGTGCTCTTGCATCAGCAGCCAGTACAAAGCAAAGTTAACCACTGCACCGAGGATGAACGCTACAATCTGGTTCGTGGTGCATGCTGCGCACAGCAGGCTTACGCCGAGCATTGCGGCAGCAAGCAACAGCAGTCCTACCATCGAGCCGGCAAAAGCACCTGTATCCACATTGCCGACAGGTTCTGCTATGGCATACACGATGAACAGGTGCACAACGCACGGCAACAGGGCGCAGACCATAACCGTGAGTGCTGCGGCGTATTTTGCCCAAACGATACGTCCGATGCTGGTCGGCAATGAGCGCAGCACATCCCATGTGCCGCTCTGACGTTCCTCGGCAAACAGCCGCATGGTCAGAGCAGGGCACACCAAGATAAGCAGCCACGGCGCGATAGCAAACAAGCCGTCCACGTTGGCATAGCCTGCATCAATGATATTCCACTCACCGGGTATGACCCACAGGAACAGACTGATACCCAGCACAAACAACGCCAACACGATATATGCTATCGGGGTTGAGAAATAATATGAGAGTTCTTTCCTGAACATTGTATCCTATCAGCCAAATTTGGCTGATATCATGTTATATTCGATCAGCCAATTGGCTGATACCATGTTAGTGCTTAACCTCCTCATTCGGGTTGACCGGTGTCTTGGGGAAGAAGATCCAGAAGAGGATAGCAACCACCACCGCGTATGCGGCAAAGATGTACCAGAACGTCTGCCAGCCTGTCCAGAGTTGGATAGCTGCATCGTGGATGGATTGCAGAACTTGTGCATCGACAATCTGATCCCAGGCAATCTTGCCGGCTTCATCTCGAACGAGTCCCAAGGCATTGAAGTCGAACTGCGGCACAACCTTGTTGAACACGGCTTGTGCAGTCAGTGTACCGATAGTAGCACCGAAACCGTTGGTCATCATCATAAACAGACCTTGTGCACTCGAGCGCATTGATGTGTCAGTCTCGCGGTCAACATATAGCGCACCGCTGATATTGAAGAAGTCGAAGGCAAAACCATATACGATGCAACTGAGTACGAACAGCCAAACGCCAGTACCCGGGTTACCCATGCCGAAGAAGGCGAAACGGAACACCCAGGCAAACATTGCCATAAGCATAACGTTCTTTATTCCGAACCTCTTCAGGAAGAACGGGATAGCCAGAATACACAGTGCCTCGCATATCTGCGATATACTGATCAGAATATTCGAGTACTGTACGCCGAACGAGTTCGACCAATCTTTGAAGTATTCAAAACTGCCGAGGAACGGGTTGGCGTAACCGTTGGTGATCTGCAGACTGAAACCGAGCAGCATAGAGAAAATAAAGAACAGTGCCATCTTCTTCTGCTTGAACAGCGCGAACGCTTTCAGTCCCAGCGCATCAACAATCGACTCGCGCTCTGCGCCGCTCTTCAGTTCGCAGCGCGGCAAGGTCAGCGAGTAGGCTGCCATTACAAGGCTCAATCCACCGGAGAGCAAGAACTGATTAGGTGTAGCCTCCCAGTGAAGCAGACTCACGCACCACATAGATACAATGAATCCTACCGTACCGAACACACGGATAGGCGGGAAGTCCTTAACGGTATCCATGCCGTTCTTAATCAGTGCGTTGAAGGCTACGGAGTTCGTCAGCGCAATAGTCGGCATAAAGAATGCCACACTCACGGTGTACAGCGTGAACAGTGTACTGAACTGCACTGCGTCGCCGGCACCGATAGCGTACCAGCCGGCGGCTGCCATGAACGTTCCTGCTAAAAGGTGGCAGAGGCTTTGCAGTTTCTGTGCCTCTATCCAGCGGTCGGCTACTATACCCATCAGCGTAGGCATAAGCAGACTGACTATACCTTGTACCGAATAGAACCAGCCGATGTGTGTTGCCAAACCGACATTAGCCAGATAGCGTCCCATAGACGTCAGGTAGGCGCCCCAGACGGCAAACTCCAGGAAGTTGAAGAAGATAAGTTGAAGCTTTGTTTTCATACTATTATGATTTTTAAGTTACGTACTATATGAACAGATACCAAATGACCAAATCGTAAATGACCAAATGGTAAATGCTTTTACATTTCCCACCGCTCCAGCGATTGCGTCAGTTCGTCAAAGGTGTGAGCCTTCGCTTTTTCGCGTACCTCGTTGATCTGTCGGTTGACCGCTTCATCGTAGGTCTCGGCCTCCACGTTGCGGATCACACCTAAGGCAACTGGCAATGCGCTCTCAACGTTGGCATCTGCTACGTCGGTAAACCGCTCTTGACCCATCAGTGCGAGCAGGCGGTGCAGAGTAGGATCAGCGAGCGAAGCATTGTGGGTGAGCACGCGAGGATCATCAGCCGGCACAACTATGATACGCGGGATGAACGTCTGCGGATCGATCTCCAGAGCCAGACCTTTGTCTTGGTTGGCACCGAAGATCATCTTTTCGCCATGCTTGAGTACGATAGAGTGCTCTGCACGTTGTTCGCGGTTGGCTATCCACTCGTGGGTGCCATTGTTGAAGATCACGCAGTTCACCAGACACTCAATGACTGATGCGCCTTTGTGCGCGTGCGCCTGAACCATGCAATCAACGGTGGTAGGCATATCTACATCCAGCGTACGGGCAAAGAACGTGCCGCGTGCACCCAGCACTAACTCTGCAGGGATGAACGGACGCTCAACAGTACCGAAGGGCGACGATTTGCTCACGAAGCCCTTGGGCGAGGTGGGCGAGTACTGACCTTTGGTCAGACCGTAGATGCGGTTGTTGAACATGCAGATGTTCAGATCAACGTTGCGGCGTATCTCGTGGATAAAGTGGTTGCCGCCGATAGCCAGACAGTCACCATCACCGGACATCTGCCATACGCTCAGTTCGGGGTGTGAGGTTTTTACACCTGTCGCTACCGCGCCACCGCGACCATGAATGGTGTTGAAGCCGTAGGTGTTCAGATAGTGCGGCATACGGCTGGAGCAGCCGATACCCGAGATTACAGCTATCCGGTGAGGCGGAATACCTATCTGCGCCATGGCTTTCTGTAGAGCCATGCAGATGGCGTGGTCGCCGCAACCCGGGCAGAAACGAACATATTGATCGGATTTATAATCTTGAGGAAGCATAACATTTACGATTTGGTTATTTACCATTTACGATTTGGTGTTTACCATTTACAATTCTTTTACGTAATCCACGATTTGTTCTACCTGGAACGGCTGAGCTGTCATTTGGTTGTATTGCAGCAGCGTTACGTTAGGCACTTGCGCACGCAGGTAGGCAGCCAGTTGCCCGGAGTTCAGTTCGCAGACAATCACTCGTTTGTACGAACGGATAATGTCGCCTACGTTGCGTTGCAGCGGGCAGATGTAGTTCAGTTGCAGCAGTGCGCAGTTGAGTTCCTTTGCAGCGGCACGCAGGTGACCTTCGGTTGAGCCGAAGCCTACGAGCAGGGTATCGCTGTCGGCATTGCCCCAAACCTCTGCTTCGGGAATACGGTCGGCCACCTGATCCACTTTTGCCTGTCGTGCGAGGATCATACGCTGGTGATTCTCGGGGTTAGTGGATATGGAGCCCTTCTCTGCATCGCGCTCCAGACCCATGTTACGGTACTGGAAGCCTTCCATGCCCGGGATAGCCATGTAGCGCACGCCGTTCTCGTCGCGAAGAGCGGGGTTGTACTTGCCTTTCAGCTCTTCGGGTACGCCTTGCGGTTTGATAGCAGGCAGTTCAGCCAGTTGGGGGATACGCCACAGGCTGCTGCCGTTGGCGAGATAGGTGTCGGTGAGCAAGATTACTGGAGTCATGTTCTCCAGTGCAATCTTGCATGCCTCGTAGGCATATTGGAAGCAGTTAGCCGGCGTAGATGCAGCAATGACAACAGCCGGGCATTCGCCGTTACGGCCGTAGATGGCTTGCAGCAGGTCGGTCTGCTCGGTCTTGGTAGGCAGACCTGTACTCGGGCCACCGCGTTGCACGTCAATCACCACGAGCGGCAACTCAGCCATCACAGCCAGACCTATACCTTCGGATTTGAGTGACAGACCGGGACCTGATGTCGAGGTGCACGCCAGGTCACCGGCGAACGATGCACCGATAGCCGTGCACACGCCGGCTATCTCGTCCTCGGCTTGTACAACCATGACGTTCATATCCTTGCGTCCGGCGAGTTCGTGCATGATATCCGTAGCCGGAGTGATAGGGTACGAACCTAAGAACAGTCGTTTGCCTGCTTTCTCGGCTGCGGCAATGAGTCCCCATGCCGTGGCTTTGTTGCCGGCAATGGAGGTATAAGTGCCGTGCTCCTGTTCAGTAGCAGGAGTGAGACGTATCTGGTTGACGGACAGTGCGAGGTTCTGACCGTAGTTGAAACCGTCGGTGAGCACCTTGACGTTCGGGGCGATGAGTGCGGGTTTCTTGGCGAACTTGCCTTCCAAGAAGTGGATAGCCTTGTCAATAGGTCGGTCGAACAGCCAGCATACGATACCTAAGGCGAACATGTTTCGCGACTTGAGCATGGCTTTGTTATCCATGCCTGAGTCTTTCAGCGCCTCTTTGGTCAGACCGGTCAGTGCGACAGGTACAACCTGTACGGATTCGGGTAAGCCGAGTTCGGTGAACGGGTTGTCGGTGTGGTACAGGGCTTTCTTGAGGTCGGCATCGGTGAACGAGTCGGTATCGACTATTACCACGGCATCTTTCTTGAATAGTGCGTCTGCCTCGTTGAAGGTAGCGCCTTGCTTGCTGAACTTCGAGCCCAAGGCACAGACCTTGAGTGCCGCTGCGTTCATTGCCACAATCACATCTGCTTTGTCACCCGGTGTGAACACACCTTTGCCCACATTGACCTGGAAGCCGCTCACGCCGCCTAATGTACCTTGCGGCGCACGAATCTCGGCAGGGAAGTCAGGCAGGGTACTGATCTCGTTACCCAAGATAGCAGACAATGACGAGAACAGTCCGCCTGTCAACTGCATACCATCGCCCGAGTCTCCGCAGAACCGAACAACAATATTATCTTTTTTCATTATATAGTAGCGTAGAATGATTTTTCGTCAAAATACACATCTGCAAGCATGTAACTTGCAGATGTGCAGTCGATAGAACGTGCTTATGCTTCAGGAGCAATAGCGCCGCTCGGGCAGACGTCAGCGCACGTGCCGCAATCAACACAGATCTCAGGGTCGATTGAGTAGTGCTCACCCTCGGAAATTGCGCCCATCGGGCACTCGTCTTTACATGTACCGCATGCAATGCAGTCGTAAGAAATTTTGTAAGCCATAATTGTTTTTATTTTGTTGTTTGTTGTTTTGTTGGTCGAATGTTGGTGTTTATGTGCAGCCAAGTTTGGCTGCCTCTATTTGTGCCCACGCATGGCAGCGAGGAGTTTCTGGTTCGGTGTGGTGGCAGCGGTGTCAGCGAGCCCGCGCTGCTTGGCGAACGTAGTCCAGTTCTTTGCGCCTTTGGCGGTATTAACGGGCAACCCGAGTTGCAAAAAATGGCAGTAGGCTATACCCAAGGCGTCGGTTGCGTCGAGTTTCTTGGGCATCTGCTCGTCGGGTATATGCAGAAACCGCTGCAGCATATCCGCCACCTGCTGCTTTGTGGAGTGTCCGTTGCCTGTGATAGCCATCTTGATTTTCATCGGCGAATATTCGTATATCGGCACATCGCGCGAGAGTGCTGCGGCTATGGCTACGCCCTGTGCGTGCACGATCTTGATCATCGTTTGCGGGTTCTTGTCAACAAACTGCGTCTCAATCGCCAGACAGGTAGGGTGGTGCTTGTCAATCAGCTTCTGAATGAAGAAGAACTCCTGTTGCAGGCGTGCATACTGGTCGTCGAGTTTGTGTACATCGAGTGTGCTGAACTCGCGTATCTCGGCTTTCTGTCCCACGGTGTGCAGAATAGCGTAGCCCATGAACAATGTACCCGGGTCAATGCCGAGAATACAATGTTCGTTTACGAGTTTGTCTTGCATCTTACTTCTCCCGCATTCTGAATGAGCCTGACAGCACTAGCAAAACAGCCCCGGCAACCAAGGTATAGTCGGCGTACGGTTCGATATCCTGCGTGGAGAGCACAGCTCCCACTGCTACCGTGATCAGTCCTATTATCAGTAGTATCTTGCCTGTTTTCATGATGGTTGATTTTTGAGCAGCCAAGTTTGGCTGCTGTATTATAAGGTGAGCGCAGCGGTTTATTCCACTACATAGACCTCCTCGTTGGGCGCGTGCATGTGATATTGCTCGCGCGCGAATCGTTCGAGGCTGTCGGGGTTAGCCAGTGCGTCCAGCTGGCGCTGATAGTTGGCAATGTTGCTGCGGCTCTCCTCTATCTGTCGCTCGAGGTGTCGCGCCTGGTGGGCACGTTTAATCTGCCGGATCAGGCACTGGTCACCGATGAACAAAAAGAACACACCGAATATGAGTACAGTGATTGTGTACTTGTTCAGTACCCATTTGCCCAACCACGGATGATTGGCAATGTACTTTTGTATATCGGAGAGCTTCATCGTTTGCCAAAAATCGGAAAAGCCGGCACTGTGCTGCCTGATTTTTCTAAAAAGCACACAAAGTTACAAAAAATATTTGACATTTGCAAATACTACGGGCACTTTTTTTATTTGCGGTACGATTTTTGCAGTTTTTTTCGCGTAAGCGGTCAATTCGATGCAGCCGGTGTACTGTTTGTGCAAAATAAAATTGAACAAAGATATATGAAGAAAGTATTGATTATTGCAGGTCTGTTTGCCTGCATGTGTCTGTCGGCTCAGACGACAGGTTTGGTTGTTGTGGATCAGCCGTCCGATACCACGGCAGTAAAGGACAGTGTTGACGGTTTCCTGTTCACAATGGTGGACAGTGTAGCTATCACACCGGTGAAGGATCAGAACCGCTCCAGCACCTGCTGGGCATTTTCGACCATCGGATTTCTGGAGAGCGAGTTGCTGCGTATGGGTAAGGGCGAGTATGACCTGAGTGAGATGTTTGTGGTGAGCAAGACAATGATGGATCGTGCCACGTATTTTGTTCGCCAATATGGCGAAGGCAGCAGTTTCAGCCCGGGCGGTAGTGCCTATGATGTGATCTACTGTATGTCGCACTACGGGCTGGTGCCCCAGGAGGCTATGCCGGGTATCCGTTACGGCGCATCCAAAGGCGACACGCTGCCGGTGCATAGCGAGTTGGACGCAGTAGCCGGCGGGTATCTTAAGGCACTGACCAGCGGAAAACTCAAGAAACTGACACCGGTGTGGAAAGAAGGTTTGCAGGCAATTTACGACACGTATCTGGGCGCGTGCCCCGAGGAGTTTACTTACAAAGGCAAGAAATATACGCCGAAGAGTTTTGCCGAAGAGCTTGGGCTGAAAGAGGATGATTATGTGAGTATAACCAGTTATACGCACCACCCGTTCTATGAGCGTTTTGCGCTTGAGGTGCCCGACAACTGGCGTATGGATCAGATGTATAACTTGCCGATTGATGAGATGATGGCAGTGATTGACAATGCCATTGCCAAAGGTTATACCTTGGCATGGGGTGCTGATGTGAGCGAGGATGGATTTACGCGCAATGGTATAGGCGTTATGCCCGATGCTGACAACGGTGCGGAGATCACTGGCAGCGACATGGCACATTGGCTCGGGCTGAAAGCCGACCAGCGCAAGGATGAACTGACCAAACGGCCTTTGCCAGAGGTAGAGGTGACACAACAGATGCGCCAGGATGCTTACGACCGCTGGGAGACAACCGACGACCACGGCATGCAGATCTTTGGCATTGCGCACGACCAGAACGGCAAGAAATATTACATGGTGAAGAACTCTTGGGGAACGGCGCGTTCCGACTACAAGGGTATATGGTATGTAAGTGAGGCGTTTATGCGCTACAAGACCAACGATGTACTCGTTCACAAGGATGCTCTGCCCAAGGATGTTCGCAAAAAATTAGGAATAAAGTAACCCTTTCCCTTTTCACCTTTCACCTTTCACTATACAATGCGTAGCCGTACTATCAGTTGGATTACTCTTGTCTTTGCCGTGCTGTTCCTCAGTGCGTCAGCGTGGTTCACGCATAACCTGTCAAGGCAGTTTGCCGAGATCGAGCAACAACGTATGGCTGTGTGGGCGGAAGCTACGCGGCAACTCGTGATTGCTGACGAGAATACGGATATATCCCTTTACTCGTCCATCATTGAGGCAAATACCACTATACCGGTCTATATGACCGATGCCGATTTTCATGTCATTCTGACTCGTAACGTGCCGGAGCCGAAAAAGGATGTAGAGGCGTTCTATCAAGACAAGATAGAGCACCTGCGCGAGTCGCAGACGCCAATTGAGGTGCACGTGTCACCGGGAGTGACACAGTATATCTTCTACGAAGAGTCGAGTCTTCTTCGTCAGTTGCGGTTCTTTCCGTTGGTGCAGATGCTTGTTGTGCTGAGTTTTGTGGCGTTGCTTGTTACCTATATCATCACGTCGTATCGCAACGAGCAGAACCGCGTATGGGTCGGTCTGACCAAGGAAACGGCACATCAGCTCGGTACACCTATCTCCTCACTCAACGGCTGGCTCGAACTGCTGCGTACGCGTTATCCGGAGGATGATTTGCTGCCGGATGTGGCTACGGATATTAACCGTCTGCAACTCGTAGCCGAGCGATTCTCACGTATCGGCAGTGCGCCAACGTTGCAACCGACGGATATACGGCAGGTTGTAGAGCAGACCTACGCCTATATGCGTACGCGCATATCGAAGAAAGTAGAGATGGAACTGAAGATCGATCTTCCAGCTGAGAGTGGCGCAGCGATAGTGCAGGCAGATGCGCCGCTGATGGCATGGGTGGTCGAGAACCTGATCAAGAACGCTGTGGATGCCATGAACGGCCGCGGGTGGATAGGTCTGCACCTGCTGCGCGAGGGAGAGACGATTATTCTGGATGTGACCGATACCGGCAAAGGCATAGAGCGCAAGCGTTACGCCCAAGTTTTCCGTCCCGGGTACACGACTAAGTCGCGAGGCTGGGGGTTGGGACTGAGTCTGTGCAAACGCATAGTGGAGGAGTACCACCGCGGTAAGATCTTTGTTCATCAATCGGTGGTCGGCAAGGGCACGACGTTCAGGGTGGTACTTCGGTGCGCTGATGGACGATAGACCGCCTATTGCTGTTATGCCGCTTCGCTGATAGAGAGTGAGTGGGGATCAGTCGAAGACAGGGTGCTCCATGCGGAGAACGGCGTTGAAGATGAGCATGTCTGCCAAGGCGGGATCGGTCAAGCCGTAACCGGCAAGAGTGGTGCGGTCGAATTCATCCCACTGCGCAGGCTCGCAGGGATCCTGAGGATCTGATTCGAACAGGCCATAAACGGTTGAGCCGCTGCCACTCATGGCGGCATACACGGCACCGGCGTTCAGCAGGCTCTGTTTGATAGCCGCCAACTCGGGGTGTAAGGGGAAAACGGTTCGCTCGAAGTCGTTGAAGATAATATCCGCATGGCGCACGAGATCGATAGGTGTAAGCCCTCGGCGTACGAGGGCAGCCAACGAGGGTTGGTCGGCGGAGAGGCGGATACCTGCGTACGCCTCGCGTGTGCTGATATGAACGTCGGGCTTGAGCATGATCAGACGAAAACCTCCGAGTGAGAACGGGACAGGTGTCAGCCGTTCTCCAATGCCCTCTGCCAGACAGGGTGTGTTGTAGATGAAGAACGCACAATCCGCGCCCAGCGGTGCCACCTCGGCAGCCAGTTGCTGCTGCGTCAACCCCAACTCAAACAACTCGTTGAGCGCGATAGCCATGTGTGCCGCGTCGCTTGAGCCGCCACCCAGACCTGCACCGAACGGGATACGTTTGGTGAAGCGGATATCCACATTGCCAATCTGCGGGTAGTGCGCCTGCATGCGGCGGAAACACTTGATAATCAGGTTGTCGTCCGCCGGGCAGTCAACCACCAAACCTGATTGCGTGAAGCGGAACTGTTTGGAAGGTATAACCTCCAGGATATCCGACAGACCTTTCACGGGGTAGAAGATTGTTTCCAGGTCGTGGTAGCCGTCAGCGCGCTTGCTGATTACGCGCAGACCAATGTTAATCTTGCAGTTGGGGTACAATAACATGATAGTTACGATTTAATCATTTACGATTTGCGATTTACGATTTGGCTATTTAGAGGTAGAAGTCGCGAGTGAGTTGTTGGTATTCTGGGCTGCGCGGAGCGTCTGCGCTCTCGAGGGTGAGGTGATCTGTACGGATGTCACGGATGTCACGGGTAGTGCGCTGCCAGGCGATTAGTACGCGTTTGGCTGGTCTGCCGGGCTTGGGGTGGACGTAGCAACGGTGCGTACATGATAAGCCGTGTTGCATGGCGAGGGCTTGCAGTTCGGGTTCCGCCTCGGCAGGTACGATGAGCGCCAGTATGCCGTTGTGCGCTAACAAGCGTGTGCTGCATGCGATGAGTTCGCCGAACGGCAGTGTGTCGTTGTGCCGGGCAGTGCTGCGCGCTGCGTCAGGGTTCTTGAGGCTGTCAACGAAGTATGGCGGATTGCTCAGTATGAGATTATAGACCGCCTTCGGCTGATTGGCCGCTGCGCTGACAGAAGAGAGACCGCCTTCAGCAGACAGACTATTGTTTGCTAACTGTTGTAGCGGACAATGCGTGGCGTGGAGACGTTCTGCCCAGGGGGAGGCGGCGAAGTTCGCTGCTGCCTGTTCGCAGGCTTGTTGGTCGATGTCTATAGCGTCAATCTGTGCTTCGGGGCATCGCTGCGCCACCATGAGTGCAATCAGTCCCGAGCCTGTACCGATGTCCAGGATCTTGCATGCAGATGGTTGAGTGCTGACGGCAGGTACCGGTGCCCACGCGCCGAGAAGCACGCCATCGGTGCCGACCTTCATAGCACAACGATCGTGCCTAACGAAGAACTGCTTGAACTGAAATCCCGTGCTCATGGTCGTGATCGTGGTGGTGGAAGGTGTGGAAGCATAAAAATATACCCAAGGCGAGGAACAGAACGGCACAGATATACCTGAACCACTTCTCGATGGTGTGCAGTTTGTTCGTCAGACTGCCGATGCTGACCGCGCTGTAACTTACCAGCCAAGCAATGAGCATGATAGGCAGACCGGTGCCCAAACCGAAGACAATAGGCAGAACCCAGTTCCATGAAGCCGGCAGGGAAACGGTGATTTCAATCATCGTGATAAAATATACCAATCGGTGCGGGCAGAACGCAATGGCGAAGAATATACCCAGCATGAACGACCATAGCCAACTGCTCTCGCTTCCCACGCTCTGCAGCCACTTGCTCATACCGTGGTCGTGGTTGTGGTGGTGATGGCCGCTATACAGCAGCACGCCGCCGCAGATAATCATAAACACGCCCAGTATAGGTTCGCTGTAGTGCTCGAGAATATGTTGTATGCCATCCGTCTGTGCGCCCATGATAAATGGCACAGACAGTAGCACGTAGGTTGCCAGTTTGCCCAGCACGAACATCAATCCGTTGAGCAAAACCTTGAGCCGGTTAGCCAACTCGCGGTCGATATAACTGATAGCCGTGATACTCGTGAACAGGGTGCAGGGGTCAAGTATAGTAAGTAATCCTAATAGTAAGGCAGTAAAAATAGCAGCCATATATAAGTTAAATGTTGAATGTTGAATGTTTAGCGCCGAAAATTGAAATATTTATTCGATTTTGCTTGCAAAGTTACGATTTTTTTTGTAACTTTGCAAGCGGAAATGAAAAAACTGCTAAAAATAGTACGTTTTGTTGTGCTGATTGGCGTGTTGAGTGTGCTTTTTTGCGCATGTCACAGTTTGTCGGCTGACGGCAACAGGGTGCAGAAGACCCTTTTGAGCCGCCAGGCGGAGGTACAGACCCTGCTTGCACAACTCCAACCGTTGCTGGAGCAGCACAAACTGGATTCGCTGTTACCGCTTTCGCACGCCTACCCGGAAATCGTATTCTATGTATATGACCACCACGGCCTGCTGTTCTGGTCGCACAACTGGCTGGTAGCCAACGGTCTGTACCGTGTGCGTTACGACGATTGGTGGCTGGGGCGGTTCGATAACGCCATAGGCGTGGGTCGCTGGACAAAATGCGGTGATTACTCGGTGTGCACGATTATTCCGCTCAAGTTCCAGTTTGCGCAGTACAGCGAACGCCTGCCTAACGACTTTATTCCGCCGTTTGATGCCGACAACCGATGGCTCATCCGTCGCCAGCGCGTGAACGAGGGCTGCTATGCAATCATGGCGGATGACGGAACGTATCTGTTCTCGCTCGTGCCGCCGGAAATGGAGCAGGAGGAGCCTTTGCCTGCCTTGTCGCCGGATAGTTTCTCATATGGTACACTGTTCACCGAACCGCAGCACGGGTTGTCGCGCTACCACTTGATGATCGGCATCGTGCTGCTGATCTGTATGATTGTCATCACGGCGTTTGTCATCAACCTATGGCGCAGCCATGGCGTACGCAACATGAAGGTGTACACCAAGGTGCAGTACCTTGTTGTCGCCCTTGTGCTGGCTGGGTTCGTGTACGTGTTCTTTATGTCCACATCCTACGTGCGCAGGCATTATGAACAACGCCAGCAGGCCGGCCAGCAAGCCAAGGCGAGGTACATACAAGCCGTGCTGGAGGAACTGTATTACTGGGATATCCACCTCTCCGCCCTCAACACCCGCGGTCTGAACACCGATCTTCGCGACCTGAGTTATACCTACGAGACGGATATACTTGTATATGACACCCGCGGCAGGCTGGTAGGTTCATCTGTACCACAGTTGCTGGAGTCAGGATTGATATCGCCCGTTATTGCGCCCGAACCGTTTTTTACCGACAGCGTGGACCGAATCTGCTACGAGCAGATAGGTTCGGTGCCCTACCTGACGGCTTACACTACGTTCTACAACGGCAATCAGGTGGCTATAGGATATATAGCCGTGCCGTGCTACGTATCCTCGGCGCAGGTAGAGCAGGAAGTGACGGAATATATAGGCCGGTTTCTGCCTCCGTACATCTTCCTGCTTGTGCTGGCGTTCGTAATAGCCGTGTTTGTCACGCAGCGTTTGACGCGCAACATGCGCAACATGGCGGATACCATGCACCGCTTTCAACTCGGCAAGGATAACTATATCCGCTATGAGGGCCATGACGAGTTGGGCGAACTGATCGGGCAGTACAACCTGATGGTTAAGCAGTTAGAGCAGTCCACTACGAAACTTGCACAATCGGAACGCGAGTCAGCGTGGCGAACCATGGCACGGCAGATTGCCCATGAGATCAACAACTCGCTCACCCCGATGAAACTATCCGTGCAGCAGTTGCAGCGTATCAAGGGAACAGAATATTTCGACGAGCGTTTTGACCGCGCCTCACGCCTGCTACTCGAGCAGTTCGATGATCTGGGACGCATAGCCACCACTTTCTCCGACTTCGCGAAGATGCCAGAGGTCAAACCCTCGGAGGTGGACGTGGCGGAGAAACTGTTCTCGGCTGTTTCGCTCATGCGCGTGAGTGACCCGGATATACCAATTCGATATGTCGGTCCGGAAAGCGGAGTGATGGCATACGCGGATGCCGAGCAGGTGGCGCACGTGTTCACGAATATCATCAAGAACGCCCTGCAGGCACTACACGGACACAAGGATTCCGATATCATTGTTATGCTCAAACAGGCTGCTCCGGAAACAATGGTGCAACGCCGGTTGCCGGCAACCTACACATGGGTGGAGATAAGTATATCAGACAATGGTCCGGGAATACCGCAAAATATTCAAGATAAGATATTTATGCCTAACTTCACCACCAAATCCACAGGCATGGGTTTGGGGTTAGCCATCACCAAGAATATTGTGGATGGTAGCGAGGGTGTTATCACATTTGACACCTCGGCGAAGGGGACAACATTTTATGTATATTTCAAAAAACTATAATCATTTTCAATCCAAACAATCAAACAAATGAAAACACAAGAAATTATGCAGCGACTCGCTGCCAAGCACCCGGGCGAAGCCGAGTACTTACAAGCTGTACAGGAAGTGTTGGAGTCCATCGAAGAGACCTACAACCAACACCCTGAGTTCGAGCGTGCGCAGATCATCGAGCGTATGGTTGAGCCCGATCGAATCTTTACGTTCCGTGTAACATGGGTGGACGACGAAGGTAAGGTGCAGACCAACCTTGGCTACCGCGTACAGTTCAACAGCGCTATCGGTCCGTACAAAGGCGGATTGCGTTTCCATAAGGCTGTAACGCCTTCGATGCTTAAGTTCTTAGGCTTTGAGCAGACGTTCAAGAATGCTCTGACAACCCTGCCTATGGGCGGTGCAAAGGGCGGTTCGGACTTCGATCCTGTTGGCAAGTCTGACGATGAGATCATGCGCTTCTGCCAGGCATTCATGCTCGAGCTATGGCGTTGCATCGGTCCCGACCAGGATATACCTGCCGGTGACGTAGGTGTCGGCGGCCGTGAGATCGGCTTCCTGAACGGCATGTACCAGAAACTCGCCCGTGAGTACCACACCGGCGTGCTGACCGGCAAAGGTATGACTTGGGGCGGTTCGATTTTGCGTCCTGAGGCAACAGGTTTCGGTGCACTGTACTTCACCCAGCACCTGCTGCACACCGCTGGCAAATCGATTGAAGGCCAGCGTATCGCTATCTCGGGCTTCGGCAACGTAGCGTGGGGTGCTGCCACGAAAGCCAAACAACTCGGTGCCAAGGTTGTAGCCATCAGCGGTCCAGACGGCGTTGTAGAGATACCTGACGGTATAACCGACGAGATGATTGATTACATGCTCGTTATGCGTGCATCGAACCGCAACAAGGTGGAAGATATGGCAACGAAGTTCCCGGGCAAGGTTCATTTTACCGAAGGCAAGAAAGCCTGGTCGATCAAGTGCGATATAGCTCTGCCGTGCGCGTTCCAGAACGAGTTGAGCGAGGAAGATGCCAAGCAGCTCAAAGCCAACGGCTGCTGGTGCTGCTGCGAGGTAAGTAACATGGGTTGCCAACCCGGTGCTATCCACTTCTTCCAGCACAACGGTGTACTGTTTGCTCCGGGTAAGGCGGTCAATGCCGGTGGCGTGGCTACCTCTGGTCTGGAAATGACCCAGAACGCCGAGCACCTGAGCTGGAAAGCCGAGGAGGTCGACGCGCGTCTGCACCATATCATGGAGTCGATCCACGAGCAGTGCGTGAAGTTCGGTACGCAGAAAGACGGAACGATTGATTATGTCAAGGGTGCCAACATTGCCGGCTTTATGAAAGTAGCTACGGCTATGTTGGAGCAGGGCATTATCTAAATTGTTCGTTTGATGTTGTCTCTCAGTTGCAACTTTTAGTTGCGCTGACAAGAAAAATCCCACAAAATGCATTTTTTCTGCCGGAAAATTTGCAAATGTGGGATTTTTTTTGTACCTTTGTGCGTTTTATTGTGCCCGCGCGTACTTTAATTAGTGTGCCGTGCGTGCGCAAAAGCCTAACGAAAATAAAACAAGATTTATGAATATATCTACTCGCTTCCGACTGTTGGTTCTGTTGCTTGCTCTGCCTTTGATGGTGTTTGCCGAGCAAGCTGTACAACATACACTTGTGTTCCGCTCGGGTAGGGTGGTGACCGGTGAGATTGTGCTGCGTAATGATGACGTGGTGATCATTAAGGATGGTTACGGCACGCGATTCCAGTTCCCTATGTCAGATATCGTAGAGATAACCGAACTAAAGGAAGAAGAGCCCGATCAGACACCGAAGGATGACTCGCAATCGCGCTCGGTGACCAACGTCAAGCGTACCTCGTTGGGAGTGCGTGTGGCAGGCGGTGTAGCGTGTCTGGATGGTTCGGTGACAGACGTAGGCAAGGCGACCTTGGGCGGAGCTATTGCGGCGGATTTTCGTCTGGGGGCGAATAACCTCGGGGGCAAACATATCTTCCTGGGCGGCCAAGTAGGCTACCGCGCCTTGATGGCTGAAGGAAAGACGCTATCGATTATTCCCGTTGATGCAGTGATGGAGTTGCCCGTAATAACAGGTGCACACGCTCCGATGATCGGTGTCAACATAGGTTACGGCATAGGTGTGGGCGGCATACACGGTGGCGTGAATGCCGGACTGACCCTGGCATATCGCTACCACTTCTCGCGTACAGGCTCGCTGCACATAGGTGTGGAAGCCGAGGTGCAACAACTTGCTGCCGCCAGCCACACGATAGGTGTTCCGGATGAATCGTTGCAATCATTTCTCTCCACCGGCAGGCGAACGGCGGTTATGGGATTGCTGACGTTCGGAGTGTTGTTTTGACGGATGAACTGGTGAATAAAGGATTGATGAAAAAGAACAGTTCATCCGATAAGTTCAAAAAACTGCCGCGCAACCATCCGGTCACGGTTCTGCTCAACGATAGCGAGATGCGAACGATCACGCGCTATTGCGAACGGTATAAGTTCCGCAACCGCTCGGAAATGGTGCGGCAGACCTTAATGAAAACCATTCTCAAGAAGTTTGATCAGGATAGTCCCACTTTGTTTGACTGATGATTACCAACAGCCTTGCCATATTAACGCTTGTGCTTGCCATCATTTGGCTGATGCCTATGGTGTGCCGCAGGATTCACGTGCCCGCACTGGTCGGTTTTATTCTGGTAGGTATCCTTATCGGTGAACACGGTTTGGGGCTGATAGGCAAGAACGCCACGATAGATGTGTTAGGAAAGATGGGCATGCTGTATATCATGCTCCAGGCTGGTATAGAGATTGATATGAACGACTTCCGCCAGTACCGCTTCGGTGCGGTGGTGTTCGGTTTGTTCACGTTCGTCATTCCCTTTACTTTTGGGCTCTTTTGCGCGCGAGCGATTGGATTGTCGTGGGAGACGAGCGCTCTGCTCGGTGCTATGTTCGGCAGCCATACGCTGATGACCTATCCTATAGTCAGCCGCTACGGCGTGCAGCAGTCCGCTGCGGTGAACATGACTGTCGGCGCAACGATGTTAGCCATAACGCTTTCGCTGCTGGTGTTGGCTGTGCTCAAGAGCAAACTGCTCGCGGGTGACGGCTGGGTGTACTGGTGGACCCTGGCGGGGAAAACGACATTGTTGGGACTGATGGTATTTGGTGTGTTCCCGATGATAGCCAAGTGGTTCTTCCGTCACCGTCAAGGTACAGCAGCAGGTTTTGCAATGGTGATGCTGATGCTTGTAGCCAGTGCGGGATTAGCGGAGTGGGCAGGCTTGGAGGGGATCTTAGGCGCGTTCCTGTGCGGCGTGGCACTGAACAGATGGGTGCCCAATCTCTCGCCACTGATGGGTAGAATCAATTTTGTGGGCAACACGATCTTCGTACCGCTGTTCCTGTTGGGCGTAGGCATGATAATCGATGTCCGACTGCTGTTCGTAGGTTGGGGCACAGCCCTCATGGCGCTGGCGATGATTGTCACCAAACTGGCGAGCAAGTGGCTCGCTGCGTGGGCTGCACAACGCTCGTTCCGCCTGTCGGGTTGGGATAGGGAGTTGATGTTCGGTCTGACGCATGCTACCGCTGCCGGCACGCTGGCTATCGTGACTATAGGTTACTCGGTCGGGCTGTTCGATACCACGATCCTCAATGCCACGGTCGTGATGATTCTTGTGTTGTGCACCACAGCCTCGTTCGTTACCGAGCACGCTGCCAAGCAACTTGCTCTGCTTGAGGAAGCACGTCTGGAGAGCGAACGAACGGAAGATCAGTGGCTCGTGATGCAGGTGGCGGAGCAGAACGACAAAGCGCTACATGGTATATCGACTCTCAGTCAGTTGCCCGAACCCGAGTTTGTGTCGGCAGTTGACTGGCAGGAGGCAGAACAGTTTGTGGAGCGCTCCGGCAAATCGGTAGTTATCTACCATGAGCATCAACCTCTTAATACGATCAACCGACTGGTGGTAGCTGTGCCGCGTTATGCAGAGAAAGAGCGTGACTTTATCTCTTGCTTTGGTCAGATACGCCGTTTGAGCAGCCAGATAGGCGCGAAGGTACTCTTCTATTGCAACGAAGATACCAAACGTCCACTGCAGGCATTGTGTGCACGCCCGGGCAAATACTTGCGTGCTTCGTACCGCGAACTGACGGATTGGGAAGATGTGTTGCAGATAGCCAAACAGATTCAGAAAGACGACATGCTTGTGCTCGTGCAGTCCCGCAAGTCAACAGCCAGTTACAACCCCTTGTTCACGCAAGTGCCAAGGATGCTCAGCGAGTTCTTTGGCAACTACAGTACACTATTGCTTTATCCCGAGCAGAGCACGCGCGCCGAAGGGCAAGATTTCCTGCTCACCGATATACCGCAGCCGTCAGCTATCTGGCGTCTGATAAGCGGAGTGAAAGAGTGGCTGCTCGGCGTCTGGCGCAAAACGCAACATCGACAATAACCGCATCAATAATACATCAACCGCGATTGGTTGACAAAAATAATTTATATGACAAGAAAACATGTTTACGATGACAATAACGGTAACCCTTTACCGTTTCCGTGGTTAATCAATGCAATGCTGTGCCTGGTGGGTGGCAGTCAGACTATCCGCCTCAAGGCCGCGAGCCGTCACCCGCGTCAAGCGGCGGAGCACACGTTGCGGCATATCTTATCGCTCGCCAAGGACACTGTGTATGGCAAGGAGCATCATTTCGATACGATCCTGCATGCCACATCCACGTCCGACTTCTTCCTCCTCTACCAGCAGTTCGTGCCGGTCAACGAGAGTTTTGAGACGCTCCGCCCGTACGTCGAGCGCCACAAGAACGGTGAGCCCGATATCCTCTTCCCCGGTAAGCCGGATATGTACGCTACCACCTCAGGCACCACCAGCGAACCAAAGTGGGTGCCTATGACACACAAGTACCTCAAGGCGGTGTATGGCAAAATGTCGCACGTCTGGACATGGAACTTTGTCAAGCACCGCAGCCGCATTTTTGGCGGACATATCTTCCCGATTGTGGGGAAGGAGGTCGAGGGCTACGCGCCTGACGGTACACTGTTCGGCAGTGTCAGCGGTGTGCTCGTACGCGATATACCGCCTATTATCAAGAAACATTATGTCGCCCCGGCTGCCGTGATGTCTATCCCCGATTATGCGGCACGCAACTACGCCCTCATGCGACTGGCTATACAGCACCGCGACGTCACATTGTGGGCTACTGCCAACCCCTCCACCATTCTCGAACTCATGCGCACCGTGGATGAGAACGCCGACGAACTGATTGCAGATATCGCCCACGGCACACTCAGCGAAAAGTTCGACATCCCTGACGATATACGCGAGACGCTCAAACCATACGTGTTCGCCAAACCCGAACGAGCACAGGAACTCAAGCAACTGTTGCAACAGAACGGACGACTGCTGCCCAAAGACTATTGGCCTTGGCTGCAGTACCTCTCTACATGGAAGTGCGGCAATACCAAGATCTATATGGATAAGTACATGGATGCCTTCGACTGGGATCAGACCTTCTATCAGGAACTCGGATATATAGCCACCGAGTGCCGATTCGGCTTCTCCCTCGATGACACCAACGAGAGCGTCCTCTTCCCCCACTTCCATTACTACGAGTTTGTGGCGGAAGATGAGATCGACAAGCCCAACAAGCACTTCCTCCAGATCGACGAACTTGAACTCGGCAAACGCTACTGCGCCTACGTAACCACCTATTCCGGCCTGTACCGCTATAACATGAACGACCTCGTTGAGGTGGGCGGTTACTACCGCAAGACGCCTACCGTGCACATGATATCCAAGGTAAATGGTATAGTATCCATGACCGGCGAGAAACTCTACGAACCGCAGTTCATACAGGCTGTACACGAGGCGGAGCAGGAAACGAAGATCAAAACGAAGTTCTTTGTCGGGTTCGCTGATATACAGCAGAGCCTCTACCACTTCTACTTCGAGTTCACCGACGAGGATATACGCCAGGAGCAGGCAGATTCTTTCGGAAAGGTCGTCGATAAACACCTGCAGAAGATCAATATTGAGTACGAAGCCAAACGCGCCTCGTTCCGATTGCACGAGCCGAAAGTACATATCCTGCAATCCAACGCCTACGCACGATTCAAGACTGCTTGCCTCAAGGATGGTTTCCGCGACGGACAGTTCAAGTTCAACCTGCTCATGCAGGATGAGTTCCGACGGAATAAGTTCACCTTTATCGAGAAACTGCAGGACGGCTCAATCGGCCAGGCTATCATCGAGAAAGCCAACGAGTGGGACGAGTGGATTAACAAAAACCGTGCACGCCGTAATCAACGACGTGCTCAACGTACCGCACGACGTGAGACGCGACGCAGGGAGCGTGCCGAACGACGACAAGGCTGCAAGGCTAACAACACAACGGACACCAACGCCAACAACGAACAAAAGCAAGAGTAGGGATGTTAACCTCTATTTCCATACCCAACGACGTTGCCCTCGTTGTGCTTGACCTCGACGGGACGATCTACCGCAAACCGCGGATGGCGTGGTACATGATACGCAGCCAGTGGCGCCATCTGCCGTCATTGGCTGCCGAACGACGCTACCGACGACTACTGCGACGCCGACTCGCACTTAACACGCCAAACACACCCGATAAGACCGTGACACAGGAGTTTTCCGACAAGTGGTATAACGAAACGTATCTTCCCGCTATGGTACGTGTCATTGCACGACACTACAAAGCCGAACCTTGGGTACAACCGCTGCTCGACCACTGCCATACACGTGGCATAAAAGTCGCACTGCTCTCTGATTATGAGGCCGCTGTGGACAAACTGCGTGTACTTCGCCTTAACCCCGATGACTTCGATTGTATCCTCTCCACCGGTGATCTGGGTACGATCAAACCCGACCCGAGCCTTGGGGACATGCTTCTTAGGCACTTGTACCCCGCAGGCGATATGCCTGACCCTTTCCCCTGGCAGAACGCCCTGTTCATCGGCGACAGACTGGATACCGACGGCATGCTCGCCCATGCACTGGGCGCACAGTTCATACAAGTATAATCACCCCAAAATAATTTAATTCATAATTACCCCATGCTACGCAAATACAACCGACATATTTATATCGCTCTGCTATCCATTATCACGCTGTGTCTGCTTTGCGATTATATCCCTGCGATCCGTTTCCTTTCAACGTGGGTAACTCCACCCGTGGTGCTGTTTATTGGCTTAGTCTTTGCCCTGCTTTGCGGACAAGCCTACCCCACATTCAATAAGAACATATCCAAGAAACTCCTCCAATACTCCGTCATCGGTTTGGGCTTTGGAATGAACCTTCAAGCCTCACTCGCATCAGGTAAGGAAGGCATGTTATTTACGATTATATCGGTCATAGGCACCTTGCTTATAGGTATGTTTATTGGCTGCAAAGTATTGAAACTCAACCGCAACACATCCTACCTTATTAGTTCGGGCACAGCCATCTGCGGCGGTAGTGCCATCGCTGCGGTAGGACCAATTATCAAGGCCAAGGACACCGATATGTCCATGGCATTAGCTACAGTGTTTATCCTCAATGCTATAGGTCTTTTCCTTTTTCCCGCTTTGGGGCATTGGCTCGGACTAAGCCAACAAGAGTTCGGCACATGGGCGGCTATTGCTATCCATGATACAAGTTCGGTAGTGGGAGCAGGAGCGGCTTATGGCGAAGAAGCCCTGCAAGTGGCTACCACCATCAAGCTCACGCGTGCCTTGTGGATCATCCCATTAGCATTGGTTACATCGCTCATTTTCCGCAGCGACGGCAAGAAGATTACTATCCCATGGTTTATCTTGTTCTTTATCGTCGCCATGCTCATCAACACCTACCTTCTCACAGACTATCCCGAAGTAGGTAAGTTCATTGCAGATATTGCACGCAAAGGACTCATTATCACAATGTTCTTTATCGGCGCTTCACTATCCGTCGATGTCATCAAGTCCGTAGGTATCCGCCCCTTGCTGCAAGGTGTCCTGCTATGGATCATCATCAGCGCCGCCAGTCTTGCATATATCCTACTCAAGTAAAAACGCATAACTGCCATAATAGCATGAAACCCTTTCCTATCCTACTTTGCCTAATGAGTTTTGTGGGCTGCAAGGCTGCTGACTTCCGCTCGGTGGATGCAGAGACTTTTGCGCAGGTCATTGAAGATACCACCGTCGTTCGCTTGGATGTCAGAACAGCCAACGAATACGCGCAAGGACATATACCTAACGCGCTACTCATTGATGTAACCCAAGCCGACTTTATGCAGAAAGCAGAGCAACTGCTTCCAAAAGACAAAACCATTGCGCTCTACTGCCGTTCAGGCAGGAGAAGCAAAAATGCCGCTATGCAACTCGCCCAACACCGCTACCAAGTCGTAGAACTCAGCACGGGCTTCAACTCCTGGAAAGGCGAAGTAGAACAATAATAATAACTCGTTGGCGGAAAAAATGGTGGACCAATTTATGTTGTGTCACAATTATGCGAAACAACATGTAGGATTATTTGCTCATATTATCATCACAATCAGCGCATTAACTATCCTACAAGATATCAATTTTATTAATAACAAACCGCTTGGGCAAATTAAACATGCGCTACTTTAATTCCGCCAACGGGTAAATTATAACATTTAATTATGGTACCAACATTTGAAAAATTCTTGTATCCGTTTTTAGTCTCGCTCAAAGATGG